>JBBRDG010000001.1:0-109091 GCA_038204165.1 Elusimicrobiales bacterium
AGCGGTCAACGGCCTAGAGAACGAGGAAACGGAGCGGAAAGTGGTATTTATAAAGATTCCGCGGGATGTTCGGCAAAGTAGTGTCGAACTTTATCCCTAAAACTCCGCCAGATTGAAAAAGCCCCGCAAGGGGTTTTTTCATTTCTAAGCCGGATTTTTTTATACAATTCTTTTACGGGCGCGGAACTGAATTTACAACTATGACGACCAAAGCAAATATACTGGTAGTTGACGATGAAGTCCAAATAGCCGAAATGATCTCGGCCTCGCTTATGGCCCACGGCTATGCCGTCTCGCTGGCCTACGACGGCGCGCAGGGAGTGCAAAAGGTGGGCGCCGAGAAGTTCGACCTGGTGATCATGGACATCCAGATGCCGGGCATGGACGGCATCACCGCCCTGGGCGAAATGAAGAAACTCGACCCCGAAGTGGAAGTGATCATCGCTACCGGGCACGGCACCATGGGCACCGCCATCCAAAGCATGCGCAAAGGCGCCTTCGACTACCTGCACAAGCCTTTCGAGATCAAAGAGCTGTTCACGGTAGTGGATCGGGCCCTGCAGAAAAAGAAATTCAACGATATCTCAAAAGCCATCTTTTCAACCATCCGGCCCGACGAACAGCTCAGGGTCATTATAGATTCCCTCGGCAGGATCCTTAAAGCGGAAGAATCCCTGCTGGTGCTGCCGGACCGGGACGGCGGCTACCGCATAGCGGCCTCCGACGGGCTGGAGGACGGGGCCCAGAAGGAATCCAGACTCAAGCTCTGCGCCAGGATGCTCGGCCAGCTGGGCGCCGGCTCTAATTCCGCGCTGCTGGTGGACGCGCCGTCCCTGGATAAGAAATTCTCGGACATAGACGGCCTCGCCCAGATCAAGTTCGCCATGTTCCTGCCGCTGATGGAGGAGAACAAACCCGTCGGCCTGATAAACCTGAACCGCACCGAGGACGAGGAGTATTTCAGCGAGGACGACATGCAGCGCGCCAAGATCTTCGGCTCGCTGGTCAACCTGGCGCTGCGCAACTCCGGCCTGTACCGGCAGCTGCAGGAAACGCAGTCGCAGCTTATCCAGGCCGAGAAGATGTCGGCCCTGGGCCAGCTGGCCGGCGGCCTCGCCCACGAAATCAACAACCCGCTTTCCGGCATCCTCGGCCTCACACAGCTGGTCCTGGAAACAACCCCGGCGGACACGCAGAGCCACCAGGACCTTAAGGACATTGAAAAGGCCGTCTTTCGGTGCAAGAAGATCATCACCTCGCTGCTTTCTTTCGCCCACCAGGAAAAATTCCATCCCGAGCCGGTCAACGTGAACGAGGCTATGGAAGAGACGCTCACCCTCTGCGCCAGGCAGATGGAGCTGAAGCGCGTAAAAATAGACCGGAAGTTCACCGACGGCTTGCCCATGGTGAACGCCGACTTCCAGCAGCTTATGCAGGTTTTCCTGAATCTGCTTACTAACGCCCGGGACGCTATGCCGGAGGGCGGGGCTATTACGGTGACCACGCGCAGCTCGGCCATAGGCACCAAGGAAACCGTGGAGATAACGGTCTCCGACACCGGCGCCGGCATTCCGCAGGACATCCTGGGAAAGATCTTCGACCCGTTCTTCACCACCAAGCCCGTGGGCAAAGGCACGGGCCTGGGGCTCTCGGTCTGCCTGGGAATAATCAATAAACATAGCGGGGCCATTACGGCCCGCAGCGAAGCGGGCAAAGGCTCCGCCTTCACGGTGACCCTGCCCGTATGACCGGAAGGATCCTTATTGTCGACGACGAGGACATGGTGCGGAATTACGTGCGCCGGGCCCTTACCAGCCGGGGTTGGGAAGTTATAGAAGCCTCCAACGGCCTGGCCGCGCTGGAACTGGTCCGCGCCGGAGAATTTGCCGCGGTGATTTGCGACCTTAAGATGCCCGACATGCGCGGCGAGGAAGTTATCACCAAAGTGCGCGCCCTCTGCCCCGGTATGCGCATCGTAGTCATTACCGGCTCCGTCTCCAACATCACCAGCCCCATTGTTCCGGGCGTGGAAGTTGACGGCTTCCTGATAAAGCCGTTTGGCATAGACGAGATAAGAGAAATGATAGAGAAAGTGACCGGGAAGAAATAGAACCACCCCGCTCTTAATGCAGCCCGCAGTCGTCGGAAACCTTACCTTCTTCCGCCATTACCGTTATAACCGTATCCATCTCGGCCACGCTTAAACTGGGGGCCTGGGCCGCGCGGTGATAGCCGTCCAGCAGGCGGTAGAACTGCTTCCTGGCGGCGTCGTCCTTGATCTCCCCGCCGGGATTGCGCGTAAGCTGGGTGTTGCTGAAGTTAGGATCGCGCATCTGCAGCGCCCAGTACTTGGCCTTCACCTCTAGGGCCGCCGTCTGCATGGCGCCCAGGCGCGCGCGGCGGGCGTTGCAGCTCTCGCTGTTCAGGCTTGCCGGCGCGTCGCGGAAATCCACGAAAGCCGGCTGAAAATCCTGCTCCCCGAACATGGCCGCTATCTCTTTAAGGTCGGGCACATCAAACGAGAACTCGGGGCGGTCGGGCTGAATGTCCCACTGCCGCTCGGTCTGCGCCTCCACCGTATGCAGCACCGCGCCGGTCAGCGGGTCTATCATCTTGGCTATTATCCGCAGCTGATTCTTGGTTCCGAAAATCATACCGACTATGATAGCGTCGCTGGGATTGATCTTCTTCTGGGAACCGGCCTCTTCCTCTGTTACTCCGGAAGCCGCCAGGCGGCGCTCTTCGAGCACCTTGTCCAGCTGGGAACGTTCCACCATATTTACTTTGCCTGAGGCCACCATGCAGGACATCAGTTTTTCGGAAATATATTCGCTCTCTTCCTTAGAGGTGTGGGCCTTGCGTGAAAAACCTATCATGGCCACGTTCTTTACTTTCTTGTTTGTGGAGTACTTGGCAAAGTCATTCGCCATGGTCTTGTAAACGTCTTCGGCGGCGGTAAGCGGAGGAGTGAAGATCAAAAGGGATAAGGCGCCGGTCAGGATCAGTTTGGAGCATTTTGCAGTTTTCATAACCCCTCCTCTTCTACGCTTCTACATCCATAATATAACAGAGGGGTGTAATGGAAAAACCAAGGAATTGTCAAATTACTATCAAATAACTGGAGGCCTTCGGTGGTACCGAAGGCCTCCAGAAACGGACTTTAACACGCCGGAAGTGGGTTATTCGAATTTATAGCCGTGCCCGGTCACGCTTATTATATGGGAGCCTATCTCGGCGCCCAGCTTTTTGCGCAGGGAAGAAGCGTGGACCCCCACGGTGTGCGGGTCATTATAGCTGGCCGGATCGTAGCCCCAGACCGTTTCCAGCAGGTAGGGCACGCCCAGCAGCCGCCCCTCTTCGGTGATCAGCGCCATCAGCAGGTCGAATTCCTTGCGGGTAAGGTTGATAGTCCCCTTCTTTATCGTAACCGTGCGCCCTGCCGGGTCTATCACCATGCCCAGCTTGCTGATCTTCTCGGTCTTCTCGGCCACGCCCTCGTAGCGCTTCATCACTGCGTTCAGCTTGGCCAGCAGCACCGGGAAAGAAAAAGGCTTAAGGATATAATCGTCCGCGCCGCGGTTGTAGCCGGCCAGAATATCTTCCTCGCTGATCTTGCTGCCTGAAATTATTATTACCGGCACCTTGCTGAAGCCTTCCGTCTCCTTGATAGCTTTACAGAGGGTGAACCCGTCCAGCCCCTTCATTTCGGCGTCGGTTATCACCAGGTCGGGTTTTGAATTCCGGGCCAGCGCCACGGCCTCGGCGCCGTTATCGGCCGCCGCCACGTTGAACCCGTGCGTCTCAAGGTACCGGCGCGTTGAATTCAGCACCAGTTTATCGTCGTCCACCAGTAATATTTTTTTAAACATGGTATCGTTCCGAAATTCGCCCCGCCTAATCTTACTTTATAAATTTTAGTAAATCTAAACACGGGAAATATATGATTGCGCGAAAATCCCGGCAACGGAAGTTACTGGACACAGGCCGGAATAATTACGGGAATCAGACGCCGCTGGTTATGAAGTACCAAATCAGCAGCGCTATGATTAGCGAGAGCAGTTTTATCTGCCAGTTCCGGGTCAGGAGTTCGGGGATATTCATATTGCGGGGTACGAGCGCTCAGGAGGCCGGCGCCGCGGGCGGCGGGGGCGTATCCTGTCTGGAATTCCGGCGGAGCAGCGTCTTTTCAGCCTTGGAGCGGTAGAGCTGGTACAGCATGGCCTCGAGGTCCTTCGGGTCCACGGCCTGCTGCAGCTTTCCGTTCCGGGCCACCGAAAGCATACCGGTCTCCTCCGAAACTATAATGATTATGGCATCGGCCACTTCGCTGAGGCCGAGGGCGGCTCGGTGCCGCATGCCCAGGATCTTGGAAAGTTCCTGCTGCTCTGTCAGCGGCAGGATGCAGCCGGCGGCCACCAGGCGGTTATTGGCTATAATCGCGGCGCCGTCGTGCAGCATGGTGTTGTCGTGAAAGACCGTAAGCAGTATTTCCTTGGACACCTCGCCATTTATCCGCACGCCGGTGTCCACGATTTCGCGCAGAGCCATGTCCTGCTCCAGCACTATCAGCATCCCCATCTTCTCCGCTACCGCGGAGCGCAGGGCCTCCATCATCTCTCCGATAAAGCGGTATTCCTGCGAAACCATCATCCGGCCTAGCGGGTTGGAGCCTATGTTGGCCAGGGCGAAACGTATCTCCGGCTGGAAGACGACTATCAGCATGAAGATACCGGCCAGCCAGAACTGCTGCATGAACCAGACTGTTGCATGCAGATTGAGAAATTTAGCCACGGCTGTAACTACAGCGAGGATAAACACGCCCCAGATAACCTGCATAGCTCGTGTTCCCTTAAGCAGAAGTATCAGCCGGTATACTATATAGTATACGGCCAGTATATCCGCAAGATTCCGCAGGTAATGCAGGTACAATGTGTTCTCCCCCGGCTCAAGCCGCCTTAGCGGCGGCTATAAGCGCGTCAATCTCGGCCGCGTCCACCACCTCCACCTCTATCAGGCGGTTAGCGATAGCGTCCAGTGACTTGCGATTGCCCGTAAGCGCGGCCTTGGCCTTCATGTAGGCGTCGCTGATGATGCGTTTCACTTCTTCATCCACCAGGCGGGCCGTCTCGTTGGAATAGCCGGCCTGGCGCATAATATCACGCCCCAGGAAAACTTCGGACTCGTCCTTTTTAAGGCACATCAGGCCGATCTTCTCGCTCATGCCGAATTCCATCACCATCTTCTGCGTATAACTGGTCACCTTGTTCAGGTCGTCATGCGCGCCGGTAGTTATCTCGCCGATGGCCACTTCCTCGGCGGCGCGGCCGCCCAGCAGCACGCAGAGGCGGTTCAGGATCTCGGTCTTAGAGGTCAGATATTTGTCCTCCAGGGGCATCTGCATGGTGTAGCCCAGCGCGGGGCCGCGCGGGATTATGGTGACCTTATGCACAGGGTCGCAGCCGGGCAGGATCTTCGCCACCAGAGTGTGGCCGGCCTCGTGGTAAGCCACTATCCTTTTTTCAGATTCGGAAATTATCCGGGACTTGCGCTGGGGGCCGGCTATGCTCTTTTCTATGGCCTCTTCCAGGTCTTTCAGGTCCACCGACTTCTGCTCTTTCTTGGCGGCGAGGATCGCGCCCTCGTTAATGATGTTGGCGAGGTCGGCGCCGGTAAAGCCCGGGGTGTGGCGGGCTATCACAGAAAGGTCCGTATCTGCGGTAAGCTTCACTTTTTTGGCATGCACGGTCAGGATTTCAAGCCGCCCTTTAATATCCGGCACCGGCACATTAATGCGCCTGTCGAAGCGGCCAGGCCTTAGCAGGGCATTATCCAGCACGTCGGGCCGGTTAGTGGCGCCAATAAGAATTATGCCTTCCTTGGACTCGAAGCCGTCGAGCTCCACCAGCATCTGGTTCAGGGTCTGCTCGCGCTCGTCGTGACCGCCGCCGATGCCGGCGAAGCGGGACCGCCCCACGGCGTCCAGTTCGTCCAGGAAAATTATCGCCGGGGCGCTTTTCTTGGCGCGCTCAAACAAGTCGCGCACGCGGCTGGCGCCCACGCCCACGAACATCTCAACGAATTCGGAACCCGAAGCGGTGAAGAAAGGCACGCCGGCCTCGCCCGCCACCGCCCTGGCCAGCAGGGTCTTGCCGGTGCCGGGGGGCCCGTACAGCAGCACGCCTTTGGGCAGCTCGCCGCCCAGCGTCTGGTATTTCTTGGGGTTCTTCAGGTAATCCACTATGTCTTTAAGCTCTTCCTTGGTCTCGTCGCAGCCGGCCACGTCCTTAAACGTTACCTTCTGCTTCTTAAGGTCCTGCTGTTTGGCCTTGGACTTGCCGAACGACATGGCCTGCTTGCCGCCCATCTGGGCCTGGCGCATAAACAGGAACCACCACAGGAAAACAAACAGCACGATCCAGCCCACGTTAAGCACCAGGCTGGCGATCCAGCTGCGGTCTGCCTCGGCCGCGAAATCGCTGACGCCGGCGGCTTCCATATCCTCGATCAGCTTGGGGTCGGAGAGTGGAATGGTCTTGAACGGCACCTTCTTATCGCCTTCCTTAAGCTCGCCGCGTATAAGGTCGGGGCGCACGCTGACCTTGCTGATTTCCTTGTCGCGCAGTTTCTGCTTAAATTCGGAGTAGGGGATCTGACGCTCGCGCTCAACGGTCTTAAGGTTCTGGTAGACCGCCACGAACAGCGTGAAGGCCAGGAACCAGAAAAGCAGCTGTCGGAAATTCTTTTTAAGCGGCATTATTTTATTCCTTCAATGATGGATTTCTTCAGAACGCCGATATACGGCAGGTTCCGGTAATTCTCGTTATAGTCCAGCCCGTAGCCGACCACGAACTGGTCCGCCAGCGTAAAGCCGGTATATTTTATGGGCACCTGCACCTTGCGGCAGGCCGGCTTGTCCAGTAGCGTGCAGATCTCTATAGACTTGGCGCGCCGCATCCTGAAATTCTGCAGCATGTAATTCATCGTCAGCCCGGAATCAACCACGTCCTCCACGATCAGCACGTCCCGGCCCTCAATGTTCTCCTTCAGGTCCAGGATCGTGCGGACTACTCCGGAGGACTTGGCGCCGCTATAGGACGACAGCATCATGAAATCTATCCTGGCGTCGATAGAGAGCGCCCTGGCCAGGTCGGTCATGAAGAACACGCAGCCCTTCAGAACGCCCACCAGGGTAAGGTTGCGCCCGGCATAATCTTCAGAGATTTGCCTGCCCATTTTTTTTATGCCCTCATCCAGCTGTGCGGCGGAAATGAGGACCTCGTCCAAGTCCTTATGCATCAGCGTATATTTTAGGTTTTTTGGAGGTTTTTAGCCATGATAAAATCAGGCCCGCGGCCCGGCAGCGCCGGCTTTTGCGAACGGTCAGTCCAGGTCGAAAGGATTCTCCGGCTTCGAAGTATCGCCCGACTCCTCTATGCGCTTCTTTTCTTTCTGGAACTGGTCCTCGAGCTCCTTTTTCTTCTGCTCCAGGGACTTGCCGGCGTTCGAGAAATAGTCGTCCAGACGGCTCTTGTCGGCCTTCATCTTCTTAAAGGCTTCCTGCATAGGGTCCGCCCCCTCCTTCAACACGGGTTTCTCCCAGTGCCGCAGCACCTTACCGGTCTTTTTGTCAACCTCTACGCGCGCCTTGCAGCAGGGGCAATCTATCAGGAACGTTCCTTCGGACATGTAAGCCTCCAAACCCTTTTACTTAACTCCCCAGAGGGGGTGCTGCTGCGGCAGGATTTTTACCCGCCCCAGCCGGGCCGAGGCCAGGCAGCTGGCCTCCAGCACTAATTTCGCCAAAGGCGGCCTGGCTTTGCCGCGCCGCGCCGTGGCCGGCTGTATGAAGAACGGCGCTCCCGGACACACCCCGGCCGCCAGGGAAACCGCGCGTTTTACGTCGGCCAGGCTGGTTTTAGAGGTGAGGACGATCTTGATAAAAGTTTTTCCCGGGACGCAGGCAAGGAACTTCTTATGATCGGCCCAGCGGCTTTTCCCGCCGGTGGAAGAAGGCAGTTTTATATCCATGGCCACCACGTCCATCAGCTTTTTTACCGCGTTAAGTTCGCGGTAGAGCACGCCGTTCGTCTCCAAGTGCAGGGTAAGGCCCGCCTTCTTAAGCTGCGGGGCCAGGGCTTTAATGAACTTCCACCTCAGCAGCGGCTCCCCGCCGGTAAACGAAACGTTCTCCGCCTTTCCGTTGTGGGCATGTTTTATTATGGCGGCCGCGGCCTCTCCCGGCGTCATCGGTGTGGCGGCGGCGGTGTCCAGCGCGGCGGGCTCGTCGCAGTAGGCGCAGGCCAGGTTGCAGCCGGCAAAACGCAGGAACACCTGCTTCTGGCCAAGATATAGCCCTTCACCCTGCAGGGAGCAGAAAATTTCAGAGACAGGGGCGGTAATGGGCTTTTTCATTTCTGGTGCTGCCGGGAACGCTTTATTTTAAAGCCGGGTCTTTAAGCCCGGCATCGGCGAAACCCTTGGCCCGCAGCTTGCAGGAGTCACATTTGCCGCAGGGCTTACCCCCACCGCTGTAGCAGGACCAGGTGAGTTCTAGCGGCGCGCCGAGCTTCAATCCCAAGCGGGCGATGCCGGCCTTGCTGAGCTTGATCAGCGGGGTCAGGAGCTTTATCTTCCTGCCCCCGGCCCCGCGGCGGGTGCCGTAGGCGGCGGCCTTTTCCAGCGCGCGGTAAAATTCCGGGCGGCAGTCCGGGTAGCCGGAATAATCCACCACGTTGGGGCCTAACACTATAGCTTCCGCGTCCGCGGCGTCGGCCAGCGAAAAACCTACGGAAGCGAAAACCAGGTTGCGCCCTGGTACATAAGTAGAAGGAATTTCCCCTTTCTTTCCTATTTTAGAGAGCTTCATGTCGGGCAATTTCAACTTACTATTAACCAGCGAGCAGCCGCCGAACCACGGGAAAGCCAGTTTTATCTCGTGCAGCTTAACGCCCAGGCGCCGGGCAATGGCGCGGGCGGCGGCGTTCTCGCGGGAGTGGCGCTGGCCGTAATCGAAAGAAACCGCCTGGCAGTCGTAGCCTTGCTTCAGCGCCCAGCAGAGCGCGGTGGTCGAATCCAGCCCGCCGGAAAACAGCACTACGGCTTTCTTTTTCATACCGCGTTCTCCACCAGGCCCACGCCGTTCTTGAATTTTATGCGCGGCACCGCTTTTATCGTGCCCTTCCTCAGCACCAGCTCCATGTCACGCTTGCCGGTCTCGGGCCTGAACGTCATGAAGTCCAGCACGCGCCCGCTGGCGTGGATCTCTTCCAGCGCGGCCGGAAAAGCGTCCCGGCCCTCCAGCTCCTCCAGCAACGCCCTGGCGCAAATCATATCCTCGACGTGCCCGGCGTTATAAAAAAGGCAGGCCGGGACGAGCAGCGTGGGTTTGGGCTGGGCATTGCAGTAGGCGGCCAACGCCGGAAAATTGGCGAAGCACCCGACCAGCACTTCTTCCGCCAGCAGCAGGGACGCAGCGGCGGGAGAACCGGAGTTGGTCACCGAAAGGGCCGTGCGGGAAATATCGGATTCGTAAAGGGCGGTATACGGCGAGTTGTCGTACTGCTCCACGCCTGACCCCAGGTCTATCTCAGAAAAGAGATCCGCGTTCTTCTCTAGTTTGCGTACTGCCACGGCGCGTTCGGGGCTGGCGTACACGCGTATATCGCGGCGCCCGCTTTCAACCAGCGCGCAGATAGTGTTGGAGAACCGGAACAGGTCTATTACTATGCCGCGGCCGCGCCAGGAAGCGGCGTCGGCGCGCTCCAGGCAGATCCTGACCTCATTTTGCGGTCGGTGTGGAGACAGTTGTGACATATTTTATGGCCAGGGCGCTCAGAAACATTTCCGGCTCCTGGAATTCCCCCATCTGGGGGGCTGTAGGGACGGGGTCTATCGTAATAATGACGCCGTCGGCGCCCATGGAGGCCGCAGATTTTCGCGCCGCGAGCGTTAGCTTTTCAAGGCGGTCTTTCGGCGTCCTGGCGCTCATAGGAGGGCCATGAATGATGCCGATGCCGCCCCAGGGCCGCCGGGTCTGCTCGCGGGAGGCAAAAACCTCCACCTCGCGCCAGTCGCGCGCGGTGAACCAGGGGCCTACCTGTATAGTGTCGATCTTTACGGAAGCGCAGGCACAAAGCGCCAGCAGCAGCGGAGCTGCCTTAAAAGCCCGCATTAGGGCTGATCTACGCCGAGGTCACGGCATATTTTCCGAACCGTGAAGTCCGCTATCTCGGTGTGCCGGGTAACGGGAACTTCTTTGGTCGTTACGGGGTTCATGAACACGGAGTACTTGCCGCCCTCGCGGGAAAGCTCGCACCCCTTGCTGATAAGATGTCTAACCAGGTCCTTGCGTTTCATATATACCTCTAAGGCCGCCGGAGACGGCGGACCTTAATTATATTTTAGCACTTCTTGCAGGTATGGGGCTATCGTTAGTCGGCGCTGCGCGGAACGCGGTCAACCAGCTTCCAGGTCACGCTGATTTTTCCGACTATAACCTGTACAAAGGAGAGCGTGCCATCCTCGGCGCTTTCAAACACCAGCAGGGTGCGACCCCCCTCCGTGATAGTGCCTTTACACTGTCCGTAAGAAGAAGGCAGCCCGCCGGGCACGGTCCGTTCCTGGTCTTCTCCGGAGTTGAACCTGCCATTATCCTCGGAGTCGCTTTTTGAATCTATCATCACCACTGATTCTTCATTGTCCTGATCGGCCTGATTAGCCGGAGCTGGCTTGACGGTCTTTTTAATAGCGGCGGGCGAGGCCGCCTCGGGCTTGACGGCGGCCGTTCCGGAGGGCTTGGCTTGCGCGGTTTTTTTAGGAGCCGCTACGGCGGCCTTCGCCTTATCCGCAGGAACTGCGGTCTGGGCGTAAAGAGCGGCCCCGCAGCCGAGAAGCAACGCAACTATCACATATTTTTTCATAAACAAACCTCCGTTTAAAAACGCTTGACGGAAACTTTACCTGTCTTTATCCTGAGCAGTTTGAACGCCAGCACGGAAAAACGTTCCGGGGCGTCGCTAACCACGAACTCCGACCTGCCGCGCTTGCCGGAATTAAGAAGGCTCCGCCCCGCAAGCTCCGCTCTGGCGGCCAGGGCGGCCGCGCGGGCCGAATCCACTATGCGCGTGCGCGGCCCCATTACTTTCTCTATCACTTTCTTCAAAAGCGGGTAATGCGTACAGCCGAGAATAAGCGCGTCTATCTTTTTATTGCTAAAAGGCAGCAGGTATTCCACGGCCACCGCGGCCGCCACCGGCTTGGAACACCAGCCTTCTTCAACCAGCGGCACAAAGAGCGGGCAGGCCTTCTCGATGACTTTTACGCGTGCGTCGGCCGCAGCCAGCGCCCTGGTGTAGGCGCGGCTCTTCACTGTGGCGGAAGTGCCGGTCACCAGCACTCGCCCGCCGTGAGGAACCACGGCGAGCGCCGCGTCCACCCCGGGCACAATAACGCCCATCACGGGCACCGGGGAAATCCGGCGGACTTCGTCCAGCGCCAGCGACGAGGCGGTATTGCAGGCCACCACTAGCAATTTTATTTTTTTCTTAATCAGGAAAGAGGCGATTTCTTTGGAAAAGGCGATCACGGCCTCGGGAGACTTGGTGCCGTAAGGCACCCGGGCGGTGTCGCCGAAATAGATCAGGTTCTCGCCGGGCAGCAGGTTGCGCAGTTCCTTAAATACCGTAAGCCCGCCTAGCCCGGAATCAAAAACGCCTATAGGTCTTTCGCTATTCTTCATATGCTCCGGCACCCTGTCATTTCCACTGTTTCATTTCGGCGTACTTAAGTATCCCCTTATGGATCGCGTTGGCTATCTTGGTCCTGCCCTTTTTGTCGTTTAAAACTTTTTCATCGCTGGAATTGCTCATGAAGCCCATTTCCACCAGGATACCCGGCGAGTAGGTCCCCCTCAACACGTAAAAGGCGGCCTGTTTCACGCCGCGGTTCACAAAGGGCGTGCGCTTTTCCATTTCCGTACTGACGAGCCCGGCCAGCCGGCTGCCTTCATTCAGGTATTCGTTCCTGGCCATCGAGTGCAGCAGCATCGCCGTAGCGTCCGGCTGCCCGCCGCCATCCTCCAGGCCCACCACGGAGTTTTCGTAGTCGGCCACTTCGGCGGCCCCGGGATCAGAGGCCTTCTCCGACATGAAATAAATCTCGAAGCCCTTCTCGCGCCGGTCGCGCGAGGCGTTGGCGTGGATGGAGATAAAAATATCGGCCTTAAAATTATTCGCGATTATAGACCGGTCAGCCAGCGGCACGAAAACGTCGGAATTGCGGGTCAGCAGCACGTCGAACATTTCGCCGCCCTTCAGCAATTCATACAGTTCCTTGGCCACCAGCAGGTTCATCTCTTTTTCCTTCAGCCCGAACAGTTTGCGGCCGCCCGGATCTTTGCCGCCGTGCCCCGCGTCGATTACGATCTTTTTACGGCCGGATTTTTCCAGCACCATCTTGTCCGGAATGTTCACGCCCGAAACCGAAGAGGCGGATACCGCTGAGGCGGTCTCGGCCGAAGGCGGGATAACCACGGCCTCCCCGGCCGGAGCGCCGCTGACGCCCTGCGGGATCGTAGTATGTTCCTTGGCGATATCCAGCACAATCCGGTCCGGATCGGAAAGCTTGAAGGCGGTAACCTTGCCAAAATTATCGCCCGGGTTTATTACCACGCGGGCCATCTTGTTCTCCTGGAACATATCCACGCCCTGCACCACGCCGTCGCCGATGGAAAGCTTCTCTTCGCCCCTCATCACGCCGTTGGAAATAGTAACGGCGAGAATGTTATTCTCTTTCTGCGTGGTCTGCCACTCCAGCGGCTCCTCCATATAAATCACAATCCGCGTCTTGTCCTGGTAGGAAAAATAATTAATAGAGGTAATGTTCACTTCGCGCTGCGCGGCGAGCGCCCCGGTGGTCTGGTTATAATCCAGCCTGAAGCCGAACGCTTCCGCGAAATGCTTGGAGATAAAAAAATCAAGCGCCAGGAAAGCCTTACCGCCGCGCACTATCATCGGGTTGGGGAAATCCGCCTTTTCGTCGTTGATGGAGATAGAATCGGACTTCATGAAAAAAATGACCTTGTTGCCCTTTATCTGCAGCAGCAGCTTACCGGAAACCGGGTACCAATAAATTTTCCCGCCGATCAGCCTGGCCGCCTTTGAAGAATCTAGGTAGACAGTTCCGTTCAGCGTGTAGGTGCCTATCTTCCCGGCGTAAACTCCGTTCTTAAGATAGGTAACCTCGTCCACCCTGGCCTGCGCCGGGAGGCACAAGGAACTAATCATCAACAAAGACAATGAAAGCCATTTAAACATAGGAACGTTCTCCAATTATTAAACTCGCGGAAAGCCGCCGGCGGCCGGAACGCCGCCGCCCGGCCGCCAAAGGTTTACCATTACTCCAATATTATCCGGTAGTCCTCCCAGGTTAGCTGGGGGTCGGCCGCAAGCTTAACGCTGCGGTGCACGTTCTTCTCTATCATCGAAAGTTTCTTCTTGAGCACCTCGCAGAGTATCGGGTGCGTGACCACGCGCAGGTTGCCCCCGGGGCGGCCCATCGTAATATTGTGGATCTCCCGCTGGATCTTGATGCGAATGCTCTCGCTGGAAAGCACGCGGCCGGAACCGTGGCACTCGGGGCACTCCTCGGTGAGCAGGCTGACGGTACTCTCGCGCTTGCGCTCGCGGGTCATTTCCACCAGGCCCAGGCGCGTCACGGGCAGGATGCGGATCTTGGCGCGGTCGCGGATGACAGCCTTCTCCATGGCCTCCACCAGCTTATGCCGGTTGGAAGCTTTCTTCATGTCTATGAAGTCGATAACGATGATACCGCCGATGTTGCGCAGCCGGAGCTGGCGGGCCGCTTCCTGCGCGGCCTCGAGGTTGGTGGCGGTCACGGTCTCTTCCTGGGACTTGGAACCGGTGAAGCGCCCGGTGTTCACGTCGATAGCGCACAGGGACTCGGCCTCCTGGATAATGATGCTGCCGCCGTTCGGGAGCGGCACCTTTATCCTGCGCAGCTCGTCTATATCCTTCTCTATGTTGAAAGCCTTGAAGATAGGGGTCTTGTTGTCGTAGAACTTTATTCGGTCCTTCAGTTCCGGGGAAATCTTGGAGGCGAATTCCTGCACATTATTAAAGTCCTCTTTGTTGTCCAGCATGTAAATGGTGGTATCTTCCGAAAGGATATCGCGCGCCACCTGCATGGTCATGTCCATGTCCTTATGCAGCAGCGCCGGTGGCCTGCTGGTGTCGAAGCGGGACTGCACGGTGTCCCACATCTTAAGCAGGTATTTAACCTCGCGTTCCATCTCTTCCTCGGTAGCGCCCTCGGCCTCGGTACGCACTATGCAGCCCTTCGTCCCCAGCGTCTTGGTATCGGCGATCTTGCGCATGATTTCGGAGAGGCGCTTGCGCTCCTCGGCGTTCTCGATGTTCTTGGACACGCCCACAAATTCCTGGAAGGGGGTCAGCACCAGGAAGCGCCCGGGCAGGGACACGTCCATGGTCACCTTCATGCCCTTGGTGCCGATGGCGTCCTTGGTCACCTGCACCATCACTTCCTGATCCTTGCGAAGCAGCTTATCAATCGGCTCTTTCTGGTTACCGAGCACGTCGGAAATATAGATATAGGCGTTCTTGTCCAGCCCGATGTTCATGAACGCACTGGAGATACCGGGCAGCACGTTCTCCACAACGGCCTTGTAGATGTTGCCCACGATATTCCCGGAGCTCCTGCGCTCCCAGAACAGTTCCGCCAGTTTGCCATCCTCTATAATAGCGATGCGGGTCTCCTCGAACGAAGTGTTCGCGAAAATCTCTTTTTTGAATTTTGCGTTTGTCATAATAAACTCTCCTTAAATACTAGAAAACTTTGAATGCTTAGAAAACCTCCAGCTTGCCGCTGGAATCAAACCAGTACAATTCCTTCCTCACTATGCGTTTGAACGCGGGCTTTCCCCCCGCCATCAGTTCAGCTACCGTCTCGGGTTTAACGTTCCTTCCGGACTCAAGTTTCAGGGTGACTTTCAGCAGCGCGCTCTCCGGATCAAAAGAAGAAGCCAGCACCGGGGTCCGGGCGTCCAGCGTCTTGCGTTCGCCCGAGGGCTTCACTTTCTCGAAAGGCAGGTCCTTGAGCGCCATGAACGCGTCCACGGCAGCCTGCGAGAAACCCGCCGGGAACTCTCCCTCCATAAAATACTCCGCAGCGTTGACCGCGGCCTCTATGGACGGGAAGAACACCGGGATGCGCCTGGTGGAAAGCAGGCGGAAAAATTCGTCATCCTGCGGCTGGATCTTTTCCATCACGGCCGCTTCCTTAACGAATTCTTCCAGGTACAGGTCGGCGTATTCGCACAGGCTCTCGTGGCCCACAGACACCGCCGGGCCGAAGGCCATCTTGGGCGTGACGGACCCGCCTACCTTGGCCGGCCAGTACTTGAGCCCGCTGACCGCCGCGCGGCCGCGCAGCGCTTTTATCTGCTCCAGGTGGCTAAGGTCCTTCGCAGGCCCGAGCCTGGCGAACTTCAGCCTTATCCGCGATTTAGGTCCTTCGTTCATCATAAGTAGAATTTCACAGTTGCAAGTTATAGTTCAAACGTCCTGTCACACCAGCGCGTAACGCCGCGCGTAAACCGATTCCGCTATCCCCAGCGCCGCCATCGTGGCCACCAGGTTAGATCCCCCGTAGGAAAGCAACGGCAACGGCACCCCGGCCACCGGCGCGAAGCCCAGCAGCATCCCGAAATTTATGCAGAAATAGACCAGGAACATGCCGAAGATCCCGCAGTTCACCAGGTAGCCGAAGCGGTCGCGGGCGAGACGCGCGCCCTGCATGATGCGACCCATCATCAGCACGTAGAGCCCGGTGACCAGCAGCATACCCCAGAAGCCCAGCTCCTCGCCGACCACGGCCAGAATAAAGTCGGTGTGCCGCTCGGGCACGAACCCCAGGCGCGACTGCGTGCCGGAAAAAACGCCGCGGCCCAGGATACCGCCGGAGCCTATGGCGATGCGCGCCTGCAGCAGGTTATAGCCGGCCCCGCGCGGGTCGGTCTCGGGCGACAGGAAGACCTCAAGGCGCTTCTGCTGGTAGTCCTTCATCTGGTTCTTAACCAGCATGCCGGAGAAAAAGCCCATCGTCAGCACCAGTACGAAGCCGGCGAAATACACGCCGGTGACGTTGGCGTAAAGCTTCACCGAAAGCCGCCATAGGGCCCACCCGCAGGCGGACACTATCGCTATAAAAGTGAGCGCGCTCAGCCAGGAGTCGGACAGGTGGTAGAAGTAGCTTACCAGCGAACTATCCAGCAGTTCGGGGTTCAGGTTGATAATGCTCCACAGAATCGGAAAGAGGGCGGAGATGAAGGCGTAGCCAATTATGATGGACAGGTGGAAGATGCTGGCGCCCGAAGCGAAAAGCATGATCAGCGCCACCGGGAAGGTTATCAGAATAGCGGAGAAGTCCGGCTGTTTGATCAGCAGGAAAAAGACAGGCACACAAAGCGCGAAGGCTCCAAGCACGGTCTGCAGCTCGCGGATCTTGCCGATTCTTTTATCCAGGAAATTCGCCAGCACCAGAATAAGGCCGACACGCGCGAACTCCGAGGGCTGAATGGAAAAGAAGGGCAGGCGGTACCAGGAGCGGGCGCCCTTGTCCACTACGCCGAAGATCAGCACTCCGGCGAGGATCAGCAGCAGCAGCCCGTAGACATATTTCCACTGGTCCTGGTAGATCTGGTAGTTCAGGCTCCAGGCTACGGAGAAGGCCAGCAGGCCGAGCGGGATAGCTATCAGCTGGATGCGAATGATCCTGGCCTGCTGCGGGAGCACCGCCACGGAAGAAAATACCGCGATCGTCCCTACGGCCAGGAGTACCAGCACGGCCAGGAACAGCGCCCAGTCCATGCGGCTCTTTTTCAGCCCTGTCTGAGGAGTAAATATCACATAGCCCCCTTAGCCGGAACCGTGGCAGGAAGCGGGAGCCCGGAGGGCTGTAGGCCGGCGGGTGCTGCGGTGGACGCGGGAACGGCTGACGCGGAATTTTTAAGTTTGAGATCGTCGCGCAGAATAGCCTCGATAACGGCCTTGGCTATGGGAGCGGCGGCGGAAGCGCCGTGCAGGCCGTGCTCTATCAGCACGGCCACGGCCACCTTGGAGGGTTCGTCGTTAACGGTGGCATAGGCCACAAACCAGGCGTGGTCCTTTCCCTGGGGGTTCTGCGCGGTGCCGGTCTTGCCGTACATCTCCGCGCCTTTTATCTTGGCGGCCTGCCCGGTACCTTCGGAGACCACGCTCTTTAAGCCCTCGCGGATAAGAGCCCAGGTCTGCGGCTTCAGGTCCACACGGCTAAGAATCTCTGATTTGCCGCGGGACGGCAGGACCTGCCCGTCGCTCTTGACGATGCGGTCAACATAGTAAGGCCGGTGAAAGATCCCGCCGTTGGCCACCGCCGCTATCTCTCCGGCGGCCTGCATCGGTGTCATCAGGGTCTCGCCCTGGCCTATGGCCAGGTTTAAAGTGTCGCCTATAAACCAGTAGCTTTTTTTGGCGGCGCGGGCGCTGGGCCCGAAAACGTTGCCCTGCTTTTCGTCGGGAAGAGCGATACCGGAAGTCTGGCCCAGGCGGAACGCGCGCGCGTACTTTTCTATATTCAGAGCGCCGGCCCGCTGGCCGCTAACGTAAAAATACACATCGCAGGACCTGGACAAACCCTCCACGAAAGCTACCTGACCGTGCCCTTTTTTATCCCAGCACTTAAACACGCGGCTGCCGGCGTCGTAGAAACCCGGGCAGAAAACTTTATCGTCGGGGCTCACACGGCCCGACTCGAGGATGGCGGCGGCGGTTATGATCTTAAAGATGGAGCCGGGCGGGTAGGCGCCCTGCAGCGCCACGTTGAACTCCGGCAGCGTCTTGCCGGCGGGCAGGCCCTCTTTCTCTGAGCCTGAAAGCACGAACATGTTGGGATCGTAATCGGGCGCGGAGGCGAAGGCGAGTACCCGGCCGTCACGCGGGTCCAGCGCCACCACAGCCCCCTTGCCGCTGATAGATTTCTTCAGGCCCTCTTCGGCCGCGGCCTGCGCCTTGGAATCTATCGTCAGGAAGATATCGGCGCCGGGGACCCACTTGCGGCTCTCCAGTACCCGGTTCACTTTGCCCCGGGAATCCACCTCCAGATAGATGCCGCCGTCCTTCCCGCGCAGTTCCTTCTCATACATCTTCTCCAGCCCGGTCTTGCCCAGGCGCGAGTCCATGGAGTAATTCTTATCCTTCGAACGCGCAGCCCATTCCTTGACGTCCATCCTGCCTATATAACCCATCAGGTGCGTGAGATAAGCGCCGAAGGGGTAGTAACGCCTGGCTTCCACTATTATATCGATGCCGGGGTAAACGGCTTTCAGTTCCGAGAGGGCCAGCATGATCTTTGGAGGCAGGTTTTCGGCGAGGCGCACCGGTTTTTCCCTGGCCGCGGCGCGTGAAATGGCCGCGCGCAGGTCTTCGTAGTCCGCGCCCAGCGGCCTGGCCAGCGCTTTGGACATGCGCTCGATCTCGGCGTTGGTCCGGCTCTGGCCGGGAAAATAGATCAGGCTGAAAGAAGGCTTACTGGTGGCCAGCGCCACGTCGTCGGAAGAGAAGATCCTGCCGCGCGGGGCGGCCTGCGCTATAATCTGGGTGCGGTTCTTCTCGGCTATCTCGCGGTAATGCGCCGAGTCCAGCACCTGCAGGTTTACCAGACGGATCAGGAAAAGCAGCGCGGCGCCGTAAGCCAGCACCCAGAGCAGCTGCAGTCTTTCCTGGGGTATCTGACGGTCGATCATAGGATGTCGAACCGCCGTTTCAGCCCTCGAAAAACCTGGAACACCACCGGCACAACCAGCGCATTCAGGAAAGGTTCCGCGAGGAGAATTTTCAGCCCGATCGGATTTAAATGGGAGAAAGAAAGACAAAGGCCCTGGTAGAAAAGCATGCACATCCAGGAGAGCGCCAACGCCGCCACCAGCTGCGAGAAGGGGCTATCCAGGTCGAAATGGCGCTTCATCACATAAACGCCGTAGGCCATAAGGGTATAGGACAGGGCGTAGCCGCCGAACATGCTGGAGCCCAGCATATCGGCGTAGAGCCCCAGGAAGAAGCCCCAAGCTATGGCTTTTATCGGGCCGGCCAGGATGGCGGAGCAGAGCGCCGCGGCGAAGATGAAATTGGGGGCCAGGCCGAAGAAGGAGATGTTCTGGGTCCACCACCAGTAGAAACCGCCGGTCGCGAGATACAGCAATATTTCAAGAATGAAGCTCATTTCTTATCCGCCCTGCCGCCCAGACTCTCGGGCAGGCTGCGCTTAAGCACGAAAACTTCCTTTAGCGTGTTTACGTCCACCGCGGGCGCTACGTCCGCGGTCATAAAATTCATGAACGATTCGCGCGGGTACACCTTGGTGACCTTGCCGACGTATATGCCGGGCGGGAACAGCAGGCCGCCGGGAGAAGTTTTAAGCTCCGCCCCTTCGGCCAGCGCAGACTCTTCCGGCACGTAGTTCACCTTGAGCCGCCAGGTGCCCCGGCCCTCTACCAGCGCTTCAAAACCGGAAGGCTCGATGGAGCAGACGGCTGACGCGGCGCTGTTGGTCAGCAGCAGAACTTTTGAGAATTTGGGGTAAACTTCGAGCACGCGGCCGGCCAGCCCAGCACGCTCCCCCTGCATGCCCATCACGGTATCATTGACGTTTATCCCCTCTTCGGAACCCTTATCAATAAAGAAGGAACCATACCAGTCGGCGGGCGTCTTATTAATAATCCTTGCCCAGGAGCCGCTCCAGGGTAGCCCGCGGGAAAGGCGCATCTCGCTCGCCAGGCGGTCGCTCTCGGAAACCTGCGCGGCCTGGTTCTGCAGCTGGAGTTCCAGCGCCCGAACCTTGTCTTTCAGCACGCGATTCTCCTGATCTGTTTCAAGAAGGGCCAGGAAGTTGGCGGGGACGTTGCGCACGAAATGACCGTACTTGGCGCCGTAATGCATGGAGGGATAAAAGCTGTAACTCACCGCGATGCGCGCGGTGTGGGCCAGTTTAGATGCCGGGAAAATGAGAAGGAGGACCGAAAGGGCGGCAAAAAAGACTACTGCGTAGTTAGCTGCGTCTTTTTCTCTGCTCATCGCCTGTCCCCTAAAGGACCCGCCTGAGACCGCGCCTCCCCCTTGAACGGGGCTTAGCTGCGGTACGACTTCAGGAATTCGGGCCGCTGCTGGATTTTATCCAGTTCTTCCAGATATTTACCGCAGCCCAAGGCGACACAGCTTAAAGGATCGGCAGCTCTGTGAACAGGAAGCTCGGTTTCCTGCCGGATGAGTTCGGGGAAGCCGCGGAGCAGCGATCCCCCGCCCGCCAGCACCATCCCGCGGTCCACGAGGTCCGAGGAAAGTTCAGGGGGCGTCTCTTCCAGCACCTGCTTAATAACGTCCACTATCAGCTGGACAGGCTCCATCAGAGCCTGTCTTATTTCTTCCGAAGTCACAAGAATCGTCTTGGGCAGCCCCTTGGCCTGGTCTCTGCCTTTAACTTCAATTGTCTTTTCTTCTTTTAAAGGGAAAACCGATCCTATCTGTATCTTAACCTCTTCCGCGGTAGTTTCGCCTATGACTAAATTGTGCTTGCGCCGGAAATACTGCACTATGCAGTCGTCCATCTCGTCGCCGGCCACGTCGAGGGATTTCGCTACCACCATGCCGCCGAGAGAAATAACTGCCACCTCGGTGGTACCGCCGCCAATGTCGCAGATCATACTCGCATGCGGTTCTGAAACGGGAAGGTCTGAACCTATGGCGGCCGCCATCGGTTCCTCGATCAGCGCTACCTCACGGGCGCCCGCCTGCTCGGCGGATTCCTGCACGGCGCGCTTCTCCACTTCGGTTATGCCTGACGGGATGCCTATCACTATGCGGGGGTGCAGCAGGCTTCTCCGGTTATGCACCTTGCGGATGAAATACTTTATCATTTCCTGGGTAACTTCGAAGTCCGCGATCACGCCGTTCCGGAGAGGGCGGACCGCCGTGATGTTGGAGGGAGTGCGGCCCAGCATCAGCTTGGCCTCAGCGCCCACCGCCAGCACCTTCCGCCTGTTCTTGTCTATAGCGACCACGGACGGCTCGCGCAGCACGATACCCTTGCCTTTAACGTAGACAAGAGTATTCGCGGTGCCCAGATCTATCCCGATATCGTTTGAGAACAGGCTGAAGAAGTAGTCGAACATTCCCATTTTATTTAGACCAGTTTCACCATAGCCGCTTCAGCCGCGTCGCCCCTGCGGGCTCCGAGCTTGAGGATACGGGTGCAGCCGCCGGGGCGCTCTTTGTAGCGGGGCGCCAGAACGTCGAAGACCTTATGGTACACGGCCTTGTCTTTAATGATGCGGCGCACTTCCACATAGCGGCCGTTCTTGGCGTCGGCGATCACGCGCTCCACTACGCGGCGGAGCTCCTTGGCCTTCGGGAGGGTCGTTTCGACCTTCTCGTGCAGCAGCAGGCTGGTGGCCATGTTGCTGAACATAGCGCGGCGGTGAGAGCCGGTTCTTGAAAGTTTTCTTGCGCCCAGATTGTTTATCATAAGGGATCCTTAAAACCTGATATTAGTCTATCTTCATTCCGAGATCGAGGCCCATTTCCTTGAGTTTCTCTTTGATCTCGTCGAGCGATTTCTGCCCGAAATTCTTCACGCCCAACAGGTCGTCTTCGGACTTGCGGACAAGTTCGCCGATCGTGCGGATGCCGGCGACCTTGAGACAGTTGGAGGCGCGGGAGGAGAGCTCTATCATCTCTACGCCTTGCTCCAGCTTGCCGGTCATTTCGCCAGCGGGCTCGCTCTTGGCGGCCTCGGCCTTGGCCGGTTCCTTGGCGGCTTCTTCGGCCGGCAGGAACGGCATAATCGAGCGGCGCAGCAGCGCGGCGGTGTTGGAAACGGCGTCCGAGGGGGTCACGGTGCCGTCTGTCCAGACCTCGAGCACGAGTTTGTCGTAGTCGGTGCGCTGGCCCACGCGGGCGTTCTCCACGGTATAGTGCACTTTCTGGATCGGCGAGAAGATCGCATCCATCGGGATGAAATCCATCGGCAGGTTCATCCTGGCGCGAATCTCTTCCGAAGTGAGATAGCCGGAACCGCGGGCGATCTCGAGCTCGGCTTCGAACTCCGCGCCGGATTCCACGTGCGCCAGCACGAGATCTTTATTAATAATCTCGACGTTGGCGTTCTCTTTAATATCGGAAGCTTTCACTTCCTTCTTCCCTTTCAGGGAGATCATCACGGTCTCGGGGCCTTCGCCCTGGAGACGCACGCGCAGTTTCTTCAGATTTAGGACGATGTTTACAACATCTTCCTGCACCCCGTTGATGGCGGCGTATTCGTGCTTCGCGCCTTTGATGCGCACGGCCACCACGGCCGCGCCTTCAAGGCTGGAGAGCAGGATGCGGCGCAGGGAGTTGCCGATAGTCTGGCCGTAACCCTTTTCGTAGGGCTCGGCGGTGAACTTGGAGTAATTTTCCGTCTTCGACTTATCGTCTATGTTAAGCGCTTCGGGAATTACCAGCTGTTTTGAGAAAGTGGCCATTAGTTAAGAACCTCGCTTACTTGGAATAGAATTCAACGATGAGCTGTTCGTCCACGTTGATGCTGGACTCAGCACGGTCGGGCCAGCGCACGAGCTTGCCGGTCTTGGTCCCCGCGTCCCACGTAATGAAACTGGGGCGATGGGTGGTCTTCTCGGCGTGCTCGAGACCCTGTTTCACGAGAACTATCTCGGAGGTCTTGCCCGCTATCGTAATCTCGTCGCCGGGCTTGAGCATGGCTGAAGGGATATCAAGGATGCGGCCGTTGACTTTAATGTGGCCGTGGTTGACCAGCTGGCGCGCGGCCTTCAGCGACACCGCGAAGCCTACGCGGCGCACGATGTTGTCGAGGCGGACTTCCAGTAAGCGCAGCAGCGCGGCGCCGGTCTGGCCCTTTTCCTGGGAGGCCTTGGTGAAGAAGCGCTTGAACTGCGTTTCGGTCACCTGGGCCGACAGACGGGCTATCTGCTTCTCACGGAGGTGTTTGCCGTAATCGGACATCTTGTTGGGGCGCTTACCCGAGGAAAAACGCTTGTCTTTCTCGGCCTTCTGGGCGCGGTCAACGAGACAGTTGGTATGGCACTTGGTTCCCTTGAGGAACATCTTCTGGCTTACTTTTACGCATTTCTTGCAGCTGGGTCCGGTATATCTCGACATTAATCCTCCAAAAAAATACTAGTGCTAGTTCAGTGGTGTGCGCCCGGCTTTCACCGGGCACGCTCCACGTTCGTTAAACTCTGCGCGCCTTAGGGGGCCTGCAGCCGTTGTGCGGAATCGGGGTGATGTCCTTAATGGACACAACGTGGATGCCGCTCTGGGCTACCGCGCGGATCGCGGTTTCGCGCCCGGGTCCGGGGCCGCTCACCAGAACCATGGCCTGCCTGACGCCGTAATCGGCGGCTTTGGCGGAAGCCTTGGCTGCGGTGATCTGCGCCGCGAAGGGGGTGCCCTTCTTGGTGCCGCGGAAACCGTTGCCGCCGGAAGTGGACCAGGCTATTACGCCGCCCTTCTCGTCGGTAAAGGTTATAATGGTGTTATTGAAAGAGCAGTTCACGTACACGCGGGCGAACGCCACGGTCCGGAAGCGGCGCTTGGGCGCGGCCTTCGTATCGGCTTTTTTCGCCCCTTCGGGAGCGGGCTGCTGGTTTTTGTTTTCTTCTGCCATAATTTAGATCATCCTCTCTTGATTTTCCCCGCCCCCGAGCCGGGAGCGGATTCGCCTCTACGCCTTCGGGGCGGCGGCGGCCGCTTTACCCGATGACCCCACGGTCCGTCTGCGGCCGCGGCGGGTGCGGGCGTTAGTGCGGGTGCGCTGTCCGCGCGCCGGCAGGTTCCTGCGGTGGCGGTAGCCGCGGTAGCTGTTGATTTCAACGTACCGCTTGATATTGGCGGTGATTTCCCTGCGGAGTTCACCTTCTACCTTGTACTCCTTTGCGATCACGGAGTTAAGGAGCCCGATCTGGTCCTCGGTGAGGTCCTTTACCTTGAGGTCGGGGCTGACCTGGGCGCTGATGCCGGCCAGGATCTTCGTGGCCATAGGGCGCCCTATGCCGAACACATAAGACAAAGCTATGCTGATTTTTTTATCTTTGGGTAAATCCACACCTGCTATACGTGCCATACTTTCTCCTTGGAATACTTTGGTAATCGGTCACCGGCGGCGGGCCGCCGGTCACGGTAATTTTATCCCTGGCGCTGCTTGTGGCGGGGGTCGTCGCATATTACGCGGACCACGCCCTTGCGCTTTACGATCTTGCACTTAACGCAAATTTTCTTAACGCTGGCTCTTACTTTCATTGAAGCACCTCTGTTTATTTTCCCCTGTAAACAATACGGCCCTTGCTGAGATCGTAGGGCGACAGTTCCATCTTAACTTTATCGCCGGGGAGTATTTTAATATGGTGTATCCGCATCTTGCCCGAAATGATGCCGAGGATAGTTTTGCCGGGGGCGATTTCAACCTTAAAAGTCGCGTTAGGCAGGGACTCTTTTACGACTCCCTCAATCTCTATTTTTTCACTGTTTTCTGACATATTTATATATTATACAAAAATAACGCCGCTAAAGGGCCGGATAGTTTCCGGCGCCCCTCGGCCCTGAAGACTTTCACGTCGGAGCTGACTGCTTCTAAATCTTTCTAACGCCCTGATTTACCGCGCTCAGGATATCGCACCCATCCTCGGTAACCGCGACGGTATGCTCGTAATGCGCCGCCAGGCTGCCGTCCGCAGAAACCGCGGTCCAACCGTCGTCTTTTACTATCACTTCCGCGCGGCCCAGACACAGCATCGGCTCTATTGCCAGCGTCATCCCCACCCTGAGCACCGGCCCGGTGCCGGCTTTCCCGTAGTTCGGGATAGAGGGATCTTCGTGCAGGTGCCGGCCTATACCGTGCCCTGTAAATTCCTTTACCACCGCCATGCCCTGGGCTTCAGCGTATTTCTGCACGGCGTGGGAAACGTCGCCCAACCTGGCTCCCGCCCTGACCTCGGAAAGCGCGACCTCGAGAGAGCGCTTGGTCACGTCCATCAGGCGCTGAGCGGACCCCTTGATCTTGCCCGCGGCCGCCGTGAGAGCGGCGTCGCCGTAAAAACCTTCGCATATCGCGCCCATATCGAGGCTGACGATATCCCCTTCCTTTATAATCCGCTTGGGGCTCGGAATGCCGTGAACGATCTCTTCGTTTATGGACACACACAACGTCGCGGGATAACCCCGGTAGCCCAGAAAGGCCGGCACCGCGCCCAGTTCCCGGACCCGCCGCTCGGCGAAACTGTCCAGCTCGGCGGTAGACACTCCAGGCCTGACCAGCGGTTCGAGCTCAGCGAGCACTTCCGCCACTACGCGCGACGCCTTGCGCATACTCTCTATTTCCGCGGGCGTCTTGATCTCTATCACTTGCCGGCCAGCATAACGGAAAGTCCTTCCGCTACCGCCTCGGGAGCCTTGGAAGCGTCCACCTTATGGAAGACGCCGGATGAACGGTAATAGGCCAGCAGCGGCTCGGTCTGGTCTTTGTAAACCTGTATGCGCCTGGCGATGACTTCGGCCTTGTCGTCCTCGCGCGTCATCAGCGGCTTGCCGCAGACGTCGCAGACGTTCTCTTTGGCGGGCGGATTAGAAATAGTGTTATAGATCTTGCCGCAGCCGGTGCAGGTACGCCGCGAGCCCAGACGGGCGGCCACATCGGCTTCGGGCACGTCCAGGAAAATCACTGAATCTATCGCCTGCTTGCGGGACTCGAACCAGGAATCCAGGCCCTCGGCCTGTTCCACCGTCCGGGGGAAACCGTCGAAAAGCAGACCGCGCGTTTCCGTGCTCAGCCTGGCCTTCAGCACTTCCAAAACCAGCCTGTCGGGGACTAGGCGTCCGGCGGAAATATAGCCGGAGACTTCCTGGCCGAGCGGGCTTTTTTTAGCCAGCTCCTCGCGGAAGATATCACCGGTGGAAACGTGGAAAAGCCCTAGCTTCTGAGAAAGGACCTTTGCCTGCGTTCCCTTACCGGAACCAGGGTAACCCAATAAAATAATATTCATAACTTTAGTGAACTTACGCGGCCGCTTCCAATGCCGGGCTTACTGCCCGACGTTGAACCAGCGGCCCTTAATCCTGGAATTTTTATAAAAGCCCTCGTAGTTGCGCATCACGAGATGAGCTTCGGTCTGGGCTATAGTGTCCAGTGCCACGCCCACCACAATCAGCAACGAGGTGCCGCCGAAATAAAAAGGCACGTTGAACTTGGCGCGCAGGTAGTCGGGGAGCACCGCGATCAGCGACACGAACAGCGCGCCGCCGAGCGTAATCCTGTTGAGCACCCACTCTATATGGTTGGCCGTAGGCTCGCCCGGGCGTATACCGGGGATAAATCCGCCCCACTTCTTCATGTTCTCCGCCAGGTCCTTCGGGTTGATGCTTACCGAATTATAGAAATAGCAGAAGAAGACGATCAGCGCTACGTAAATCAGCTGGTAAAGGATGCTCGAGTGATTCATTACCGCCATCAGTTTCTGCGCCCACGGGGCCCCGGGGTTGAAAGATCCGATAGTATAAGGAACACTCAGGAGCGATACCGCGAAGATGACCGCAATAACGCCGGACTGATCAACCTTCAGGGGCAGGAACGTGGAGGCGCCACCGTACATCTTGCGGCCCACCATGCGCTGCGCGTACTGCACGGGAATCTTCCGCTGCGCGGTCTCAACCCAGATGACGAAGGCGACGATGAGCAGCACCATTGCCAGGATCAGAATGCCCGAAAGCAGGCTGATTTCGTCTATCTGTATCAATTTTATCATGTTCATAACGGCGCTGGGGAGCGCCCCTACTATGCCGGCGAAAATGATAAGGGAGATACCATTGCCTATGCCGCGCTCGGTTATCTGCTCGCCCAGCCACATCACAAAGATGGTGCCGGTGACCAGCGTGAGAACGGTTACGAAGTAGAACGCGAACGTCGGGTTGCTGACGATATTTGGCCCGCCGTTGGAACCCATCTTGGTCAGGGCTATCGTAAGACCCAGCGACTGGAAAGCCGCCAGAAAGAGCGTGAACACGCGGGTGAACTGCGTGATTTTCTTGCGGCCGCTCTCGCCTTCTTTCTGCAGCCGGTCCAGCACAGGGAACACGTGAGCGCCCTGCACCAGGCTCATGATGATGGAGGCGTTGATGTACGGCATCACGCCCATAGAGAAGATCGAGAACCTGCCGAGCGCGCCGCCCGAGAAGATATCGAGGAAACCGAGGATGGACCCTTTCTGGGACTCGAACAGGGCCGTCAGCGCCGCGGTATTAATACCCGGTATGGGTATAGTAGCGCCCAGGCGGTAAACCGCCAGAGCGCCGAGCACGAAGAATATCCGTTTCTTAAGATCTTGGATCTTAAAAATGTCGGTTATCTGTTGCATTATTTTTTATCCGTTTTCTTAGCGTTCTTGGCGTTCTTTTTGGCGAGCTTCTTGGCGGCGTCCTTCGCAACCACTGCAGCGGCCTTAGCGCCTTCGGCGGTAATCACAAGGATGGCCTTGCCGCCGGCTTTTTCTATCTTTTCCTTGGCGGAAGCCGAGAAGCCGTGCGCGGAAACGTTCATGGCTTTGGTCAGTTCGCCGTTACCGAGGATCTTCACCCGGTCGGAGTGCTTCACCACGCGGCACTTCACAAGGGCCTCGGGGTTAACTTCCGCGCCGGCCTTAAAATTCTTCTCAAGGGAGGAGATGTTGACCCACTCGAACCTGTTCTGGAAGCGCTTGTTGCTGAAGCCGCTCTTGGGGATGCGGCGGAGCAGCGGCATCTGGCCGCCTTCGAAACCGACGCGCTTGGTGCCGCCGGAAGTGGAGCCCTGGCCTTTCTGGCCGCGGGTCGAGGTCTGGCCGTGACCAGAGCCCTGTCCGGTGCCGAGGCGCTTGGGTCTGTGGGTAGAGCCCGGCTTAGGTTTAAGATTATTCAGTCCGACCATAGTGTTTCTCCTGTTACTGTAGAATCGTCAGCGGATATGCGGCGGGGTTTATTCCGCCCGGCCGCGGATCTTCATTACTTCTTCTCTGCTCTTGAGCCTTTTAAGTGCGTCAAGGGTGGCATAAACCGTGTTGAACGCGTTGCGGCTGCCGAGGTTCTTGGTGAGGATGTTCTTAACGCCGCTGGCTTCGAGCACGGCGCGCACGCCGCCGCCGGCGATCAGGCCGGTGCCGCCCACGGCGGGCTTCAACCAGACCTTACCCGCGCCGAAGTGGCCTTCTATTTCGTGCGGTATCGTGAAATTAATCAGCGGGAACTGGAACATTTCCTTGCGGGCGCCGGCGGTACCTTTCTGGATGGCCGACTGCACCTCGTTGGACTTGCCAAGGCCCACGCCTACTTTGCCGTTGTTGTCGCCCACGACTACAAGAGCGTTGAAGGAGAAGCGCTTGCCGCCCTTAACGACCTTGGTGACGCGGTTGACCACCACGGTGACCACTTTTTCTTCCTGCGCGTTCGTCAGGTCGAGTTCCATGGCCTCGCCGGGGTTCTTGGGGCCGCCCTGGGCGTTGAGTTCTTTGCTGGTTTTAAGCTGTTTCTGGTTTCTGAGCATGTTTAGCTTCTCCCTTAGAATTTAAGACCGGCTTCGCGCGCGCCGTCGGCAACGGCTTTTACGCGGCCATGGTATATCCTGCCGCCGCGGTCGAAACAAACCGAAGTTATGCCGCCGGCGATGGCGCGCTTGGCCAGGAGGGCTCCCACCTGCTTGGCGGAGTCAATGCTCTTGCCTGATTTGAACTTACCCTTAAGTTCTTTCTCCAGGCTGGAGGCCGCAACCAACGTCGCGCCCTTCACGTCGTCGACGACCTGGGCGTAGATGTACTTGGTGCCGCGGTAAACACTCAGCCTGGGCAGTTTAATGCCGTTCTGGAACAGTTTGTTCCTTGAGCGGACCTTGCGGAATTCGTAGCGTTCCTGTTTGCTTATCATATTATTTCTCCGTTATTTCTTGGCTGCGCCACCCGAGCTGGCTCCCGCTCCGGCGGCGGTCTTGCCGGCCTTGCGGATTATGTGTTCGCCCTGGTACTTAATGCCGGTGCCCTTGTAAGGTTCCGGCGGTTTTACCCTCTTTATCTGGGCTGCCAGGTTGCCAACAACTTCCCGGTCTATGCCCTTGATCGTGAGGACGACCTGCTTGGGGTCGAAAGACATCTTTATGCCCGCCGGTATGTCTATAAGGACGGGGTGAGAGAAGCCGAGCTGCATGGAGACCCGGTTGCCTTCAACCGCGCCTTTGAAACCCACGCCGCTGATCTCGAGTATTTTCTCAAATTCCTTGGTGACGCCGGACACCATGTTATTGATGCGCGCCCGTGAGGTACCGAAAAGCGCGGCTTTGTCGGTCGCGCCCTGCGCGATGCTGACATTGATTTTAGAGTCTTTCACTTCCGCGTTTATGCCGTCGGGCAGCGCGAAAGAGAGTTTGCCGAGGGGCCCTTCAACGCGGACGTTCCTGCCGTCCACTATAGCTTTTACCTTTTCCGGAAGTATTACCGGCATTTTTCCAATTCTGCTCATGTTTTTACCTCTTAAATTAACTTTCTGCGTTTGCGCGACTGCGTAATTCTATTCTATTACCAGACCTGGCAGAGGACTTCCCCGCCGAGCTTCTGCTTCTTCGCCTCGGCATCGGTCAGCAGACCTTTAGAGGTGGACACGATCGTAACGCCGAAGGCGGCGCGCACGTGCGGCATCTCGTCGTGGGGTCTGTAGATGCGCAGACCGGGCTTGGACACGCGGCGCAGGCCGTTGATGACGGGCTGTTTATCCGCGGTGTACTTCAGCGTGATGCGGATCACGCCGCGCCTGTCGATGGTCTTGTCCAGCTTGGGATCAAGCACCTTAAAATTGGAAACGAAGCCCTCGTCCTTTAACACCTTGACGAGGCCGGCCTTTATACCGGAGAAAGGCACGTCCACCCGCTCTTTCTTCTTGGTAGTAGCGTTCTTTATCGCGCACAACATGTTAGCTATGGGATCCATCTTTTCTCTCCTTCAAAACCGCTATATTGAATAGTTCCAGCAAATCGCGGGGGCCTCGGAACTATTGTACTGCTGGCCATCCGCCGTTAACCAGCTGTTTACCAGCTGGATTTCCGCAGGCCGGGGATCAGGCCTTCGTGGGCCATTTTCCTGAGGCATATTCTGCAAAGGCCGAAGTCGCGGTAGTAGCCGCGGGGCCTGCCGCAAATCTGGCAGCGGTTCCGGAAGCGCGTAGAGAACTTCTGGGGTTTGCGCATCTTCGCCATCCAAGCGTATGTAGCCATTTCTTTCTCCTCTGTTTGTCCAAATCTAAGTACCGAACCGTCCTGCGGGCCCGAGGGTCCGCGGCGGGTGCTTAGGCCTTCTTGACCTTAGGCTCTTCCGGCTTCTTGAAAGGCATGCCCATATGCTCAAGCAGCGCCTTGCCTTCTTTGTCGTCCGCAGCGGAGGTCACGAACGTGATGTTCATGCCGCGGGGCTTCGGGGACTTCTCCATGTTAACCTCGGGGAATACGTGATGTTCCTTAAGGCCGATGTTCAGGTTGCCGTGCCCGTCGAAAAGGCGGGGATCGAAACCCTGAAAGTCGCGCATGCGGGGCACCGACAGGGAAACAAAACGGTCAAAGAACTCGTACATGCGGGACCCGTGCAGCGTAACGCGCACGGCTATCGGCATGCCTTCGCGGAGCTTGAAGTTCGAAATGGACTTCTTCGCGCGGCGAATCTGCGGCGCCTGGCCGGCTATAGCGGCAAGGTCGTCCTTGGCCAGGTCGATGGCCTGGATGTTCTCCTTGGCCTCGCTGACGCCGATGTTGATCACTACCTTTGTTAACTTCGGGGCAGCCATCGGGGATTTAAGGTTAAATTCCTTCATCAGCGCGGGGCGCACGGTGGAGAGATACGCGTCGTTCAGGCGTACCTTGTAGCCCTTGGGCATCGGGGCAACCGGGCCTTTGGGAACGTCGGCTATCTGGAACTTGGCAGCCTGCTCTTTATTCTTGGCCTTGTGCTGTTCCTTATTAACCTGCTCCTTCTTTGCGTCTTTAGGAGCGTGCTCTTTTTTCAGATCTTTGGGTGTTTCCTTCGCCATTATAAATTACCTCTTTAGATTATCACTTCGCCGCATTTCTTGCAGGCGCGGAGTTTTTCGCCGCCCTGCACGGCAACTTTAACGCGGGCAGGCTTGCCGCACTTGGGGCAAACCAGCTGCACGTTGGAAATGTCCATGGGTGCTTCCACCTTGTGGATGCCGCCCGGCTTGTCCTTGGTGGTCTTCTTGTGCTTATGGACGATGTTAAGGCCCATCACAACCACCTTGCCGGTGGCAGGAGTAATCTCTTTGATTTCGCCTTTTTTGCCCTTATCGCGGCCGGTCAGCACCACTACCGTGTCTTTTTTCTTTAGTTTCAGCATATTTACCTTCTTTTAAATTACTTCGGGAGCGAGCGAAACTATCTTGAGATAATTTTTCGCGCGCAGTTCGCGGGCCACGGGTCCGAACACGCGGGTACCTTTCGGTTCGCCGTTCTCGTCTATAACGCAGACGGCATTATCGTCGAAGCGTATGTAGGAACCGTCCGCGCGGCGGACTTCCTTGCGTACGCGAACGACCACGGCCTTTACCACTTCGCCCTTCTTTATGGCGCCGTGGGGGATGGCGTCCTTCACCGAGCAGACGACAGTGTCGCCCAGGAAAGCGTAGCGGCGATAGCTGCCGCCCATCACGTGGAAGCACATGAGTCTGCGGGCGCCGGAGTTATCAGCCACATTCAGCATTGTTCTCAACTGTATCATAGATCGTTCCTTTTAATTGAGCTGGTCAGCCCTTACTTCGCGCTCTTCTCTACTATGCGGCTGATCCGCCAGCGCTTAAGCGCGGACAGGGGCCGGGTACTAACAATCTCGACCAGGTCGCCGCTCTTGGACTCATTGGCTTCGTCGTGGGCGTAGAACTTGTGGTTGCGGCGGAGAGTCTTGTCGTAGAACTTGTGTTTCACGACGTGCTCAACGCTGACCACGCGGGTCTTGTTCATTTTGTCCGAGACGACTAAGCCGCGTAAAACTTTCCTGTTGGGTCTGATTTCAGTTTTCTCGTTCATTATTTTTTAACCTCGGCGCTTTTCTGCTTGGCCAGCTCGCGCTGCCGGAGATAAGTGTTTATCATCGCGATCTTGCGGCGGGCGAGGCGCAGCACCAGCGGGTTCTCTACCGGCGCGGTGGTGCGCTTGAAGTTTATCTGGAATATCTGTTTCTTGAGATCTGAGGACAGAGCCTTAAGCTCGGCGTCGCCCATGTTCTTCAAGGTTTCCTTTTCTTTGCTTTTCATAGTTAAGGCAACTCCTTCTTAATTCTCGCGGCTCACTATCCGGGTGAGGATGGGCAGCTTGTGTCCTGCCCTGGTAAAAGCTTCTTTCGCGTCCTTGGCGTCCAGCCCCTCGACTTCGAAAAGGATCCTGCCGGGATGCACGACGGCGACCCAATGGTCCGGTGCGCCTTTACCTTTACCCATGCGGGTTTCGGCGGGATGCTTGGTTATGGATTTGTCCGGGAAGATGCGGATCCAGATCTTTCCCTTCTTGCGGAGGTAGCGCACGATGGTCACGCGACAGGCTTCTATCTGGCGCGCTGTAATCCAGCGGGGCTCGAGCGCCTTAAGGCCGAAATCTCCGAAAGCCAGGCGTGTGCCGCGCTTGGAGGGACCCTTTATGCGCTGAGCTGTATGCGTCTTGCGGTGCTTAACCCTTTTTGGCATTAACATAGTTATTGCTCCTTAAAATATCTCAACCGCGGGGCGTAGAATCCCTGCGGGCGGCGGCGGACTCGTCCATCACCGGTATCTGGGTAGGGCTCTCGGCTTCCATCTTCTGGAGCTGCTCGCGCAGTTCGCGGGGCGTCTTCGCGAAGAACAGCTTCTTGAAGATCCATACCTTGATGCCAATCTTGCCCATGCCGGTCAGGGCTTCGGTTAAGCCGTAATCGATGTCGGCGGAGATGGTACCCAGGGGCATGCGGCCCTTATGGAACCATTCGCGGCGGGCGATCTCGGCGCCACCGAGACGGCCGGAGGCCATCACCTTTATACCCAGGGCGCCGGAACCCATCGTGCGCTCCATGGAGCGCTTAATGGCGCGCTTGAAAGAAATGCGCTTCTCGAGCTGCTGGGCTATCGACTGCCCGACGAGGCGGGGGTCGAGCTCGGGAATCTTTATCTCGGAGACGTTAATAAAGACCTTGCGCTTGGTGAGGCGCTCTACGTCCCGTTTGAGATTCTCTATGTCCGCGCCCTTGCGGCCAATAACTATGCCGGGGCGGGCGGTATGGATGGTCACCTTGAGGTAGGCGCCGGCCCGTTCGATGTCGACCCAGCTCACGGAGGCCAGGTGGAACCGCTCGGTCACTATACGCCGTATTTCAAAATCTTCGCCGATCAGTTCCGGCATCTTCTTAGGGGAGAACCAGCGGGACTGCCAGTCCTGAATGTAACCCAGCCTTAAACCTTTAGGATGAATCTTCTGGCCCATATTATTTCGCTCCCTTGGTGTCCGAAACCACGACGTTAATGTGACACATTTTGCGCTTGAACGGCATTGCGCGGCCCTGGGGGCCGGGCTGAACGCGCCTAAGCATCTTCATCGGGCCCTGGTCGGCGCTGGCTTCCTTAACCCAGATGGTCTTAAGGTCCAGTTTCTTGCCGAGCTTAACGGACAGGTTAGCGCCGGCCGAGCGGATAGCTTTGTCGACGATGTCGGTGGCTATGCGGGGCAGGCTCTCCAGGATGTAATGCGCTTCAAAAAGGGATTTCCCCCTTACGGCGTCGAGCAGCTGGGCAACCTTGCGGCGGCCGAAGCGCTGGTATCTGAGTTTACATGTAGCGTCCATAAATTTCTCCGTCTTTATCGCTTAATCTTTGTTCTCTGGATCTCCACCCGGCTTAGGTAAGATCGGTTGCGTCCTTGGTATGCGACTGGCCATGACCCTTGAAGAGCCTGGGGAAAGAGAACTCGCCCAGCTTGTGGCCGACCATGCGCTCCGTGACGTACACCGGCAGGAACTTGCGGCCGTTGTGCACCATCAGGGTCTGCCCGACAAACTCGGGGGTTATCGTGCAGGCACGCGCCCAGGTCTTAATCTGCTTCTTCTCGCCGGACGCCACCACAGCCTGGACTTTTGCCAGGAGTTTCTGATCTACGAAAGGGCCTTTTTTAGATGATCTGCTCATTTATATTCTCCTGTTAAGCGTTCGTGGACTTGCGCCGGTCCGCTACTATCATCCAGCTCCATATTTTGGACTTGGTCCGGGTCTTGAAGCCCTTGGAGGGCTGGTTCCACGGAGAGCGGGGCACGTTATTACCCTTGGACCGGCCGCGGCCGCCGCCGAGAGGGTGGTCCGTCGCGTTCATCGCACCGCCGCGCACGGTGGGCTTTACGCCGATGTGGCGCTGGCGGCCCGCTTTGCCGAGGGTGATAGTGTTATGCTCGATATTACCGACCTGCCCGATAGTGGCCAGGCAGCCTTTAAGAACTTTGCGGAGTTCGCCGGACGGCATCTTGATCAGGGCGTAGTCGCCCTCTTTGGCCATCAGCTGGGCCTGGGTGCCGGCCGCGCGCACGAACTGCGCGCCCTTGCCGGGAATCATCTCGATAGCGTGGACGAAAGTACCGTCGGGGATATTGGTGAGAGGCAGCGCGTTGCCGAGGCGGATTTCAGCCTTGGGGCCGCTCATCACGGAGGCGCCTACGCCCAGGCCAAGAGGGGCCGGGATGTAGCGCTTGTCGCCATCGGCGTAATGCAGCAGGGCTATACGGGCGTTCCTGTTGGGATCGTACTCGATAGCCGCCACTTTAGCGGGCACGCCGTACTTCTCGCGCTTGAAATCGATGTCGCGCAGGCGGCGGCGATGGCCTCCGCCGTGGTGGCGGACCATGACCATGCCGGTGTTGTTGCGGCCGCCGTGCTTGCGCAGGCCGGTGGTGAGCTTCTTCTCGGGATCGGTCTTAGTGATCTCCGAGAAATCGGCGATCTGCATGGTGCGCCGGGAGGGGGTGTAGGGTCTGTATGATTTGATGGGCATATCTTTCCGTTCCTATCCTGCTTATTTCGGCAGGTCCGTCATGTCTATTTTCTGGCCGGCCTTAACGGTGACCATGGCTTTCTTCCAGTCGGAGCGGTAGCCTTCGTACCGGCCGACCTTGTGCAGCTTACCGGGCTGGTTGGCGGTGCGTACCGCGGTAACTTTCACCTTAAAAAGGGTCTCCACGGCCTTCTTGATTTCGCTCTTGTTGGCCTTGGGGTTCACCTTGAAGGTATAGCGGTTCTCGGTATCCTTCATAATGACGCTTTTTTCGCTGAGTATCGGGGAGATGAGTACTTCCGTGAAATTCATGGTTTAGTTCTCCTTGAAAGTAGCGGCGAGGGCCTTAAGGCCGCCCGTCGTGAAAACGACCTTTTCGCTGCGCATCGCTTCGTAAGCGTTCAGGTTCGTCGCAAGGCACCAGCCGAAGTCGGCGATGTTCTGCGAGGCGGTCTTAAAGTTCTTATCCATCTTGTCGGTGACGAACAGCACGCTCTTCGCATTAAGACCTTTACGAAGGTCCTTGAGCTGGCTGGTCTTGGGGATCTCAAGGGCGAGATTCTCCATCACCATCACGGCGCCGTCGATAGCGCGGGAGGAAAGGGCTTCGATCAGGCCCTGGCGAAGCTTCTGCATCGGCAGATACTGGCGGAAAGAGCGGGGCTTGGGGCCGAAGCACACGCCGCCTTTGCGCCAGATCGGCGAGCGGGTGGAGCCGGCGCGGGCGCGGCCGGTGCCCTTCTGCTTCCAGGGCTTCTTACCGCCGCCGGACACTTCGGCGCGGGTCTTGGTAGACGCCGTGCCGCGGTGCTTGTTGGCAAGGTAATACATTATTACTTCGTGGATGAAGTAGGGATCGGGCTTCACGGAGAAAAGAACTTCCGGAAGGCTGACTTTACCTACTTCCTGTCCTTTCAGGTTTAAAAGTTTAGTTTCCATTTTTTATCCTCGTTTCAGCTCTTACTTCTTGGCGGCCGGCTTCTTGGCTGCGGCGGCTTTGTTGACGGCGCTCTTGTTCTTGGAGACCAGGTTGGCCTTAGGAGCGGGGATCTTCTTGTTGGTGAGGGTAATATACACCATGCTGCCTTTGGCGCCGGGGATACCACTGTTAATGAGGATCAGGTTAAGCTCCGGGATGACCTTCATGATCCTGACTTTCTGCACGGAGACGGTGTCCACACCCATGTGGCCGGCCATGCGCTGGCCCGGGAGCACGCGCCCGAGGGAGCGGCGGGAACCCAGCGAACCCGGGGCCCTTTCCCTGTCGGAGGCGCCGTGGGAAGCGGGGCCGCCGGCGAAGCCGTGGCGTTTCATGCCGCCGGCGAAGCCTTTACCCTTGCTGGTCGCCTGCACGTCCACCCACTCGCCCTCAACAAAACGTTCCACGCTGGCGGTCTGTCCGGCTTCCGCGCCGGCCAGGTCGGCCACGCGGAATTCCTTCATGTGGCGGATGGGCTTGGAATTCAGTTTTTTGGCTAGGCCGTTCTCCGCGGCGTTCGCGCGCTTCTCTTCTTTGTGCCCGAAGCCGAGGCAGACAGCCTGGTAGCCGTCCTTCGCCTGCGTGCGGGTGTAGGCCACGCGGCACGGTCCGGCTTTCACGACGGTGACGGCGAAAAGAGAGCCGGCGGCGTCGAAAAGCTGGGTCATGCCCATCTTCTGGCCTACGAGAAATTTATGGTTGACGGGGAGAACCTGGGCTTCAGGTTTCGCCTCGACGTTAGTTTTATTTTCTTCTGTCATAGCATCCGCTCCTTGGTGAGCCGTATTCTCTGTACGGCGCCGATTGTGCGCGACCGAATTACTAGCCTGGGCCGCGTACGTGCGCTGTCCTTTTGATCGCCGTGTTGAATCGTCCTGCTCTTTTCCGACGGTAAACTCCCGGCTTTCACGTCGGGAAGCTTCCGCGGTAAAGAACAAACGAACAAACCGCGCCGGAACTTTACTGCTTCCGGTTTTTTTAAAACAATATTTTTAGTTTCTATGATTAAGCCCGCAGGTGAAGGGAATCAAGGCCGCTTCATCTATAGGGCCGCTGCCCGTATTCTTTCGAACGCGACAGCGTGATAAAAACTGCTTTTTCAAAGAAACCGCAGCGTTGCCGCAGTTTTACTACAGTTTTATTATAACAAACGGCGCCATATTAGTCAAAGGTATTTTTTTATTCTTTTTCAGCGCGCTTTTATTGCACTAAGAAAACCTGGCAATGACATACTAAAACTTCGCGGCGAACGCCAGCACGTGCCCATCCCTATCCAGGCTGTAAGCGGCCTTATGGCCCCAGTCCCTGGGCCCCAACGGGCTCAGTTCCGTGGCCCCCGCGGCCAGCGCGCGGGCATGGCAAGCGGCGGGATCCCCTACTATAAGGTAGACCTCGGCCCTGGCCCCCCCGCGGTTTTCGGGGTCCGGCAGGCCCGGCAGCAGTCTTTTTACGCCTTTTTCGGGCATCAGGCCCAGAACACAGCCTCCTGAGAGTTCAAACTCGGTCATCCCGGGGACGTCAAGCCGGGGCGCCAGGTCCAAAGCAATGGCATAGAAATCTCTGCTCCTGGCCTGGTCCTTCACGTAAAGGATGAAATTAGCGTTCATATATAGTAACTATATTATATTATAGCAAATGCTGATAAAAATGCGGGGTTTCTGCCGAAAACGAAAAATTGGCGGTTATATTTAATAGAATAGACAGGGTGAAACTACTGTCCGGCAAGAAGAACGGCCTGATTTATAGCCTGCGCCGCTGCGCCGCGCTCGCCATAGACGGCGCGCTGCGCCTGGCGGTCTTCGCCGCGACGCGCCTGCTCTACCGCATGGAGGTAAGCGGCGTGGAAAACCTGCCCAAAGGACCGGCCCTGCTGGTAAGCAACCATATCTCTTACGTTGACGCCCTGCTCCTGATCGCCGCCCAGCGGCGCAGGATCCATTTCCTGATGACCAGGGAAATCTACGAAGGCTGGGCCCTCCTTACGCCGGTGTTCCGCGCAATGGGCTGCATCCCCATCGAGATGAGCGATCCCCCAAAAAAAATAATCGGGTCCCTGCGCCAGGCCCGGGAGTGGCTGGACGAGGGCGGTCTGGTCTGCATTTTCGCCGAAGGCACCCTCACGCGCATCGGCATGCTGAGGGAGTTCCGCAAGGGCTTCACCAAGATCGTGAAGAACAGCTCCCACCCTATCGTCCCGGTCTACATTGGCGGGGCCTGGGGCACCATCACCAGCCACTACCACGGCAAGTTCATCCTGAGCTGGCGCGGCTGGCCGCGGGATTCGGTCTCCGTGCTTTTCGGCAAGCCGCTCCCCTCCGGCCTGGAACCGGCGGAAGTCAGGCTGGCCGTAATGGAGCTCTCCTGCGATTATTTCGAAGGCAGAAAAGCCGGGCGCGGCGGCCTGGCGCGCGAATTCATAAGGACGGCCCGCCGGAACCGGGGCCGCGCGGCCGTCGCCGACAGCGCCGGCAGGACACTCACTTACGGCGCCTGCCTGGAACGGGCGCTGGCCCTCGCCGGCCCACTCGGGAAGAAGGCGGCGGATCAGCGCAACGTCGGGGTGCTGCTGCCGCTCTCCGCCGGCGGCGCGCTGGCGAACCTGGCCGCGGTGCTCGCCGGCAAGGTCCCGGTGAACCTGAACTATACCCTTTCAGAAAAAGCCCTGCGCGCTTCCATCGAGCAGTGCGGGATCAGTACCATAATCACGTCCCGCGGCTTCGTTCGCGCGGAGAACATACTGCTGCCGGCGAATTCAGCGCTGTACGTAGAAGACAAGGCCGGCGGCGGCCTGCTCTCCATGCTGAAAGCCAGGTTCGCTCCGGCGGCGCTGCTGGCCGGGCGCGAGGACCCCGACGCCGCCGCCGCCGTGGTCTTCACTTCCGGCGCCTCCGGCCCGGCTAAGGCCGTCATGCTGAGCCACCAAAATATTCTGGCCGGCGTCGAGTCCCTGCGTATCATCTTCGACCTCGGGAACAAGGACGGGATTTGTTCCGCCCTCCCCCTTTTCCACCCCCTGGGCTGCGCGGCCTCGCTCTGGTACCCGCTGCTGAGCGGGGTGCCGGCCTACTACCATTCCAACCCGCTCGACGTGCGCGCAATTGCCAGGCTGGCCCGGGAGAACGGCGCCACCGTGCTGTTCACCACCCCGGCGCTGCTCAGGCTGTATACGCGCCGGACCCGCAAAGAGGACCTGGCGACCCTTCGCTACGTCATCGCCGGCGGCAAGAAGCTGCCGCCTGCGCTAGCGGGTCTGTTCGAAGATAAATTCGGCCTTCGCCCGCTGGAAGCTTACGGCTCGGCGGAAGTCTCGCCGGCGGCGGCGCTCTCGGTTCCCCACTTCAACAGGGCGCCTAATTTCCAGAGCGGCTGGAAAGAAGGTTCCGCCGGCCTGCCGGCGCCCGGCGTGGCCATGAAGGTGGAGGACCCGGTCACCGGTAAGCCTCTGCCGGCCGGGCAGGAAGGCGAACTGCTGATAAAAGGCCCCGCCGTAATGAAGGGCTACCTGGGCCGCCCGGAGCTTACCGCTTACGCCCTGCGCGGCGGCTGGTATCACACCGGCGACGCGGCGAGCATCGACGAAGAGGGCTTTATTCACGTCTCAGGCAGACTGAAGCCAGCGGACCGGGCGGCGCTCCCGCGCGCCGCGGTTTCTTGATATACTGGTTTAATTATTCAGTTCGGATCCAGGAGGAAAGATGCTTAAAATTACCGCTTTCAACTGCAGCGCCAGGAAGGACGGCAACACCGCTATCCTGCTTAAGGCCGCCCTGGCCGAACTGGCCGCGGCCGGCTTCGAGACGGAACTGGTTCAGCTGGCCGGCAAACCGCTAAGGGGCTGCACCGCCTGCGGCGGCTGCTTCAAGAACAAGGACAAGCGCTGCGTGCTGCCGGACGACGGGCTGAACGGTTACATTGAGAAGATGGACGCCTCCGCCGGCATCCTGATCGGCTCGCCGACTTATTTTGCCGACGTCAGCTCCGAGGCCAAGGCGCTTATAGACCGCGCGGGGTTCGTGAGCATAGCCAACGGCGGGCTCTTCCGGCGCAAGGCCGGCGCCGCGGTAATAGCCGTACGCCGGGGCGGCGCGGTACACGCGTTCGACACTATCAACCACTTCTTCACCATCAGCCAGATGATCATTCCCGGCTCCAACTACTGGAACGTGGGCATAGGCCGCGAGGCCGGCGAAGTGGAGAAGGATACGGAAGGCATGGCCACCATGAAAGTTCTCGGCGAGAACATGGCCTGGCTGCTCAAGAAGCTGCACGCCTGACCGCCGCGCCATGACCATCGCAAAAGAACTTATAGCTCTTACGCGCGAACTTTCGCGCGAAGCCGGCGCGCTTAAATTCGGCGAGCCCGTAGCCTTCGTCTACAATCCCCTGGACTACGCCCGGCTCCCGCACGAGGACTACCTCAGGCGCTACGCGGCCTCCGAAAAACGGGCGGTCTTCCTGGGCATGAACCCCGGCCCGTTCGGAATGGCGCAGAACGGCGTGCCGTTCGGCGAGGTCGGCCTGGTGAGGGACTGGCTCAAGGTTTCGGGGGCGGTGGGCAGGCCGGCGCGCGAACATCCCAAGCGCCCGGTGGAAGGCTTCGCCTGCGCCCGCAGCGAGGTGAGCGGCGCCAGGCTCTGGGGCGCCATCGCCGGGCTTTACAAAACTCCAAAAAACTTCTTTTCGGAATTTTTCGTAGCCAATTATTGCCCGCTGGTCTTCATGGACGCCGGCGGTAGAAACGTAACGCCCGACAAACTCTCCAACGCCGAAAGGGAAAAAGTTTTCTCGCTCTGCGACGAATACCTGCGCCGGAGCATGCAGCTGCTGAAGCCCCGCTGGGTACTGGGTATAGGCAAGTTCGCCGAGAAGCGCGCGCAGGAAGCGCTGGCCGGCACCGGCATCCGGGTTACCACGGTATTGCACCCGAGCCCCGCCAGCCCCGCCGCCAACAAGGACTGGGCCGGGAAGTTCAGGGAAAAACTGGATTCTTTAGGATTTATCTGACCACAAATACGAAGCCGGGGGAACGGTCCTCCGGCTTCTAGTCACTTACGCCGCTTTTTCAGCTGCGGCTTTCTTTTTGCGTGGGCTCCATAAGCACCTTTGCTTTGGCCTTCCTTCCTATCAATAGTATAGCCCCTAAAATCCGGATTTTCAAGGCCCAGGGCCTCAGCTCCCTGGATCCTGTTGGGAGCGTCCGAGAGGCGCACCCTGGTATTCCCCTTGGCCGCTTTCTCCTTCCACTCGTTCAGGGTGGCAAGGAATTTGTTCGCGTGGTTCTTGGTAAGGTGCTCCTCGTTAAAGTGCTGCTCCTTAACGAGCTTGTTGCAGAAGCTGCAGTAGTACACGTCCTTGGTCCCTTCTATAAGGTCGCAATGGGCGTAGAATCTTTTGGTTTTCATCTTTATCTCCTGTTGCCGCCGGCAGAGACTCCGCCTTTTAAACGAGCGCCTCAAGTATACCGTAATACATTATATCACCCGCCACCCGGGGGTCGCGCGGATTTGCGGCCAGCAGACTCATTATTCAGTATTTTAAAAAGAAACCGCCGGCGCCGCAAACTCCGCCCCCGGCCCGGCCCGGCCCGGGTATTTACTATAATAAAGGCATGAAAATAGAGTTAAAATTGTCAGTCAGCACCCGGCGCGCCGTATGATGGCCAACGCATTTTCCAAGAATCCCTGCACGATGCGCAGGACCAAGATCATCTGCACCATTGGCCCCGCGTCCGAGAGCGAAGACTGCGTCCGCGGCCTTATCAAAGAGGGCATGAACGTCGCCCGCATAAATTTCTCGCATTGCGCTTACGACGAGGCCCTTAACCGCGTCAGCATCCTGCGCAAGGTCCGCAAAGAGCTGGACGTGCCGCTGGCCCTCATGCTGGACACCAAGGGGCCCGAAGTGCGCATGTTCGGTTATGACAAGCCGGTAATCCTTTCCAAGGGCGACACGCTCTACGTGGAGAGCACCGACAAGCAGCCCGACGAGATCCCCGCGCTCCCGCCCGAGAAGCGGCATTTCTACACCAACCTGCCGCGCATCGACAAGCTCTGCCGGGTAGGCACGCGCGTGCTGCTGCAGGACGGCTTCATAGAACTGGAGGTTTCCCAGCTGCACGGGGAGTGGCCCGGGGCCGTCAGCCTCAGGGTGCTGAACGAAGGCAAGCTTAAGGATAAGGCCCATCTGGCCATCCCGGGCGTGCATTACCCAATCCCGTTCCTCTCGGACAAGGACCGCAAGGATATAGCTTTCGCGGTGGAGAACGGCTTCGAATATATAGCCCTTTCTTTCGTGCGCACCGCCACGGACATTACCGACGTGCGCGCGATCATAGCGAGCGTAAAGGCGGATTCCCCCATAAGGCTTATCGCAAAAATTGAAGACAAGCAGGCCCTGGCCAACCTCGACGAGATCATCCGCGACTCCGACGGTATTATGGTAGCCCGCGGCGACCTTGGCATAGAGCTGCCCATCGAGGAACTGCCCAACCTCCAAAAGAAAATCATCAACCGCTGCTACCTGGCCGGCAAACCGGTTATAGTGGCCACGCAGATGCTGGAGTCCATGACGGAGATGACTTACCCGACGCGCGCCGAGGTAACCGACATCGCCAACGCCGTGCTGGAGCAGACCTCTTCGGTGATGCTCTCCGGGGAAACCGCCAAAGGCGCGCACCCCATCCGCGTGGTCAACATGATGGGCCGCATCATAGACCGCACCGAGTCCAGCATTGATTACCACACCATGGCGCGCATCACGCACGACTATGTTAACCGTGACGAGATCACCAACATCATGGCCTATAGCGTGGTCACCGCCGCGCACGACTGGAACGCCAAAGCCATCGCGGTCATTACCGACAGCGGCATCGGCGCGCGGGCCCTCTCCAAGTTCCGCCCGGGCGTGCCGATCTATGCGTTCACCCACCACGAAACGCTCTACCACCAGATGGCGCTGAACTGGGGCGTGGTGCCTTTCCTGATGGAGAACCCGGAGACCCTCCGCTTCAGCGAGGTGGCCGAGAAGATCATAGCCCTGCTTCTTAAGCGCGGCGCGATCGAGAACGGCGAGAAGATGGTTTTTATGGCTTCGAGCCCGTTCGGCAAGCGCCGCCCCACCAACACGATACGCTGCGAAGTGGTGGGCGACACCACCTTCCACGAAGCAACCTGACCGCGAAGACCCGGGCAAGTGGAAAGAAAACCGGAAAATTGTTAAAGTTAACACTATACAGGCTAGGGAAGGAATAAGGCCAGATGTCTAAAAATATTTTAGTAGTGGAAGACGACGAGCAACTCTCCAAAGTGCTCTCCCGGCAGCTCGAAGCCAGCGGCTACAAACCCGTCAACGCTTACGACGGGGAGACGGCCCTCAAGCTTGCGCGTGAAAAGAAGCCAGACCTGATGATCCTGGATATAGGCCTGCCGGGCATGGACGGGAAAACGGTCTGCAAGATCATCAAGAACCACGCGGAAACGGCGGGAATTAAGATAATAATGCTGACCGGCGACAGACTGGTTGGTAACATGGAGGATTCCTTCTCCTACGGCGCCGAAACCTACCTGAACAAACCCTACGATTTCTCCCTGCTGCTGGCCCATATAGAAAAGCTGATCGGCTGAGGCCGGGCGATTCCGGGCAAAAAGAACCGCCGGGCTTCCCCGGCGTTCTTTTTGTGTCCGAAAATAACGCCCGGTCAGCGCATTTTGCGGAGCTGTGAAAAAACGGCACCGGCAAAAACCGCGGGAACCAACAGGTCCAGAAAATGCCAGATTCCCATGGAGTACATCACCAGCTGATTGGTGGCCGCCACTCCGGCGTAGAGGTAAGCTCCCCAACTCCGCATTTTCCACAAGCCGGCAAGAGAAGCCGTAGACGCTATTACGGAAACTGCCAGGTAAGGCGCGTACCAGGCGCCCATCCCGCGGGCGAAATCCGAAAAGATAACGGGCACGCTCGCTATGGCGCCCAGCGCGCCCAGCGCGCAGGCAATGGTTATAAGTGCGGGCCGCCCGGGCACGCGCGCGGCGGCAGGGGCCTGATCCGGCGGGGGAGTGTAATTTTCTTCGTTCATAAAAGTTTCACCTTTACCCATACTTTCTTTTTCGCCGGGTCTGTCCGTACGTCTATCCAGCCGGCCTTGAAGTCCGGCAGGCAATAGCCGGCGGCGAATTCCCCCAGGCTCAGCCGCTGCCCCGGGTACGGCGGAAAAAGCGCGCTTTCCAGCGCGGCCTGCGCGCCGTGAGGCATGCCGTCGGAGCCGAAAACCAGGTCCCGGCCAGGCATGAATCCGGCCCTGTCGATAAGCATCCTGAAAGGGTTGTTGACCCGCAGGAACCGCGCCGGCAGCCGGTCAGCGTAGTCCGTGGAGTCCTGGCTGAAGTTGGGCTGCATGCAGAGAGTTGCGCCGATTTTTTTGGCCCGCCTCGCCTGCTCCAGGGTGATCAGCTGAGCGTGCTCTATGCGCGCCTCGAACTTCTTTTTCCGCGAAACCCGCTCCAGCGCGGTTATAACCTGCTCCAGCGCGGCGTCGCCTATGGCGTGTATGGCCACTCTGCCGGTAAGCCCGGCCGTGGAAAGAATAAGCCGCCGCAGCTCCTCGTCCGAATGCAGGAGCATGCCTTTGCCGCCGCCCTTGTAATTCCCGGTAAGCGCGGCGGTTCTGGCGCCCAGCGCCCCGTCGGTAAAAAGCTTTATCCCCTGTACCGCGGCCCGGGCGGCGGCCCCGAGTTTCCCGTAGTATTCCGGTTCCGTCCAGAGCGTTACGCGGCCAGGATAGCGGCTGGCCAGCAGCCGCGCCGCGGCGTCGGAGGAAACCAGCATGTCCCCCGCGGCCCAGATCCCCTGGGCGGCCAGTTCCGCCATATACCCTGGAATAGCCCCGGCCCAACCCGAGACTGTGAAAAGTTCAAAAATTCTGTTCAGGTTGCGTTCCACCCAGGCCTGGTCGTCGATCCCGGCGACTATTTCCGGGTACCGCGCCGCTATCTTATCTCGGGCGGCCTTGTTTAGGCGGAAGCTGTGCAGAGAGACGTTGCAGACGACTACCGGCCCGAGCTTGTCCAGCTCCGCGCGCGGAAAATCATAACAGTTATTTTTCCATCCCCTGGCCGCCACCAGCGGCCCCTTTTGCTTTTTAAGCACGGCCAGGGCGCTCTCCAGCGTGGTGCAGGCCGACAGGTCAACCGCCCCGCGCAGCGCGGCGTAGAAGGAAATGTGCGTGTGGCGGTCGTTCAGAAGCGGAATGCGCGCTTTTATCATATACCTATGTCGGGGGAAACAAAAAGAACGGTTTCCGCCTTCTGGTTAATAGAGGAGATAAGGGCGGCGGGCGGCGTAGAACTCTCCGCACTGGGCCTTGAAGTCGGCGATAATCTTTTCAGGGGCGTCCTTGGACTCGAACACCGCCTTATAAACATTATTGCCCGGCGTGAGCCTAAGGGCGCCTTCGTCGAACCTGAACTCACGGTAATAGGCTTTCTCGCGCAGCGCGCAGACCGCCCGCACGAAAATATCCATCGGCCGAAGTAGCGCCCGGTCGGTTATCTGCATAGTCACGCCGTGGCAGAGTTTGCCGGAATAAATATCCCTGGAGGGAGTCTTGTCCTCCGCGTAAAAGACCACCCCTTCCAGCCCGGAAGCGTTAAGAGTGTCAGCCAGCCTTTCAGCGTTCAGCCAGGGCGCGCCGAACCACATGAAGGGCGCGTCGGTGCCGCGGCCCACAGCCATATTGGTGGACTCAAAACCGCCTATGCCCGGGTACATCGTGGCGGCATCGATAGTGCGGATATTGGGGGAAGGCGCTACCCAATTCAGGCCGGTGGCTTCGTAGTAATCGGGCCGGCTCCAGCCCCTGGCCTTCACCACGGTAAGGTCCACGTTGAGGCCGCGGACGGCTTTGTGCAGCAGCGCTATTTCTCCGGCCGTCATGCCGTGGCGGACCGGCACCGGGAAATAACCGGTAAAATCCTGGATATTCTTCGGCAGCACCGGGCCTTCCAGCACGTCGCCGCTTATCGGGTTGGGGCGGTCCAGTACCACGAAAGGGATTTTAAGCTTGGCGGCTTCCTCCATGCAGAGGGCCATGGTGGTAAGGTAAGTGTAGAAGCGGGCCCCTATGTCCTGGATGTCGAACACCAGCACGTCAATGCCGGCCAGCATGGCGGGCGTGGGGCGGTGGACGTTCCCGTACAGGCTGTAGATAGGCAGACCGGTTACCGGGTCGGTGGAATTTGAGATGATCTCGCCATCGGCGGCGTTGCCGCGAAAGCCGTGCTCGGGGCTGAAGATAGCCACCAGCCTGGCCTTCTGTGAGGCGAACATAACATCCACGCCGCTCCTGCCGGCGCGGTCCACGCCTGTCTGGTTGGTGATTAAGCCGACGCGCATACCGGCGAACTGGTCGAAATCATACTGCTCCGCTACGTCAAGCCCGGTAAGAACATAGGCGCGGGCCTGCCCCGCGCACGCCAGCGCGGCTGCGAGACAGAAACATAAAGTATTAAAGAGGTTCCGCATAGTGCTGTAAACATTCTACTAAAAAGGCCCCGGGACAATTTTCTCTTTATAATAGCTGCCGCAGCTTTCACGCGCCGAAATAATTGCCGCGTAGGCCCTTCTGCCCAGACCCGGCAAGGTCTTTGGCCGTTTGACATCCGTCAACCTGGGAGCTAAAACATACCAACGAGATCTGCTGAAAGGAGGCCATATGAAAACCGCGCTCAAAATAGCTGTCGCACTCTTCACCCTTCCCGGTGCCGGGCTTTTCGCCCAGGATTTCATCGGCCTGAATTTCCAGGAAACTCTCAATAACGCCCGGGAAGAACTCCGGACAAGCAGCTCTGCCGCTCCGGCAGTAATTCCCGTCCCTGTAGACTTCACCTCCGACACCGCCGCCGCCGCGGCAGAAAAAGAATGGACCGTGATGGTCTTTATCAACGGCAAGAACAACCTGGAAGGCGACGGTCTCACCGATATCAACGAAATGGAGCGGGTCGGCTCCTCGGACGGCGTCAACGTAATAGTTGAGGTCGGCCAGCTTACCAGCGACAAGATGGCGCGCTATTACATAACCAAAGACACCCAGACCGCCGTGATCACCTCGCCTGTTCTGGGCACCGCGGCTTCCATCGACATGGGCGATCCCGCCTCCGTAAAGGATTTCACGCTGTGGGCCGAAAAGCGCTTCCCCGCAAAGAAATACATGCTGATAGTCTGGGACCACGGCTCCGGCTGGCTCAAGGGCAATCCCGTGGCGGCGCGCTCCTACGCCAAGGGCATTTCCGACGACTGGATTACGAAGCATAACATCGACACCCCCCAGCTCGGCCGCCTGGTAAAGGATATAGAGGCAGGCGGCGGCAGGGTGGACCTGCTGGCTTTCGACGCATGCCTGATGCAGATGGTCGAGGTGGCCTACGAAATGAAGGACACCCGGGTTTCCCACATAGCGGCCTCGGAGGAAGTGGAGCCCGGCAGCGGCTACCCTTACGACAAATGGCTGGCCCCGCTCGTGCTCGATCCCTCCCTGACCGCCGGCCAGGTCGGAGTGACCGTGGCGAAAGAATACCTTAAGCAGAACCCTTACGGCTTCCAGGGCAAGGGCCTCACTTATTCCGTGCTGGAGGTGGCCAAGATTCCGGAGCTCGCCGCCAGCATGGACGCCATGGCCAAGGCCGCCATAGCCGCCGGTGACAAAGCGCCGGTGCTGCGCGCCAGGGCGGAAGCCACCCGCTACAGCGAAGCCGACAACAAGGACCTGCGCCGCTTCTCGCAGCTGCTGATGCAGTACAGCAAAAGCCCGGAGGTTAAAGCCGCCGCGGCCGAAGTGGAAAGACTGTTCGCCGCCGGGGGGCCAGTACTGTTCAGCGGCGTCAGCGCCCAGCGTACAACCCTTTCCTACGGCGTGGCCGTCTACGTGCCCGAGAACGTCGACAAGATCCGCGGCTATAACGAACTCAAGCTTTCGGCCGACACCTCCTGGGACGAGTTCGTAAACTGGCTGCTGGTCCCCTGACGCGTCAGTTGCGCCTGCGAACATCCCTAAAAAAATCCCCAGCCGGCCCCGCCAAATGCCTATGGACTACTGGGCCCTTTGGCACTTTAAAAAAACTCCTGCCCCTGTACAATATAAAAGCGGATAAGGTGCCGGATAAAAAAATGCGAAAATTCATAGCCTTCATAGCTCTGCTCCTACTTTCTTCTTCCAGCCTCCGGGCGCAGTTGAACGTTTATTACGTAGACGTCGGCCAGGGCGACGCCACCTACATAGAGCTGCCCAACGGCCACAACGTCCTCATCGATGGCGGCCCCGCCGGCGGGCCCATAACCAAATTCCTTAAAGATAAAGGCGTTACCACTATAGACCATGTAGTGCTCACCCACCCGCATAGCGACCACTTCGTAGGCCTTAAAAAAGTTTTCGCCATGTTCGATGTAAAAAACTTCTATGATTCCAAAGCCGAGAACGTGAACGCCAAAGGCGACAATAACCTGCGCGAGCTGGCCGACGCGGAACCCGGCTGCACCACCCATTTCCCTGAAGCCGGCAATAATCTGAACTGGGATTCCCGCGTAACCGTAAAAGTTCTCAACACCTGCTCCGACCCGGTGCAGCTGAAATATAACGACGATGTTAATAACTGTTCCATAGTGCTGCGCCTTTACTACAACGGCCAGGGCCTGCTGTTCACCGGCGACGCGGAAGCCCCCATCGAGAACGCCATGATGCGCGTCTTCAAATCCGGTCTGGAATCCTATGCGCTTAAAGTCGGGCACCACGGCTCGCGCTACTCATCCACAGACAAGTTCCTCGCCAGGGTAAAGCCGAAGGTCGCCCTGATCTCCGCAGGCGTAAACAACGTCTACGGCCATCCCCACAAAGAGGCGCTGGACCGCCTTATCGCAGCTGGCGCCACTATCTTCTTTACCACCGGCGGCACCCAGACCCTCACCATCCCCGCCCCCAGGAGAGGTATAGAGCCCATAATAGAAGGCCCTCGCCCCTACGATCCCTCCGCCCCGATACTGCCGGCCGTGGAAGCCGTCATCTACAAGCCCGCCGTGGAAGCCCCGATGCAGGTAAACAGCCCCGCAATGGAACAGCTTGTTGAAGCTGCCGCCCAGTAAAGGAAGCGGCATTAAAAGGCCGGCCAAGGTTCAACCTTGGCCGGCCTTTCATTTGAATCAGATTATTTAAATCTATCCAAGCAGCGCCAGAATTTTCCGGGGCACTTCCGATCCGTCAGGTCAAAAGCTCCAGCCATGGCGCGACGTCCGTTTTTATGGTATTATGTTTCTATGAATAGAAACACGCAGCAGCCGCCCCTGAACGCTCTCAAGGAGCTTTCCGCGGCGCTGGCCTCGGTAAAAGAACAAGGCAGCATGCTCAAATTCCTGGGTGAGCTCCACACGCCCTCCGAACTTAAGGATATGGCGCTGCGTTGGCGGCTCCTCAAAATGCTTAACCAGGGCTGCCCCCAGCGCGAGATAGCGAAAAAACTGGGCATTAGCCTGTGCAAGATAACCCGCGGCTCCAGGATCCTTAAAAGCCGCAACTCGCTAATAAAAGAACTTATTAAAGGATAATTATCATGGAACGCATTGAACAGAACCTGCTCCCCGACTCAAAAGGCTTCTTCGGCGATTACGGCGGCAGCTTCATTCCGCCCCAGCTGCGGGAGGTAATGGACGGCATAACGGCAGCCTACTTAAAGATAAAGGAAGACCCGGCCTTCCACGAGGAATTGGCAGACCTCTATAAGCATTACGTGGGAAGGCCCAGCCCGATATTCCGGGCCGGCCGGCTTACTGCCAGCGCCGGCGGCGCGGAGATATACTTTAAGCGCGAGGACCTGAACCACACCGGCGCGCACAAGATAAACCATTGCCTGGGCGAGGCGCTGCTGGCTAAAAAGATGGGAAAAAGAAAGCTGATCGCCGAGACCGGCGCGGGCCAGCACGGCGTGGCCCTGGCCACGGCCGCGGCCCTGCTGGGGCTGGACTGCGAGATCTATATGGGCGAGGTGGATATTCAAAAGGAACATCCGAACGTAAGCCGCATGAAGATCCTCGGCGCCAGGGTAGTCCCCGTTACGGCTGGACGCAGCACTCTTAAAGAAGCCGTAGACGCGGCTTTCGAGGCTTACCTAAAGGACCCTGTCACGCAGTTCTACGCCATCGGCTCGGTGGTAGGGCCTCATCCTTTTCCCATGATGGTCCGGGATTTCCAGGCCGTAGTGGGCAGGGAAGCCAGGAAGCAGTTCGCTGAAATTACCGGCGGGCTGCCGGACGCGCTGGTGGCCTGCGTGGGCGGCGGCTCCAACGCCATCGGGCTGTTCTCCGCCTTCCTGGAGGACAAGGACGTGGCTATGTACGGCGTAGAGCCGGCGGGCATCAGCTTCAAAGACGGGGAACATGCCGCCACGCTCACCAAGGGCAAGCCTGGCGTAATTCACGGCTTTAGGTGCTACCTGCTGCAGGACGAGCAGGGACAGCCGATGAAAGTTTACTCCGCAGCCAGCGGCCTGGACTACCCTGGCGTGGGGCCTGAACACAGCTACCTTAAGGATACCGGCCGCGTTTCCTACGGCTACATAAACGACGCCGAGGCTATAGAAGCTTTCTTCTCCCTCTCACGGCTGGAAGGAATAATCCCGGCCATAGAAAGCGCTCACGCCGCCGCTTATGCCGTTAAGCTGGCGAAGAAACTCGGCAAGGGCAAAACAATACTGGTGAACCTTTCCGGCAGGGGAGACAAGGACGTGGACTTCGTGATAGAAAAATACGGCGCGGCTTACGGCCTGTAAAACCCGGTCCAAAGGGCCCAGACGGATTTAGGCATAAGACCTATATACCTTTTGACGAATTAATGTCATACTATACAGGTAGTACAAACCAGAACTCAAGTTTTTGAAGCCTATTCTACCAGCAACTTCGGAGGAGATAGAGCAAAGAGAGTTGAGTCAGGTAAATTAAAGTTGCCAGGAGAATAATACAATGAGCAAGAGAATATACGTGGGCGGTCTGCCCTTCACCACTACCGAAGCGGAAATGAACACCCTGTTCGCCACTTACGGCCAGGTTACCAGCGCCAAGCTGATCACGGACAGGGAGTCCGGCCAGTCCCGCGGTTTCGGCTTCATCGAGATGCCCAATGACGCGGAAGCTGCTACTGCCATGGAAAAGCTTAACGGCACCGACTTCGGCGGCCGCAAGCTGACCATCAACGAAGCTCGCCCCATGGAAGCCCGCACCGGCGGCGGCGGCGGACGCGGCGGTGATCGCGGTGGTCGCGGTGGCGATCGCGGCGGTTACGGCGGCGGCAACAAGTGGTAATCTAAAATCCTTTAACGGTTTTAGAACCGCCGTCCTGAAAAGGGCGGCGGTTTTTTATTGGCGCGAAACCAGGCGGATTCAAAGCCCGGCGGGTTCCTGCCGGTTCTTTTCTTTTTCTATTTTCCAGCCGGAGATCCTGCGGATCAGGAAACCCGAACCGTAAAGCGCCGCTCCGGTTAGGAGCAGGCACAGGATGCGCACCGTGGTCGGCGCGGAGGCGGCGTCGTAAAGCAGGGCTTTACCCGCGGCGAAACCGAGCACCAGCATGGCGGACTTGGCCATCACCTCATCCTTTCTGTCGAAAGCGAAAGCTATGATGCTGACGGCATACAGCAGCCACGACGCCGAAACGGCCAGCGAGCCGGTATCGGTGGTCAGCCGGTACAGTCCGGAAACAGCCAGTACGTGCGCGGCTCCAAGAAGCGGCCCGTAGCTGGCCTTCCCGGCGAACTCATCTCCCCTGGCATAAACCATCACCCAAAGCGCCACTAGAGAAGCCAGCGCTACCGCCAGCCAGGAAAGGTCGTTCCCGGACAGCAGATGCGAGATCATGCCCACGTACTCCAGCAGCATCACCGCCAATACGGCCAGCGCGGGGATACGCAGCGCCCCCTCTTTTCCCTGCCCGGCTATACGCCCGGGCGCAAAGGCTATGGCGAGCGCAATAGCCACGAACAGCCACGGCTTGGCCGCGGCTGGCAGCAGCTCAAGGTAGAAGGAGTGGAAACAGACTACGGACACGAAAGCGTAAACCATGGACCGGCTGCCGATAGAGACATCCGGGAACCACTTCTTAGCCGACTGGTACAGCCCTAACAGGATGGCGGCGAAGCCCAGCGACAGCCAGGGAGCCAGGCCGGGCCGCATGCGATCGATGAAATAATACTCCATCGCGTAAAAGAACAGCAGCAGCGGCAGGAAGCTGGACGACTCCGTTTCAGTAAGCGGCTTCAGGCTCTGCCGCGTGTAAAGATAGGTCCCCATGGCGAAAACCAGGAAATTAAGGGCCAACATCCCTGCGATAAACCCGTCCTGTTTAAGATAGAGCCCGGCGAAAGCAGTCATCATGATAGCCAGGTACGCCGAGACCAGCGTAAGGGTCCGGGACTTTACCCAGATCGAGATCACCGCGAAAGCCGTGGAGCAGAGCAGGAAGTAATAAATGGTAAACGTTGACGTGGTGCCTATGGAGAGCACTACGGGCGCGCAATAGGAACCCACGGCCGCCGTGACCGGGTACCAGTCTTCCCTTATCCGCGTGTACAGCCAGATGCAGGCGCCTGAAACCAGGCTGGTCAGCGAAATAGCGTCCTCAAAAGTGATGATCGAATACAGCCCGTAGGCCGCGAAGACCGTAAGGTATAGCACTATAATGCCCGCTCCCGGCAACAGGCTGGAATATTCCCGGTCCGCGTCAAGCAACGCGAAGCCTGCGCCTATAAGTCCTATACCCAGCAATACCGCAAGCCCAATCTGCCTTTCGGGAGTAAGCCAGCCGGAATCTATGGAAAGTTTTATTATGAACGCGGCCGCGAATACGAAGCAAATGGCGGCCACTACGCCGAGCCAGTTTCCGGACCGCTCAGGGCTGGGCGCGGGCTTCCTGGAGGAAGTACTGGCGTTCAGGATCTGCTGCAGATTCGGCTGAGGCGGCGGCACAGGGGAGGCCTGGGGAACAAGAGCGGCAACCGGTGGAGGAGTCTGCTGCTGCACGGGCTTAATGAGCGCCGTTTCCAACCGGGAAAGACGCAACTCTATGGAATTCATTTTAGTTTCTAATTCCAATAGTTCCATTTTTTACCTCCATCCGCAGAACACCACTTTTAACTTCCTATTATTCTATCAAACCACACTGCCCATTGTTGCAAAGCGCATTTATTTGTATATCTACCCTAAATGGGGGAGCGGAATTTGGCGCCCCTGCTGGCCTCCACGCTTAAGGAGGCCGCCGCGATCCTTAAAAAAGATACGGTTGACCTAATTATCCTGGACCGCATCCTTCCCGACGGCGACGGGGTCAAACTGCTGATGGATCTGCACGAGCACCCCGCCTTAAAACATATCCCGGTGCTGATACTGAGCGGCAAGGACTCGGACTCCAACCAGGTGAACGGTCTGGACCTGGGCGCCGACGACTATATGACAAAACCTTTCTCGCTGCTGGAACTGCAGTCGAGGGTGACCACGTTGCTTCGCCGCGCCGGAAAGTTCAGGAACAATTAGCTCCAGAGGCCTGCGCGTCTCCGGGTCTGCCCAGCGGCAGCCCCGGCATCCGCGCCCATAAAAAGTTCCACCAACAGGTCGCCGCGCGTTCCGTTCTTTCTCCGCAGCCCCCGGCCCGGCACCCGCAGCCTGGCGCCGGGTCGCCACCCGCCCGGCAGTTTAACCTTAAGCGCCCCGTCCAGCGCCGGCACCAGGACCTCGTCACCCGGGCCGGCCGCCGCCGCTATCCGGAGTCCGGTCAGCAGGTCGTCTCCGGCTATTTTAAAATCGGGGTGTGGCAGGACAAACACCTTAAGGGAAGACCCGCCGCGGCCCCGGGCCGCGAGGTCCAGGCCGTCCAGGGACAGCCGATCTCCGTCGCGCAGTCCTACCGGCAGGATTACCTCCACTTTATCCAGTTCGACCACCCTGCCTGCGCCGCCGCATTGCCGGCAGGGCGCCGCGCTAAGCCGGCCCGACCCGGCGCAGGCCGGGCAGACGGACCTCAGACAGAGGCTTAACACCTGGCGCGAGCCGGTCAGCGCTTCCGCCAGTGAAAGGTGTACCTCTAACCCAGTGTCCGCACCGGAAGAAGGCGTTGCGGGGGCCCCGGTTGCTCCTCCCGGCAGATCGCCGAACAGGGAATGAAAGAACTCGCTGAAGCTGGCCGGCCGCGCGGCTCCGGACGGGAAGAACAAGTCCTGCCCGTGGCGAAGTTTCCCCCATAACCGGTCATAGGCATGACGTTTCTGCGGAGAGGACAAGCCGGAATAAGCCTCGTTTATTTCCTTAAACCTGCCTTCGGCCGCCCGGTCGCCGGGGTTGTGGTCGGGGTGAAATTTAAGGGCCAGCTTGTGATAAGCTGCCCGGATCTCGGCAAAGGAAGCCGAGCTGGGAACGTCCAATAAGGCGTAATAATCCACGAATTTTGGCATTGCGGCACGGCAGAACTTTTAAAGTCCTTCCCCCTCCCCTCCGCACATTCTAGCAAACCCGGCGGAAAAAGCCAGCACAGGGACTTAGTGCCTATAAAATTAAGGGACTTTCGGGCCTATCGGCCATCGCCGGAACAATCTTAAAATGTTTATATGGCTTTAAGCGGCCAAACTTTCGGAGGACCTAAAATGAAAAAAACAGCCCTGTTCATCCTGACCATGACTTTTGCCGCCGGCGCTTACGCCGCGGAACTCAAACCCATCTGCGCCGCCGGGATAAAAGCGGATTTCACCGGAGATATCCCCGCACCTTCCATCGCCAGAGTCTATTCCGGTCCTACCGGCACTTCGGTCTGCGAGACCGCCATCGCCAGGAGCCTGAACTTCAGACCCACCGTATTCCGCGACATTAAGAACCAGCCGTTGCGCGGCTTCGATAAAGCCTACTATACCGAGCAAGGCCCCATGCAGGTTGCGCTGGTGCTACAGACGAAGAAGGAAGCTTTTTATTATTACGAAGATTGCGATATCTGCGCCGAAATAGACAAATGCGACCTTAAGACCGGCGTGGTCAGCCGCGTGGTAGCGGCCCATTCCGCCGACTGCTCCGATATCGCCAAATTCTCCGCCGGCGCGGTCTATAACGCCTGCGCCAAGCCAGTTGCCGCCTGCGCCCGCGTCGGCGAGGACGTCCGCATCCCGGACGAATGCTGCTCCGCGAACGCCGTGCCCAACCAGAACGGCGAGATGACCTGCGTTGAAGCCGTCCCCGCCGGTTCCACCTGCGCCAGGATCGGCGACGATGTCCGCATCCCCGACGAATGCTGCTCCGGGAGCGCAGCTCCCAACCAGGGCGGCGAAATGACCTGCGTGGAAAACATTCCCGCCCTACCCGTAACCCCCGTAACCCCCGCGGTCACCCCCGGCTGCTCCAAGGTGGGCGAAGACGTCCGCATCCCAGAAGAATGCTGCTCCAGGAACGCCGAACCCAACCAGGGCGGCGAGATGACCTGCGTGGAAGCCGTCCCCGCCGGTTCCAACTGCGCCAAGATCGGAGATGCCGTGCGGATCCCAGCAGAGTGCTGCTCCGGAAACGCGGTGCCGGCTTACGGCGGAGAGATGGAATGCGTTGAAGCTGCCCGCATAAAATCGCCTTTCGCCCGCTAACCGAAAGCTACTTTAAGCGTAAAAAACCGCCGGGACTTCCCGGCGGTTTTTAATTTATAACTCTCGAACTACTTCGGGCTTCCCCGGAGGCTTCGGGTTTTCTTTCAATTTTCAATCCGAAGCGGCGGAGAGAGTCTCCTTCAACTTCAATTCCAGAAGCTTACTATACCCCTCGGTCCTCTTTTCAACCTCTTTGGCGAACTTCTTATAGAAAGCGTCCTTTTGGTCGCTCGCCGCGCTGTACGCCTTGAGCAGAGCCTTGTGCTCTTTGGTCAGGTTTTTAACTTCGGCCTTGGCGGCCTTCTTGTCGGCGCCGAGCTTGGCCTGCTCTATAGCGGTCTCGTTCTCGTTGATCTGTTTCTGTATGGCCGAGAGTCTGCGGTCATGGGCCGCGGCCTTGGCGTCCATTTCTTCCATCCACGGCTTCAGGTTAGCCGCTATGGCGTTGTACCCGGTCAGCAGCGGCTGGAAACAATGCGGGCAGGAAGAGACCGGAAAAGCGGGTTTCACGGCCTCAGGCGCAGCGGCGGGCTTCACGGACTCGGTGGAGGCCGAAGGTGCGGCCGAAGGCGCGGCCGTAGCCACGGCGACGTGCGGGACCGGGAGTTCCGCCGCGGGCGTGGCGGTGCTAACCTGGGGCCGGACCGCGGCCTTGGGGGCTTCGGCCGCCGTCGCTTTCACCGGTTTGGATTTTTTAACACTGGTTCTTTTCTTCTTCGCGGGCGCGGACGGCGCGACGGCGCTTACCTGCGCCTGCGCGGGCGGGGTTTGCTGGGCGAAGGCGGGCGATAGGGCCGCGGCCATTAAGATCCCTGACACTGTCATCATGATTTTTTTCATAGCTATTAATTCCTTATATCCTGCAAGCGGTTCCGTTCGTTATTGCCCCTTTTTGAAGAGCCTATTCTCCATTTCATTAACGGCGTCGGTGTCACTTTTGCTCAGCGCCGAATCGTCCGTTACTGGAGGCGCCTTTACCGCGCTTTTGGGCTGCGCCTTATCGCTGCGTCCTGCCGCAGCCGGACTCTGGGCCGGCGTATTCCGCTTGAACCTTATCGCCGTGCCGTAAACCTTTATCTTCTGCCAGCACCAAAGCCCCAGCAGCCCTAAACCTCTTTCATCGTCCACCATAGGATTGACGATAGCCTCGGCCGCGGACGCGTTAAGCGCGTTCTCGGTGGCGGTAATCAGCGACGCGCTCCCGCTCAAGGGGATCACGCAGAGCAGGCGCGTACTCGAACTTTCCCCCCTGGCCGGGCCGACTATTTCCATGGCCTGGGGGGTAAGCGTCATGCTCGTGGGGTGCGGCGTCACTATCGCGCAGCCGCTAAGCAGACAGACTGATATAATAAATAATATTTTTTCCATATTTCCAGGAGCGGTCCCGTCCTCCGATAAATTCCCTTCGGGGATATTTTAGCAAACGCTCTACCGGGGCAGTGTAAGAACCCGCGGAGAATACTTGCAAAATTGCCAGACCCGGGCACCTGCGAGATATTCTTTCCGGTTCGTCATGAGTACCCCCAGCGCTTTAAATCCGGTTCTATTTTTTCTTCCGCTTAGCGCCGGCCTTAGGCCGGGGAAGAAGGCGTTTAGCCGCCCGCCCCGTCTGCGCGGCGACAAAATCCTCGAAACCGCAGTCCTGAAGTTCCTTCAACTCCGCGCCTCCGTATTTTCCGGCGACCGCGGCTAAGACGCCGTCGGCGGCAGCGTCCAGTTTTGCCGCCGACAACCTGGGCGCGGGCGCGCCTTTTTCCAGCGCCGCGGCCAGCCGCCACAGCCGGATGGCCTCACGCACCTGGGCGCGGTCCGGGCTAAGGACCGTAGCGGTGCTTTTATCGGTTTCCTGCAAGGCCCTATCGTCCCTCATTTTTTCTAAAGAACCATGCAGCGCGCTGGCGGCGGCCCAGTCCAGCCAGCCCGCCGAACTTTTCGCAACGGCCGGCTCGGCCTCCGCGACCGGAGGCACAGGCCCTGAGCGGTAAGCGCTTTCCGCTCCTGTGTAAGGAGGAACCGGTGGCTGCGCGTAAAGCTTGGCGTTAGCGCTGACGATCAGCGGCCCGATAGCCCCGTTCATTAGCAGCGAGGCTTTTCTATCATAAGAACAGGTCCAGGTGCGCACAGGCCCCAGCCCCGCCACCAATTTCTCAAGCTCCTGCCCTGTTAAATATGCCCTATTCCTGAAGGCGGCGTCGTCCGGATACTGGCGCCAGCGGCTGCCGAAGCGCAGGCTGGCGGTATTCGCCCGCATCTGGAGCCGCAGCCACGCTTCAATTGCCGCCGTGTCGGCCTTGGCCGACAGTCCGGCAGCCCGCTGCCGCGAAAAGGCCTCTTTAACGCTGGCCTGCGCCCTGGCGGCCGCCACTCCGTCGCTAACGGCGTCCGTAAGCTCCTGACCCCAAACGGCGCCCGCCGCTCCCAGGAAGATAGCCGCTGAAAATAAAAATCGCTTCATAGATATTTCTCCTGCAACCTGACCGGCTGAAAGGCTTCTGCCGCAGCGCCGGTCAAAGAGCCAGGGCAAGGGCTGCCGCCAGCGGGAGTTCCCTTAAATTATTTTTTATCGGCGCCCGCGTCCAGTTCCAGCTCCCCGGCTAATTCCTCGGGCAGAAAGCACAACACCCCCGCCCTGGCCAAACGCCCGTCGCGCCGCATCGCCAGGGAGGCCGAGATAACCCTGTACTCCTGTTCCGGCGGCAGGCAGGAGCTCAGCCCGGCCGTCACGGCGCCAGGCCCGCCCTTAATCAGCATCGGCACCGAAGGGATGGCGCTTTTCTTTAATGCGTTGATAAGGGGGCTGGTCAACGCGTTCAGGATGATATTTCCTATCTCCATGATCAACGCCTCTTCCACGTCCATGCCGCTGATCCTGTAAACCGGCCCGTCCACAAAACAACTGGAGATGAACCTGATATCCAGCGAGCGAAAAATCATAGCGGCGGAGAAGGGGATGCTGCCTCGGATATTCACCTGCACGGAGCCCACGGTCGGGCCGAAAGCCGCCAGCTTTACCGCGTCCGGAATCTTCCCCGTGAAGACGTTTACGTCGCACAATTCCCAGGCCCACGAGGAAACGTCGGCGGTCCTGAGCATGCACCGGCTCAGCCCCCCCGCCGCCAGGCTCGTGATAGTCTCGTTCTTGCTGCTGTTCATCGGCTTCTGGTGCAGCGCGCTTAAGAAGGCCTTTTCAAAATCTCCCGGCGCGAAAGGCTTATAAATTATTCCCGACGCGCCTAAGAGCATCAGCCGCCGGTTCACCCTGTCCTGCTCCACGGCCGTCACCATGATCACCCGCGCCTCGGGGTCCAGCTTCCGGATCTGTTCCAGCACCTCTACCCCGGTCATGCCGGGCATGATGATGTCGAGCAGCACCATTTCCGGGCGAAGCTCAGCAAAGGCCTTCAGCGCGCCAGGCCCGTCCTCGGCCTCGCCCGCCACCGTATGCCCCTTACTTTCCAGGATTACACGGATCAGGCTCCTGATATCCGAGCTGTCATCCACAATGAGAACCTTCATTAAATTCGCCTCACTTCCCCCGCCCACACATTCTAGCAAACCCGGCCCCAGGCCCTGCTGCGTATTTTCCTCAATATTATTTTCCCCAGGCCGGCGGCTTCGCTTTTGACTGCGCGGGCTTGTTTAATATAAGGTATCTGCATGAGCGCAGGAAGCGGCGGAAGGCAGGGAATCTCTATTTTCAGCCTGGGCAGGCCGGGCAGAAGCGTCTGGATGTATTACCTGGGCGCGGCCTTTGCCTTTCTAATTGGCCTGGTCTTCCTTAACGACTTCCGCTACGCGCTGGCGGCCCAGAAACTGTGGATACCGGCGGCCGGCAGAATAACTGACACAAAAGTGGTCACCTACCATGGCCGTAGAAGCACGTCCTACTCCTCCTACATCAGCTACGCCTACAACGCCAATGAATCCATCTATGGCTCCCGGGAAATAGAAGTCTACAAATCAAAGCTCTATTTCAGCGAAGACGGGGCTCGTGAAGACCTGCAGAAGCATTTTCCGACAGGGAAAAATCTGGACGTTTACTACAACCCTTCGAACCCGTCCGAATCCAACCTGGGGCTGGCCGGCGCTCCCAGCCTGTTCGTTCCGATAATATTCTTCGTAGTGGCGTTCGGCATAGTCAGCCTGGCACGCCAGGAACGGTAGCCTCTGGGGCAGAGCCATTTTAAGAAAAGAAGAACCGCCGGGAAAACCCGACGGTTCTTTTCCTGCCTGGGGCTTCAGATCGGCCCAGGAATAGAGGCTGCCCCGGCGTCCGTTCCCGGGCGTTTTTCAGCTACTGTCCCTACTGCACGAAATAGCGCATAAGACCGCCTGCCGTCCTTTCAACCTGCTCCTTGTCGCCGCGCGGGCACTTTTCCGAAATAAGCGCCTTGAATTTTTGTTTCTGTTCCGTTCCGCGGTCCAGGGCATACACTGAAAATTCGGCGTAAGTAGCCCCGCGCGCGGGCAGCTCCCTTTCCAGGATCGCGCGGTAACTACTGCGGGACGCCAGGAACTGGCGCTTCAGCTCGGCTGAGTCCCCGCCCTCGCCGCCAAGGGCTTCGAGAAGGGCGGTGCTCTCTTCTATGTCCTCCATAAGTTTCGGGGACGAGCACAGCAGCGCGGCCAGCGCCGCGCCGGAGTTGCCGGCGCTGCCGGATTTTCCTTCAGCGCCCTTTTCGGACAGCCTGGCAGTTAACTTTATCTGGGCCTTCGCCGCGGCCTCATCTGCGATTAAAACTTTTTTCTTTTTTTCCTCCACCCTTTCGGCGATTTGTTTGCAGCCGGTGGAAAAGAAGGCGGCGATGACGAGCAGTATGATTTTTTTATTCATTATGTCCCTTACGGAGCGCGGTCAGATAAGATCCAGTATGCAATTGGCCTGGGTGCAGGTGGTGACGCCGCTGTTGATGTCGTAAATCACGGTATATCGGCCGTACGCCGAAGCCGGGGTAGGCGTCGGATTCCTGGTAGCGTATACGGTTCCATCCTCGTCCAGCATATAAGTGAAAACTTTCTGGACGCAGCCGCCGGCGCCGGCGCAGGAAACGCCCCGGGAATCAGAGAACGCCAGGTCCAGGTCGCCCCAATTGCTGGTATACCTGCCGTTCTTGGCCATAACGCGAGCCTGCGCAGACCTTACCGTGCTGAAGGTACTCTGCGCTTCCGCCAGCCGGGCCTTCTCGACCACCTTAAAATACTGAGGAATGGCTATGCCGGCCAGAATGCCGAGGATGAGCACTACGACCAGCAGCTCTATAAGAGTAAACCCGCCGCTTTTTTTTTGCATTTTTATATTCCCGTGAACTCTTCCGGGGAGCCCCGCCTCAGCTAAGGACTACAACAATGAGCGTTGCGGAGGCAACCGCGCGTCTGGCTTTTACTCCCTCTCGCCGGGACCTGCTTGAATTTATAAATCTGTTCTTTTATTAAGTTAGCGGCCTGCCTCTGTTACGGAATATAGGCCAGGTGCGACTCCATACATACTTCCAGACCGGGCCCGCTATTCTGGTCCGCGGCATACCTCCGGCATTCCATCTGGGTCTTAAAAGTGTTGTTCTCGTAAATAGAGACAGACGAGACCATCTCCGGCACGAGGATCTCGAATTTTCCGTTCTTGTCCCCCACCGCGGTCACGTAAAAAGCTGAACGCCGGAACAGGCCGTTCGTAACGAGCGGAAAAGGCACTGCGGCGCCCTTGCGCCCTTTTATCGTCCCCCGGAAACGGTTAAGCTTTACCTGTATAGTTTGCGAGAAAGCGCCGCCGACGCGAACCTCCAGGCTCAGGGGCTCGGCCAGCGGGGCGGCCAGCGGCAGCAACGCCGAGAAAGTTCCGGAAGCCACAGCCACGTCCCCCTTCGCCACCAATTGTTTCGCCAGATAGACAGCTATAGGCTCGTGGCCGTTCCTGAATCCGTTACCGTTCACCATCACTCCGGGAGTATTCCCCACGTCCACAATGTCGGAGCTTATGGGGCTATGCCAGATGGCCACGACTTTAGGATTATTGTTCAGCCAGACCCTTATGGACGGCGCGGGATCTCCGGCAAGCAAAGCGCCGGCGGACAGCGAGCCCAGCAAGCTGCAAGCGAGAGAGAACTTGAGAATTTTATGCATATCAGTTCGCCATTATCCCTACCGGAGCGGCCCTGGGCAGCGCCTCAACCTCGGCCAGTCAGTCCGATTTGCTCGCCATGTATTAAAGTGAAGACAAACACTGCGTTCTTCATCCCGATACTCTATTAAACCAAAAACAAAGCCGGCTGGCTTTTCGGCTGACAGCTATCCGCCCCGGCTTTTCTAGATCCTGGCAGGAGCACCGCAGAAACGGGAAACCAGCGAGAACAGCGGTTCCACCCGAGACGGTTTGCAGAGCACGTCCACTGCGCCAATCGCCCGCAGCTGGCCTTCTGGCACTTCAATACCCGTGATAATGGCTACCGGAATACCGCAGAGGGCGGGATCGTCCTGCTGCACTTTCCTGAATTCCCAGCCGGTCATTTCCGGCATCATCAGGTCCAGCAGGATTAGCAGCGGCCGCTTGGCCGAGCTCCGCAGGTAGGACAGCGCCTCCTTGCCGTTGCAGGCCGCGGCCGTTTCATAGCCTTTGCCGGCCAGCGCCCTGCAGATCAGTTCCCGGACGCTCTTGTCATCGTCAACCACAAGCACTGAGGGCGCAGCCGAGCCGCTCATAGCCGCGCCTCTGCCGGCTGCCGCGCAACGCTGTATAACTTTTGGATAAATACCATAGCCCTTTGCCCTCAACCCCCATAATAACAAAAAAAGCGACGTCAGCTAAAAAAAAACCGCCCGGGCTTTCCAGGCGGTTCTTTCTCGCGGGCGACGCTCAGCGCACAATGGACAGTAAAATAAAAGTGGTGTAATGGTCGGGGGTGTAGTAAACCTCCCGGTGGTTGCCAATCATCAGGCGCTCTGCTCCGCGGAAGCTCAACACAGCGCCGGTCATATAGGTCTGGCCGCCTATCACTACAGGTTCGGGCTTAGACCCGGTAGGCCGATCGGGGACGATAAGGGTATATTCAAGGTAATAGCCGGCGGGCTTGGCAGGCAGGCCCGCGTGAGCCTGGCTGTGGACATTGCCATCGTTTTTATACGGCATGGGCTTGCAGACGGCTATCCTGGCCAGCAGGTCGTCTATGGCCCGCACGCGGCGCGCGTCGCTGACCACGGGATTAAAAGTTTTTCCGGGCAGTATCGCCTGGCTGGGCACGCAAGGCGGATTTTCGTACCTGGCGGTATCCTCAGCAATCGCCGCGGGCGTGGAAACAGAAACTTCTATCTCCGGGATAGAAACCAGCCCGGAAAGATAATCATAGACCGGCGCTTTGGGCGCGGCGAAAGCTGGCGGCAGGCCAGAGAGAAGCAAAGCTGAGAGCAGGAGCGGGAGGTTTAGTTTTCTCATAATTAAATTATGCCTGAAATATTATCAGGGCGAATGGGCAAAAGGGCCCAGGCCGCCGCGGTCTTTAGTCCCATAAAAAAAACCGCCGGGCTGCCCCGGCGGTTCAAGTCTTGCTGCCGTTAAACGGCGGCGTTTATTTTCCCCGGTTCAGGCCGAAGATGCCGCCTATAAAGAACAGCACGCTGGCAACGGCCACGCCCGCGGACGGCGCATGTGATACCGCGGACTCCGGGCTGAAATAAAGGTACATCTCATAACTCACCCCGAGGAGTCCGAAGATGGAAAAAGCCGCGTAGAGAACCGTAATCAAAGGCATCTTAGCCTCCGCCGACGGGGCGGCCGGGGCCGCGGCGGGCCTCTCCACTTTAACTTCGGTAGGTAAGCCGGATACGCCGAGCAGTTTTTTTACAAGCTCCAGTTCACGCGCGTCCAGCCAGACGCCCCCGCAGGCCTGGCATTTGTCCACTAGCAGGAGCGGGTTCACCAGACCGCCGCGCGGCATCATGCTCTTGCAGCGCGGGCAGGCGAGGCTTCCCTCCTTTGGGTTGATAAGGCTAAAATCAGACGCAACCGCGCCCTCCCCTTGTTTAAGCAGGCCTTCCAGTTCGCCCTTGTCGAACCAGATCCCGGAGCAGCCGGGACAGACGTCGAGCGGGATATTTCCAAGCGCAAGGGTCTCTACCAGCGAATCAGAAGAACATTTAGGACAATTCATAATATATGTTTAGAGTCAGTCTCGTCTTTATAAATACCCGGCAAAAAATCAGGCCGTATTATATTTTAACTTTTTAAAGCTCGAGGCGTGCCAGGTTATATGCGATTCCAAGCGCGGCGGCCTCAAAAACCCTCGGGAGCCTCTTGCTCCTCGCTCTGCGCGGCAGGCTTAAGAAGTTCGGCGCAGCGGTTTTCCTCGTAAAGATTAAGCATTTTTCTGTCCAGGCCCAGCTGTTTTTCCAACGTCCAGCCCGGCACCGAGCTTTGAACCTTGGCCGCCCGTTGTCCGGCGCTTAGGGCGTTGATTGCCCTGATATTCTCCCTGAATTTTACGCAAGTGGCCACATTGTCTTTCAAAGCTTCGCAACCGTAGCTGTTCTTTGCCTGAACAAGGCTGGCAGGCAGCTTACCCGGCTCTTTCTCAGCCAGCCAGACATGAGGACAGGCCTGGGACCTCTCGCTTAACGAAAATGTTTTTACGGCTTTAGCCTTAGCGGGCGTATCGGCGCCCAGATGCTTGCGGTTCGCCAGCAGGATGCTTCGCGCCAGCTTCGCGCGGGCTTTAACCGCCGCGTCAGCAGGTGCAACCGCACGCGGCTTTACAGACAGAGCCTGCTGAATGAGAGCCTCCTCCAGGCCGGCTTTTGCCTTAGTGTATTCCGGATAGGCCGCCAGCAGAGCGGAATAAGCGGCCACCGCCTTTACGGGGGCCGGGACTATTTGCTTTTTTGCTTCAGCAGCCTGCACTTCCACAGCCTGTATCTGCTCCAGCCTCTCCAGCGCTTTCTGCGAATACGCTGAGGCCCGGACATCCCGGGAGGAATACAAGTTGCCGGCCACGAAAAAGTCACCGTCGCCAAACTTAAGCTCGGCGAGCCTGAACTTGGCCTCGGGGTTCATCGCGTCGTCCGCGCGGGACAGGCTCAGGAATTTTTCATAGCTTTCTATGGCCCCGGACCGGTCGCCATGCCCGGCCTTGATATTTCCTATATATAGCCGGCTGGTCACCGCTTCGGTGCTTCGGGGAGATTTCAGGATCAGCTGTTCATAGGCGGCGAGCGCCCTGGTATTATCGCCGATCCTCTCCAGTTTGGAAGCCTGTCTCAAGCGGTACCAGCTGCCATTAAGGACCACCTGATACCCCGCGCCGGCGAGCGCCAGCCCCAGGCAGAAGACCACAAGCGTCTTGACCTTTGAACCCGCTGTTTTTTTAATGGGCTCTTTCACCGGCTGGCTTTCAGGCATTTCCACTTCCGGCTGAATGGCCACAGGCTCGGGGCCTGGCACTTCAGGCGACACAGCGGCCGGTGGCTCGGGCAGCGCCGCCAAAAATTCAGGGAGAGACACCGGCGGTTCGGGCAAGGCCGCCGGAAGTTCCGGCGCCGCCACCACCGGCACAGGTTCAATTATAGCGAGCTGTTCAGAAACCTGCTGCGCTGGCGGTAGCACTATCTCGGGCTCTATGTCCGGCGCCGCGGCGGGAGCCTCGGGCAAAGCTTCCAGTTCGGGTTTGGGCCAGCCCATGGCGTGGCGTTCTGGCGGTTGCGGTACGGCGGGGCTGCCGGGCCCGGCCTCTTCGCCTGCCGGGGCGTCCGGGATCTCCGGCGAAATAGTTATATTTTTTTTAGCGGCGGGCGGTATGGGAAAATCCTTCAGTAGTTCGGAATCAAAGGCGCGCCCCTCCAGCCTCAGCAGGATGTCCTTGATATTTTGCAAACCCTGGTCCAGATCGTCTTCCCGCATACTTATATTTTAGCAAAAGGGTCCCGCCGCCTTTCCCAGCAAAAAACCGCGCGGGGTTACGGCTTTGTCTACGCACCGGAAAATGTGCGAGAATATAGGTATGCCGTCCATGAAAAGCGACAAAACCAAAAAATCACCGCACCGCGCTCTTCCGAGAGGACTTACTTCCATGAACTCCGACATGCATCACCGTGAAATCATCCTGCTGGGCCTGCCGCCCGTAACGCCCGAAGTTAAAGGCATGTGGCACAAAGGCTACCCGGTGCACAAGGGCGAGACCGAAGCCAGCGTCAACTTCGCTACCCTCTACGCCAAGAAGCAGGGCATCGTTCCCGATCAGGACCTGCTGCGCCGGGAATGGCTGAACTTCGTGGACACCCTGCTGCTCGCCGGGTTCCACCTGCACATTATTCCCTTTCCCGAAGGGCTCAACCGCCCGGACAGCCTTTTCCACGACGCCGTCTTCATCCGTGACGGCGGCATGATCTTCCGAAGTATCTGGATCAAGGGGCGCTTCAGCGTGAAGGACCGCGTCACCGAGGGCGAGTTCCACTCCCAGCTGATCTCTACCAAGCTGGGGAAGACCATCGTTACTCCCCCGAAGGACGCGTTCCTGGAGGGCGGCGATATTAATTTCATCAAGACCGCGGGCGGCAGCTATTACTTCGGAGGCCTGTCGCGCTCCAACAGGATTGGCCACGACTTCGTGCGCGACATAGTCCGCCCGGACAACTATATTTTGATCGAGTCCGACGGCTACCACCTGGACACCGTCTTCACACCCGTGCTCGCCGCCGATAACAGCCTGGCCGCGCTGATCATAGCCGCCGAAAGCATAAAGCCCAAGAGCATGGCGCAGATCCGCGAGCTGGGGATCCCGGTGATAGAAGTGTCGGCGCAGGATTCTTCCGGCGACGGGGATACGCTAGGCGATTACGCCGTAAACGCGCTGATCGCCCCGGGCGTAATGGTCAACTGCAGCCTTTTCTCCACGCCTGGCGTGGAAGAGAAGCTCAAGAAGCTGGACATCCAGCGCTTCGTGGCCCCGCTCACCAGCTTCAAGTACGCCGGCGGCTCCGTCCACTGCCTCACCAACGAGATCTACTGACGCTCACTGCCGCGCAAAAGGAACCGCCGGGCTCTCCCGGCGGTTCCGCTTTTTATACAGCCTGCGCCGCCCCCGCGCTGGGCTATTTTACCGGACCCGGCTTCGCACGCCGCACCGTCCACTGCCTCAGGCGCCCGGAGTCCAGGTGCACGAAAGCCGCGTCTGGATAATAACCTACGCCGCCGGCGCGCAGCGTCCTGGCAAAAGCGGCCACCTGCTGCGCAGAGCGGCCAGGGACCCTGACGTCGGCAGCCCAGCCCAGCATGTGAGTGCTGTACCTGGCGGCACCGGGCACCTTGTTATTAAGCCGCGGCGTGCGGTAGCCGCTCAGCAGCAGCAGGCCCCTGCCGCCAAATTTATCCTCGACCATGTCGAGGATCTCCAGCAACATCAAAGATGGGGAAGTCTCCGCGCCCCCTGCCCCGGAGCGCATGATCCGCTGTATTTTATTTATTTCGCCCAAGTCGTAGGTTCCGTCTTTCCTGCGGTAAACGGCGGCAACCTTTTCACCGAACTCCGGCCGCACCAGGGTAAGGCGGCCGTTGCCGCCCAGGTTCACAGCGGCCGGCGGCTGCGCTTTCAGCCCACTGGCGAAGATATAGGTTTCCAGGTCGCTGCCTTCCAGGTCTTCCAGAAAATTATTGCTGAGGTCGGGAGGCTGGGGCGCCTCTTTAAGCATGGCGGCGAAATCCGCGTCCGTCATTTCCTTATTCCACCCCGCGCCGGCACACGGTGCCGCTCGGAGCAGCAGGACAACGGCGAAAATATAAAATAAGTTGCGCCCGGACATGGTTAAATTCTATCAAACAAAACCGCCGGGTTACCCCGGCGGTTCAGCTCAACCGTTAATAAGCTTTCAGTTAAAGAACTGCATCAGCGCCGCCAGCGCGGGCATCAGGATAGAACCCACCATTGCCTCGCCCGCCACCAGGCCGGAGGCCAGCGGCGTAGCGTAAAGGCTGAACGAGCCTTTTTCGTCCTGAGAAAAGCGGTTCCAGACGGCGGAGACCACGCTGCCGATGGCCATACCAATATTCAACGAAGCCGGCAGGATCAGCGCAAAGCCCAGCGCCGCCGGGATAGGCACCATCCAGAAGCGGCTCACCTCGTGGCCCTTCTCGTTGGTCTTTTTGAACGCGAGCATCAGCTCAAAGAAGACACCGATGAAGATGGCTATTATGGACGCCTGCAGCGCGCCGTGCGGAAGGAAGGACAGACCTTTCTCCATCACTATGGCGAGCGTAGCTATCTTAAGGCCGGTAGGCGCCGCCAGCTGGCCGGGGTTCAGGCCTATGCCGTAGGTGCGCTCCAGCATGTTGAACATGATAGGCGTAAGGACCGCGCCTATCGGGATTACTATCAGCTGGGCCAGGATCAGGGTCTTGAACTTGCCGCCCAGGCGCTGGGCCACCCAGAACGAAGGCACCACGTTCTCCGACGTGGCCTGCGGATTGGCGCTAACGTACGCGGCGGTCAGGTTGGACCTGATATGCGCGGGCCAGATCAGCCCGAACAGGAACTGCGTGGCGTTGGCCATCAGCGAGACCGGGCCGGAGCCGGTGATACCCAACACGCGCAGGCCGGCGATGATAAGGATAGGCTGGATAGCAACAGCCAGCAGCACTTGCTGCCAGGGCATCGCAAACCAGACGCTGGTCATCCAGACCAGCAGCGTCACGCTTACGGAAATCCCGGTTACGGTCCACCAGAGCGGAATAGTTTCGTCGGCTATTGACTTAAACTCGTGCTTCTCAAACTTAACCTTGTCCTTGTGCAGAAAATGTAGGGCTATCGGAATAATTATGCTGGTCAGCGCGGCGGCTATCATCATCGCCGTAGCCGGCCACATCATCCACTGCACCACGTACTTAAAGTGGGAGGCGGCGCCGACAAACTCGCCGGCCTTACCGCAGGTGGCGTTCAGGAAGTCCATAGCCTGCGTCTTCTGGACGCCGTCCAGGCCGCCCACGGAGTTAAGGGTGTTAAGACAGTTGGCAAAGTTATCCTGAGCCACACCGGAAAGGGCGGAGTACTTCGCCACCGTCTCGCCAAAGGCGCTGACCAACCAGGTGCCGAGCAGGCCGGAAAGGCCTACCGAGAGCGGCACCAGCATGCCTATGCCTAAGGCCGCAAATTCGGGCCCGAGCGCTATGTTCAAGGCCGGATTGCCCACTATAGGACTGAGTACGCCGAGCCCGTCGCGCAGGAAGGTCAGGAAACCGGCTACGCCGGTGCTTACCATCAGCACGTCGCGCTTGGTCTTGGTTACGGCGTTGGCATTAGGGTCGGTCAGCGTCTGCGCCACGCTCAGAGTGGCCTTGCTGGTCGGCCACGGGATGGAATGGTCCTTCAGGATAGAGCTCCTCGGTAAAATTCCCATGAAGATGCCGAGGTTAGCGGAGACCAGCAGCCAGAGAAACATCTGCCAGGTCGTAAGGTTGAAGCCGATGTCGCGGCCAAAGACGTTCTGAATGTAGAAGAAAGCCGCGAGGATCACGACCATGAAGGCGATGCTGGACACCAGGCCGATCATGGCCTGGATGATGTTCAGCTCTATGGCAAGTTCCTGGCCCTCCATCCGCTTGCCCAGCACATAAGCGGCCAGGAACATGCCGCCTATGGTCAGGTCCACGCTCTGCCCCAGCTTCAGCGTCACGTACGGAGTTGCAGCCGCGGCCACCGCGCACAGCAAGCCCCCGAGCAGCAACAGTCTCCAGTTCAATTCCTTCATTAGTTCTCCCCGGGGCTTTCCCCGCGCTGTAATTTTCTTGAGATAATCCCGGCGTCGCGTTCGTAAAAAATGCTTTTTAGCCGTTCTTAATATATATGATACAAAAAAGCGAAACCGTACCGGGTGCGCCATCAAAAAACCGCCAGGCTGTCCCGGCGGTTTTATGCGGTCTGCTTCTGTCAGCCGTCGTTCAACTTTTCGCCAGCGGCAGAGACAGGATGACCCTGGCGCCGCCGACTGGGACGTTCTCCGCCCTGGCCGTGCCGCCCTGCTGTTCCAGGTACTTGCGCGCAATGGTAAGGCCGAGCCCTATGCCGCGGGGCTTGGTAGTGAAGAAAGGTTCAAAGGCTTTCTCGCCGTCGCCGCCGGGGAAACCGGGTCCGCTGTCGGTTAAAGTCATATGCGCCAGCCCCGCGTCATGTGAACATTCCAGGGTGATAGCGCCGCCTTCAGGCATGGCCTGCATCGCGTTGGTAAGCACGCAGCGCAGCGCGTAACCGATCGCTTCCATATCCGCGTTCACGCAAGGGTCTACCGGGTCGGCGGCCACCTGCAGCGTAACCGCGGGGGTGACCGGGAAAGAACCGGCCAGGTCCTTGAGCGCCGCGTTCACGGAAGCCGGAGCGGGCTGCAGCTCCCTGTCGCGGGTGAAAGCGAGCATTTCCTCGATAACGTCGTTGGTATGCTTAACCTCGCTGTCTATTATCCCCAGGTGCTTGGCGACCTTCGGATCGAGCTCCGCCCCGCCGGCGCCCAGCTTGGTCTTCACGAAATACAGAGAGTTGGAAATGATCGCAAGGGGGTTACGTATTTCGTGGCTGACCACGCTGGCCAGCTGTTTCAGAAGATCTGGTTTTTCTTTCTTTTCTACATTAGTCATAACGCAGTAATATTTTACACCTTTTAAACGCCCCTGGCGTCATTTCCTGAGCCAAAAGATTACACTTTTAAGTAATGCCGCAGGGTAAGTAAAGGATGACGCAGCAGCATCCAGGGACCGGCGTACCTCATAACTTCTTTTATCTGGGCACGGCGCCGTTGGTTATAGCAATGCGCGGGGCAGTCCTTGCAGGCGGGTTTGGGGTTTTGGCCGCAGCGGCGCAGCCGGTCTCCGGCGTAAGAAGCCAGGTCCCTGCATTTTTCACAAAGCTCCGCCCCACTACCATGCCGCCCGCGGCAGTAAATACCCAGCATCCTGTCCAGCGTTTCTATCTCCAGTTCTATTTTATTCTTCATAGTCAAAATGTTCCGGGACTATCTGCAATAATTCTACCAAACAAAACCCCGGGCACCCGGTAAGGGATCGGGGAATATCATAAAATATCTTAATGTTGACTGACCTTCGGGGCCTGACCCGCGCGGAAATAGGAACGGCGCTGACGGACCTGGGCGAGAAGCCCGGCAACGCCGGCGCGGTATTTATGGCCATACACCGCCGCGGCGCGGCGGACCTGGCGCGCCTGCCGGTAGTACCAACGCGGGTCTGCCTGGCGCTGGGCCGTGCCTTCTCGCTTGCGCCCCTGCCTCTCCCCGAACTTAAACTTACAGCCAAAGACGGCACCAGAAAGCTGCTCTTCAGGTTCGCGGGGAACGCGCCGGCCGAATGCGTGGTATTGCCGGGCAAAGACCAGCAGACCGCCTGTCTCTCTTCACAGTCAGGCTGCGCTTGCGGCTGCACCTTCTGCGCCACAGGTGCCCTGGGCCTTAAGCGCTCGCTCACGCCGGCCGAGATCGTAGCCCAGTTCGAGGCCTGCCTGCGCGAGGCCGTTGACCTGCGCAGCCTGGTCTTTATGGGCATGGGAGAGCCTTTCCTGAACTGGGAGAACGTCAAGAAGGCCATCCAAATTCTTTCCGACAGCCGGGGCCGTCATTTCCAACAGGTCAAGATGACAGTCTCCACGGTGGGCGTAATCCCGGTAATAGAGGAACTTACAAAATCGGACCTGCGGGTAAGGCTGGCTGTCTCGGTGATTGCGGCGGACCCGGAGCTGCGCGCGCGCCTGACGCCCATGGAGCAGACCTATCCGTTGAAACTCGTCCTGGCCGCCGTCCGGGAATACTGCGCCGTGCGGCAGGCTCACGTTATGCTGGAGTACATCCTGCTCCCCGGCGTGAACGACCGGCCGTCGGATTCCGCGCTGCTGGCCAAACTTATAGAAGGAATCCCCTGCCGCCTCAACCTTATCCCCTACAATCCGCCTGGAGGCCCCGGCCCCGAAGCGCCGCGCGTAAAAGAATTCCAGCTGGAGCTGATAGCCGCCGGCGTGCGCGCCTACCTGCGCCAGGAGAAAGGCGCCGACATCGCCGCGGCCTGCGGACAGCTGGCCGCCAGGACTGAGAAATAAAAAACGCCGGGCTGCACCGGCGGTTCGCATGGCTGCGGGGCTATATCGTTAAGGCTTAAGGTCCCTTTTTTTCATATTCTCTTCCCTTCTCCTGCCTTTCCCCTTAGCGTATCGCAGCTGGGTGCCGACCAATTTTTTAAAAACGTCCATCAGAATCTCGTTCTGCTCGTTAAGCTTTTCATATCCGGCTTCTTCGGCCTCGTTGCATAAATGATAGATGGCCTCTATAGTTGAAACACAATGCTGCATGGGCTGTCTCTTAATGGCGAACTGGGAAATATAGTTGCCGTAAAAAGAGAGCCGGGGCAAGGCGCGGACGTTCAGACTTCGATGCAAAAGACTCCTGGCGCAGTTCCAGGTCCCGTCTATAACGAAGACCAGCAGAGTTTTCCCTTCCGGCAACAAGTCCTTCTCCATGGTTTTAAAGTTCACAGCTTCTGGCCCGGGGTACAGCACGTAAGGGCTGTAGCCGGGATCCCTCAGCAGCGCATTTACCCGTTCATTGTGGGTAAAATCCATACCGATCAGGAGTTCGGCGTTCGTCAGGCACAACTTTGCCAGCCGGGCTGTTCCCGTTTTCTGTTTCCTGGCTTCCTTGGTATGCATCAGGATCACAAAGCGCATCTTCGTGGCTACGGGCTTAATGCTGCCGCACAGGCAGTTCACTTTCGCCCGGTAGCAGGCATAGCACTCCTCGCGGTTCCCGCCAGGAGCGTCAGCAGAAGGGTTGTTTTTTATAAGCATTAGAGAAGATGTCTTTTTCCCGTTACGCACATATTGTAGAAATAATGGAACCAGGCCCGCACCTGGTTTATCTATAATATCGGGAAGGCGGTTTATCCCTGTATGACCGAACAAATAACTCCGGATCCCTTGGCCACGCCGAAAGAATCCGGAAAATACATCTATTTCATGCTGGTCGCCCTGCTGGCCGCCGGCCTTTACTTTGCTTTTAGCCACCTTGGCAGAAAGCCCTCCCGCCTTACGACTCCCCACGCCGCGGCCGCTGCCGCCGCGCCTGCAGCGCCGTCGCCCACCGCCGCCCCGGCGATGCGTCCGCTAGGCAGAAGCCTGGAAGGGATTACCAGCCGCTACAAAAAAATGCAGCCCAGCTGGATAGAACCTATCCTCTCGGGTCCGCTCGAGGGCGGGACCGTGAGAAAATACATAACCGGTTCCGCCACCGACAACCTCTCCACGCTGGGCGACGCGGTGTACCGCCGGGTAATGTCATTCAGACTCGCCGAAATGCTGGAACAGGTTGAAGGCACGCACGCTAATTTCTCCGGGTTGGTTTTCACCTACGCGCTTTACCCGAGCGCCTTTGACCTACAGACCGCCCCCAAGGAGATCCCGCCGGAACTTAAAAAGCTAGGGGACGCCTTCGGCGAAAAATGCGGCGCGCTGGCCGAGTTGGGCGCCCGCACCACCGAACACCGCGAGCTGCACGAAGGCTACGTTTTTTACTGTTCCAACAAAGACACCACCAGGCTGATTTACGGGGTCTGCTCCGAAGGCCTGCTCGCCGCCGAAGCCGCCGCCGGGAAATAGCGCCGCCATCCATATCCCGCCCAAGAGCAGCCTCCCGGCCCCCGATATGCGTCTGGCCCGACAAATAAACCCCGAACCGCTAAAACTTATAAATAAATGACCAGCTTTTTGTATTATAGCGGTTAGGGACGCGCGCAAATTTCTTACCGAATTGAATAAGGAAAAACCAGGATTCTTCCGGAAAAGGACGCGGTAATCGCACTTATGTTTCCTATAGATCCCACAGGATTAACTGTTATTGCGGTCATGCTGGTCTTCAACGCGGGCTTCGCAGCCTACGAGATGGCGCTGGCCTCCGTTTCCAAGGCCCGCATAAGGCACTTAAAGGAGAAGAACGCCCCGGGCTCCCCTTCCGCCCAATTCATGAAAGACAGAGTAGAGGCCAGCCTGTCGCTGATACAGCTGGGCATCACCCTGGCCGGGGCCGTGGCAGCCGCCACCGGCGGGGCCGGCGTAAACGAATATCTAGTCCCGCTGCTGCAGGCGCACTTCCCGCTGACCGAAGGCGCCGCCGAGGCGCTGGGCATAATCCTTTTCGTCCTGCCGCTGAGTTTCATTACCATAGTTTTCGGCGAGCTGGTCCCGAAAGTGTTCGCCATCGAAAACAAGGAATTCATCCTGCTGACTTTCTCTCCTTTCTTCAGGGGGCTGTACTTTATTTCCTACCCGGTGCTGGCCGTGTTCGAGGCGATAATCAAGGTCGTGCTGCGCGGAATGAACTATGTACTGCCGGCGAACAAACAATATCACGAAAAAGCCCCCCTGGCGGAGCTGCGGCTGGCCGCGGCCCAGGCCAGGGATGAAAGCGTGATCGGCAGGATGGAAGAAAAGATAGTCAATTCCGCGGTGGAACTCTCGCACCGCAAAGTCGAAGATCTGGCCATCCCCATTTCTGCAGTTTCCTATATCCCCGCAGGGACCAGCCTTGAGGGCGCCCTGTTGCGCGCGCACATGGACCTGCACACACGCTTCCCGGTAACCAGGTTGGACGGCATGCCGGAGGATATAATCGGTTATATAAATTTCAAAGATATTGTGAACGCCCTCAAGATGCAGGCCCCGTCGCCTGATGTGACGGGGATAACCCGGCCCATTGATAAGATCCACTCCGGCACCGCGGCCCCGAAGGCGCTGGAGGAGATGATAGCCAAGAGCGTCCACATGGCGCTGGTTACCGACGCAGCGGGAAAGGCAATCGGGCTGCTGACGCTTGAAGATATTATAGCCCAGCTTGTCGGTCAGCCGATAAAGGACGAATTTGACCGCCTGCCGTCCCACCTTTACAAGGCCGGCGGCGGGCTTATAGCAGGCGGAGCCGCGGACATGGCGGAGATAATGCGGGAACTGGGCCTAAAGCCTGACCACAGAAATATCACGCTGGCCGCCTGGCTGGAAGACCGGTTGGGCAGGGCCCCGCGGGGCAGCGAACTGGTGCATGCCGGCCAGGTGGATGTTATTGTGCGCAAGACGCGCCGCCACCGGGTCTCAGAAGCCTTTATCCGCAAAGCCTCGCCCGCGCCCGGGAATTAATAAAGTGCGATAACCGCGCCGCTGCTCCTGCCCCCTTACGTTCCGGCAGCATTTAGTATAATCCCTTCTACGGCATGAACACCGAATTAATACTTGTCATCCTCAGTTCTATAGTCCTCGTCTCCTACTTGTTCGATATCTTTTCATCCAGGATCAAGCTGCCTTCAGTGGTACTGCTGCTGGGCTCCGGCCTGGCCCTTCGCGTGCTGTCACGCTGGACCGGCTATGACATCCCTTATATAGACCGCGTGCTCGCCCCGCTGGGAACCGTGGGGCTTATCCTTATAGTGCTCGAGGCCGGCCTGGACCTGGGCCTTAACCTGGACAAGCTGGCGCTTATAAAAAAAAGCCTTCTGTCAGCTTTCTCCGGGCTTATATTCTGCCTGCTGGGCATAGCCGGATTTTACTCGCTTATCTTCGAAGTCCCGTTCCGGATCTGCCTGCTAAACGCGCTGCCGTTCGCCGTGATCAGCAGCGCGATAGCAATACCTGGTTCGAAACTGCTGAACAGGGAGCGGCACGAATTCGTTACCTATGAAAGCTCTTTCTCGGACATCCTGGGCATCCTGGTCTTCAACTTCCTGCTGCTTAACGGCAGCTTCGGTTTCTCCTCGCTGTTCTCTTTCTCTTTCGAGATCTTCGCTACCATCCTGCTTTCCATTTTCTTCTCCCTCGCTCTGACCAAACTGATCGAGAAGATAAACCACCCCGTTAAGCATCTGCCGCTTTTCGCGATTATCCTGCTGGTCTACGCCACCGCCAAGGCCATGCACTTTTCCCCGCTGATACTTGTGCTGATCTTCGGGCTGCTGCTCAACAACGTAACGCTTGTGGTGCGCGGCAACATGCGCAAGTACCTGGACCTCGCCAAGCTGCAGGACGAGGTGCGCCAGTTCAAGAGCATCATTTACGAGGCCACCTTCGTAATAAAGACCTTCTTCTTCGTGCTGCTGGGCTATTCCGTTAACCTGCACAAGCTGCTGGACCGCGAAGCCCTGGCCATAGTTCTGCCCGTAATGCTTGTGATCTACTCTTCCCGCGCCCTGTTCCAGAGAGGAATAATGCGGGCGCTCGACGCCGCGGCGCTTTCGTATGTGGCGCCCCGGGGCCTCATAACCATCCTGCTCTTTATGAGCATTCCCGCAGGCATGCGGATAGAACTTATCCCCGACAGCGTCCTGCTGTGGGTGATCTTCCTTACTTCGTTGGTGATGGCGTGGGGCGTGGCGAAACATTCGGGCGGACAGGGAGCTGCGCAGGAACTAAAGCCCGGCAGCGAGGAGACTACAGCGCCCTGAACGGGAAACACTTACACGCTTGCCGGCAGGCAAGCCGCGCCCGGCGAACTTACGCCGGGTTTTATTTATTATTTAACGCGTGAAAGCAGGGCGCAGGGGAAAGAGGAAAATAGCTGGGCCGCGGGAAGTTCAGCGCCTGCCTCAACCCTGGCGCCGGTAAAAGCGTCTATCCAGGTTCCGGTTAACCCCTCGGGCAACTGCAGCCTGGTATCCTGCCAGCTTGCGCCTAGCGGCGCCTGGCCGGCCGTGACAAAGCCGGTAAGGAAGCGGGGCACCGCGGCTATTACGGAGTTCCCCTCATAACTTCGCGCGAAAGCTATTATGCTGTTCTTTTTCTCGCCCTCGGCAGAAAGCGGGGAATACCCGCCGCGCTCGAAGACTTCCGGCATGGCCGCGCGCAGGGCCAGCGCCCGCCGGATGAGGAAAAGTTTTATCTTGCCGGAGGGCAGGTCACCCAGCAGGTCCGCAGCCAGCTTGGCGGGATTGGCAGCGTAGTCGGCTTCCAGCTCGGAGAGAACCTGGCCGCGCAAGGCAAAATCCACCGGCCTGCGGTTGTCCGGGTCCACAAGGCTCAGGTCCCAGAACTCACCCCCTTGGTAGAAATCCGGAATACCCGGTGAGGCTATCTTCAAGAGCGTCTGCGAGAGAGAATTAAAGCAGCCGTAAAAGAACAGTTCACGCTGGAATGGCAGGAAATCCTCCAGGAATTTATTACCCGCCCCCTCCTGCAGGAGCTTTTCGATGAACCCGCAGTAGGCCGCTTCGTAATCCGCGCGCGGCTTTATCCAGTTAGTGTTCACCTGCGCTTCCCGCGCAGCCTTTACCGCGTAGGCCTTTATGCGTTCCGTAAATTCCGCGCTGACCGCGCCGGCCGCGGGCCAGGCGCCCAGCAGCGTCTGGTAGATAAAATACTCATCGTTGCCGTCAGGCATCAGCGCGCCCGCGCCGTCCTTGCGCTTCTTCGCCGCGTTCAGTTTCGTCCATACGCGGAGTTTAGCGTTCCAGCGGGCGGGCAGTTCCGAAATTACGTTGATCCTGGCGCGCACATCCTCGCTGCGCTTGGTATCATGCGTAGAAGAGGCGTTCATCGTAAGAGGTGTGGCCGCTGCCCTGTCGGAGTTGAACTTGTGAAAGCTTTCGGCGGTAAAGCCGAATAGGTTGGGGGCGCTACCCACGTCGTTAAGCGAGGTCAGTTTATTGTAAATATATAGCAGCGTGTCCTCGAAGCCCTTGGCCATCAGCGGGGCCGTATACTGCTGGAAGCTCATCCCAAAGCCTAATATCGCCGCCCGATTCTCGTCGTCCAGGGACTTGTGCCCTCCCATCAGTAGGAAAGCCTCTATGAAGTTCAACTCATAAGAGAACCCGGAAAGACGCTTCCGGGCGCCCTCCATAGCCTCTCGGATATACCCCTTATCCGTCTCGGAGGGGCCCGCCTGCGAATTTACGTAGGTCCGGTAAACCTGAAAATTAGCCATTACCTCAACCAGCGCGCGGCGCAGGCCGTAGAGCGTTATGTCACGGCCATAGCGGTCGTTGGCGGCCGCTTTTTTCATTACATTCGCGAGATTGTCTATGTTGCCGGCAAGGTGCTTGCTTATTATCATCCTCTTCTTGGCGCAGACAAGCTCCTCAAAGGGCGTTTCCAGGCCAGTGAATCTGCAGTAGACGCGGCTGAACTGTGTCTCGTTCTCCTTCATGCAGAAAAGGCCGTTGACATAATTCATGAAATCGTAACCGGTGGTCCCCTGTATGGGCCAATCCGTCGGCAGGGTCTCGCCGGGAGCCAATATCTTTTCCGCCGCCAGGTAGACTTCCGGCCCGGCCTCCTCGCGCAGGCGGGCCAGGTAGCGCTGCGGGTCTATCAGGCCGTCTACGTGGTCTATCCGCAGCGCGGTCACCAGCCCGTCGCGGATAAGGCCGAGCGCGGCCCCGTGCGCGTACTCAAAGACGCGCGGGTCTTCTATGCGCAGCGAGATAAGCTCGTTTATGGTGAAAAACCTGCGATAATTTATTTCTTCGGCAGCCACTTTCCAGTAGGAGGGCCGGTAGAACTGCGTGGAGGCCAGTTCGTCGAGAGCGTCGAACGTGTCCGGGGCGCCCTTCTTACCGTTAAGGCGGTTTACGGCCGAATCCATAAAAACCTTTATGGCGGGAGCGGAGGAGTAAAGCGCCCAGAGCATTTTTTTTGCGTGCGCGGCCTGCTCCAGGGGATATTCCGCTCCGGGTACGGGGAGCAGCGTTTTAAAAAGGCTCACCGCGCCTATGAACCTGGAAATGTCCTGATTTTCGGAACCCAGCTCGGCCTCAAGCGGGGCGATGTCCGCGCCGAAGACCTTGATGTAACTCTCTATTCTGAGCGGGAGCCTGAGCGCGTAATAATTGAGGCTCAGGCCATCCTCGCCATAAACCAGCCGCAGCTCGCCGTTCTCCAGCGCCTCGCCGTAGAAAGAACCGAGGAAAGGGGCCAGCAGGCGACCGCGCAGGTTCTCGTAAATGTGATCCCACTCTATATCGAAATAATCCCGGTATTTGGAATGCGGCCCTTTTTCCAGCACGTCCATCAGCATGGCGTTCTGGCTGTCGTAGGCCATATGGTTGGGCACGATATCCTGCATTATCGACATGCCTGCGGCGCCGAGTGCAGAGGAAAGACGGCGCAGGCCCTCCTCCCCTCCCAGCTCAGGGTTTATGACAGAAGGGTCCACCACGTCGTAGCCGTGCATGCTGCCGGCCCTGGCTTTAAATACCGGTGAAGCGTAAAGATGGCTTATCCCCAGGCGGGCCAGGTAGGGAACTACGGCTTCGGCCCTGTCAAAGGGAAAGTCCTTGTTAAGCTGAACGCGGTAAGTAGCCAGGGGCGGTTTCATGCGTATTTAAACCTCACCTTAAGATATGCGCTGTTCTTATCGAAAAGCTGCACCCAGCGCCGGGCTTCCGCGTTGCCGGACTCGGCCCAGGCCGTTTTAGCCGAGGCCATGGGGCGACCTACCTTGAAGAAGATATTCTGCACACGCCAGAGGTTCATCTCCAGCCGCAACGGCTCAACAGCCTCCAGCATGCCGGCCAGGCTCTCGAGGCGGGCCGGGTTCTCCGGCTCCGCGGCGAACGCGTCCGCCAGCGTGTTCAGCGCGCGGGTAACGGAAAGGCCTAAAGCCGCGCTGTCTATGGAAAAAGAAAACCGCCGGACAAGCTCCGCCGCCCGCTTGAGGGAAGCGGAGTCCACCGGCACAGCCCGGAGCGCTTTTAAAATGTCGTCGTTGAGCACCGTTTGCGCCACCGAAACGAAAGCCGGCGGCAGCGGCGCACGAAGGCGGGTGGTCACGTCGAGAATGGCGGAATGATGATTGTAGATCTGCCGGAAAGAGTTAGACATCTCTTCCGTGGCTGATGAAAAGATCTGCTCTATGACCTTGCGCTGCTCGTCCCGGAACAGGTGCCACAGGGAATAACTGCCCTGCGAGAAGTTCTGGTCTATCATTCGGGTCATATCAGACAGGTTCCCGGCGTTAAACGCCCCGTTAAGGCTTTCGCGCATAGCGGAGAACGCCTCCTCGCCCATGAACTCGCGGGCGGCGCCCAGCAGATTGTAGCCGCCGAGGTACAGCATAACGAAACTTACTCTGTTGGTTTCGGTCGTTATCTTTGAGGTGATGTCGACCATGCCAACGGCCAGCTTCTGCGGTCCGGACTCCAGAACTTCCAGGCTGCGGCTTTTTAGGTGGTAACAGTAAATATCCGTATCCTCCATGTTCTTTTCGAACACCGAAGACACCCCATAATGAACCCCGACGCGCAGCAGGTCCAGCGCGGCTGGCTTTACGTACATTTCATAGACCTTGCGCCCGTTGCCTATCTCGGGCAGGTTGCTGGGCGCGCGTTCGAGCAGGTCTAGAAAGGCGCCCTCCAGCTCCACGCCCGCGGCCTGGTAGGCCAACTGTATGGCCCTGGCCGCATAGCACAGTATCTGCACGTTCTCTATGCCCGAAATCTCGTCGAAGAACCAGCCGCAGCTGGTGTACATAAGCATGGCATTGCGCTGCATCTCCATCAGACGAATCGCCTTAAGCTTATCTTCCGGCGACATCTTTATGGAACCCTGCTCTTCCAGGAATGCGGCCACGGAAGCGTCCGACCGGTCAAGCACCACGGCGATATAAGCGTTCCTGGCGGCCCACGGATCCTTAAACAGGGCCGCGGCCTGCTTTTCATATATCTCCGCCAGGTTGTCCCTCAGCCAATCGAGCGCCCCCCTGAGCGGGGCGCGCCATTTCTGGTTCCAGCCCGGGTTGCCGCCGGAATTGCAGCCGCAATCCGCGCGCCAGCGTTCCACGCCGTGCGCGCAGCTCCACGAGGAATTCTCCCAGACCTCGGCCTCCCAGAGCGGCGGATTCAGCTCCAGGAACTCGCCGTAGACGGTAAGCTTTACGTCGCTCTTTGCCTGCACATTGGAGAGGCAGTAAGCCAGCGCCATGTCTCCGTAATTGTGATGGTGGCCGTAAGTCTCCCCGTCGGTCGCTATATGGGAGAGCTGCGGCTCGCCAGGAGCGTCGTCCAGCGCTTCCAGCAGCCGGTCGGTAAAGGCGTTCCCGTCCTTAAGTAAGCCATTAAACGCTATCTCGCGGGACAGCGGGCCGTCGTAAAAGAAAACAGTTATAGAAGCTCCGTCCGGCAGCCGGCACAGGTAGGCCCGCCTGGGGTCGACCTTTCCGCCTGAAACGTCGTGCCACTCATGCTCCGCCAGTTTCCTGACCCGCGCGGCCTGGCCGGGGGCGAGTATAGTGAATTTTACGCCGTGGGCGGCCAGGACCGAAAGCGTCTCCAGGTCCACCGCCGCCTCTGGCAGCCAGATTCCCTCCGCCTTGCGCCCGAACCTGAGCTCAAAATCGCGCAGGCCCCATACCACCTGTGTTTCCTTGTCCCTGGCGCTGGCGAGCGGCATTATCATGTGGCTGTAGCACTGGGCGATAGCTGAACCATGCCCCGAGAATAATTCCCGGCTTTTCACGTCCGCGTCAATAATGGATCTATAGGTGCCCGGATGGCGGCGCGCCAGCCAGCTGAGCAGCGTCGGCCCGAAGTTAAAGCTCATGCGGGAATAATTGCTGACGATATCTACCACCCGGCCCTCTCCATCCAACAGGCGCGAGGCCGTATTTGGCGCATAGCACTGGTAGGTAATGCGCTCGTTCCAGTCGTGGTGCGGATAGGCGGAGTCCTGGGCTTCAACTTCCTCAAGCCACGGGTTTTCCCTGGGCGGCTGGTAAAAATGGCCGTGTATGCAGGCGAATTTCCTGTTCATCTGTAACTCCTTGTAAATACGATGAAGCTTTCGGGGGCGAGCAGGGCGGTTTTTGCCGCAACGCGCGGCTTCAGTTCCGCCTCGGAACTGAAGATTTCTTTCCAGCTGCCGGGCGGCAAGGCCAGGCGGGCGCCCTTCCCGGTGAAATTAAAAACAGTAAAGGTCTCAGAGCGGCTGCGCCGCCTGAGCAGGGAAATGGTCCCGGACGACGGGGAAAATTTAATCTCCATATCCTTCACCGCGCACGAGGCCAGTGACGGGCTGCGGCGCCGCAGGGAGATCAGTTGCTTATAGAAAGACAGCATCCCCGCGTGCCGGCCCCGCCCGGCCTTTGCCCAGTCCAGCCGGCTGGCGCTGAAGACCGATTCCGATTGCGGGTCAGGCGGCTCGGCTTTCCAGCCGAAAGCCGCAAACTCGCGCTTGCGCCCCTCGCGGACGGCCGCTATCAGCGCCGGATCCCCGTGGCTGACAAAGTACTGAAAAGGATTATCCTCCGCGTATTCCTCCCCCATGAACAACAGGGGCACATAAGGGGAAAGCAGTACCGCGCCCGCCGCCAGCCTGAGTTTCTTTTCTCCCGCCAGCGCGGCAAGCCTGTCGCCTGACAGCCGGTTGCCTACCTGGTCGTGGTTCTGGCTGCAGACTACAAAACTGGAAGCAGGCAGCCCGGCGGCCGGAGCGCCGTGCGCGCGGCGGCGGTGCTTTGAATAGGCGCCGTCGTAAACGAAGGCTTCGGTGAAAGCTTTGGCCAGGCAAGGCAGGCCGCCGAAATCCTCGTAATAGCCCTGACTCTCTCCGGTCAGCAGGGTGTGCAGCGCGTGGTGAAAGTCGTCCGACCACTGCGCGGCAAGGCCATAGCCGCCCGCGGCGGCGCTGCTGACCAGGCGCGGATCGTTTAAGTCGCTTTCCGCTATCAGGTGCATTTTGCGGCCTGTTTCAGCCGCTAGCGCGGCCACGCGCTCCTGCATTTCCGCCAGCAGATGCTTCGCGCTGAAATCGAATATCCCGTGTACGGCGTCCAGCCGCAGCCCGTCAAAGTGAAAGTCCCTGAACCAGTACAGGGCGTTGCCGATGAAGAAATCCCTGACGCCGCCGCTGTCCGGCCCGTCGTAATTGAGGGCCTTGCCCCAGGGCGTCTGGTACCGGTCCGTAAAATAAGGGCCGTAGCACTCCAGGTAATTCCCCTCCGGTCCGAGATGGTTGTAGACCACGTCCAGTATTATGGCCAGCCCCGCCTTATGGCAGGCGTTCACCAGCCGCTTCAACCCCTCGGGCCCGCCGTAAGAGGACTGGGCCGCGTAAGGATAGACCCCGTCGTAACCCCAGTTCCTGCCGCCGGGGAACTGGGCTACCGGCATAAGTTCCAGCGCGGTTATTCCCAATTCTTTAAGGTAGGGGAGTTTTTCCTCAATACCCGCGAAGTCCCCGCGCGGGGTAAAGGTACCAGGGTGAAGTTCGTAAATGATCAGCTTTTCCACGGGGAGGCCTTTCCAGCCCGCGTCGCTCCAGTTGAAAGCCGAATGATCCACAACCGCCGACGGGCCATGAACGCCCTGCGGTTGTAAAGCCGAAGCCGGATCTGGCCGCGCTTCGCCGTTAACCAGGAACTTGTACAGGGCGCCCGGTTTAACTCCGGGGACGAAAACCGTCCACTGTCCGCCACCGGAGCTTTTCATCGGCACCTTTCTTCCGCCTGGCGGCAGCTCTACGGCCATTGACCGGGCATACGGAGCCCACACCGTAAAGACCGTTCCGCGGCGGGAAGGCACGGCCCCGGCGGAGGTAATAGCGGAGACGGTCAAGGCTTCTCCTCCTGAGGCCGCGGCTTCTCTTCGGCCGCCGGCCCTATCTGCCGGAGCAGGAACTTGGCCGGGACCAGCGCCCAGTCGGGGCGCGAGGCCAGCTCGGAGTTAAGTTCGGTCATGGCCCTGTCCGTAAGGTAGACGCGGAGCAGGGAATTAAACTCGTCATCCGTCTGAGGCACCAGCTGGCTGTCCTTCATCTTTTCGCGATAGCCCTTCAGGAAAGCGCCAGAAGCGTACGCGTACCAGAGTTCGGTCCACCGGGCCAGCCTCGGCATATCCTTTTTGGGGATCCCGCCGTCCAGCAGGAACGGGGCGTAGGCCGCGTAATGAAAAGAGCGCAGCATCGCAGCGACGTCCCGCAGGGGGGAACGCCTCAGGCGGCGCGCGCCCGGCGTCTTATCCAGGTCGCCCTCGAAGTCCTTTATAACAAAAGTCTTTCCGGTAAAGAGGGCCTGACCGAGCGAGTAGTTGCCGTGTAAACGTATCTTCCGGCCGGAGAATTTCCTTTCCGTAAGGCACTGCAGCAGCTGCAACGCCTTCTGCTGGCCGTCCAGGACAGCCCTGGCGTCTTGCTGCGTATCGGCGGGGAGCTCCCTGAGGGATCTGGAAATGCTCAGGAAAGCCTTTTTGGCGCGGGCGGACATGGACTGGTAAAGGGAACGCTGGTAAAGCCGGGAAAACGGTTCCGTAGAGAACTCGGACTGCTCCGTTCCGGACGCCAGCGCCAGGTGCATTTCGGCCGTGAGGCGGCCAAGCAGGGCCGCCAGCTCGAAAGAGACGGTTCCGGTGAGGTTGAGCACCGCTTGCGGAACGGCGCTTAGCTCCGCCGCCTGCGGTGCCGTCGGCTCCGCGGGCTGCGCCGCCGCGTCCGGTGCCGCCTGCACGGCCTCGTAATACTTGGCGACTTCCCCCGTCATAAAGGTCCAGGCGCTGCCTTGGTTGGGAACAAAGGCGCGCAGTACGCCCAGCGTACCGTAGAAACGGCCGTTCCGTACCAGGTTTAGCCCGCCGTAAGTGCGGGGAGAATTGGCGAAACCGGAGGTTTCTGACATGTGCAAGCCGATCTCAAGATCGGGGCTTACGCCTTCTTCCAGACGCCGGCAGAAGCGCAGGAGGTACTGCCCCCCGTAGACCATGGAGACGCCGCCGGGCCCGGACTTAAGCACTTTAGAATCCGCGGGCACGGGGTTAGCCGCAAGGGAACGTTTTAACGCGGGCACCTGGCTGGCGTAAAGCTCGGAACCGCCGGAGCGCAATTTCTTTCTGGACAGGAACAGCGAGAGCAGGTCGGAGTGGAAGGCGGGATCCCCCACCGCGTCGTACAGCACCCCTTTGACTCCGGAGAACTCAGCGGAAGCGATGACCGCCTGCGGGGATTTTTTCAGCACCACGGCGGCCTTGTCGCCGGTCGCAAAAGCCAGCGGCAGGATATAAGTCTCTATCCAGCCCTGGGTATGAGATGCCTCCATGATTGCCAGCCCCGTCCCGGACGGAAGCCGGAACACTTCCGTCAGCTTCAGGAGCCTGAGCCCGGAGTTGATGCGGCTGAAACAGCGGCAATTCTTAGTGTAGGCCGCAAGGATCGGCTCCAGACGCGCGGCCTCGCCGCTGTCAAAAAGCTCTTCCCAGGAAACATCCGGGAAGCTTACCCCGGGCAGCGGCTGTTCGGCCGGAACTGACAAGCCCTGTTCGCGCTTCTTCAACTGGAACCAATAATAATTATGAAAACCCGGGGTAAGGAGATAAGGCTTTTCTTTTATTACCGGAAAATCACTGCCGCTGAACACCTCTACCGGGACATAGCCGGCATATTTAGCCAGGTCCAGGCTTGCGGCTTGGGAGAATCTCGAGAGGTTAGCCGCCACCAGGATTATCTCGTCGCCGTAGCGACGCACGAAAGCGATGACCTTGGGGTTATCGGAGCGTACCTGCTCGAAGGTTCCCCGGCCAAAGGCCTTAAAATTACCGCGCATCGCGATAACGCGCTTCATCCACCAGAGCAGCGAGGAGAGGTTAGCCTCCTGGCTCTCCACATTAAGCGCCTCGTAGTGATACTCCGAGTCTACCACCACGGGCAGGAAGAGCTTCTGCGGGTTGGCCTTGGAGAAGCCGGCGTTGCGGTCCGGGCTCCACTGCATGGGCGTGCGGACACCGTTGCGGTCGCCCAGGTAGAAATTATCCCCCATCCCTATCTCGTCGCCGTAATAGATGACCGGCGTACCGGGCAGCGAGAATAGCAGGATATTCATCAGTTCTATCTTACGCCGGTTGTTGCCCAACAGCGGGGACAGCCTGCGGCGTATGCCGAGGTTTATCCTGGCTTTAGCGTCGCGGGCGTACACCTTGTACATATAATCCCGCTCTTCCTCCGTTACCATTTCAAGCGTAAGCTCGTCGTGATTTCGCAGAAAAACCGCCCACTGGCAGGAATCCGGGATAGCCGGGGTCTGGTCGAGTATGTCCGTAACAGGAAAGCTGTCTTCCATCCACAACGACATAAAGAGACGCGGCATGACCGGGAAATGGAAGGCCATGTGGCATTCGTCGCCCGAACCGAAATAGGAGGCGGCGTCCTCGGGCCACTGGTTGGCCTCGCAAAGCAGCATCTTGCTCTTAAATTTAGAATCCACGCGCGCGCGGAGTTTTTTCAGAAAAACGTGCGTAGCCGGCAAGTTCTCGCAGTTGGTCCCCTCAGCCTCGTAGAGATATGGCACCGCGTCCAGGCGCAGGCCGTCCACGCCAAGGCCGAACCAGAAGTCCACAACGCGGAAGATCTCTTTCTGCACTTCCGGATTCTCGTAGTTAAGATCTGGCTGGTGATGGTAGAAGCGGTGCCAGTAATGCGCCTTGGCGACCGGGTCCCAGGTCCAGTTAGAGGTTTCAAAATCCTTGAATATTATGCGGGCGTCGCGGTATTTCTCGGTGGTATCGCTCCAGACGTAGAAATCCCGCTCCGGGGAACCAGGCTTGGCCAGGCGCGCGCGCTGGAACCACGGATGCTGGTTCGAGGTATGGTTAACTACCAGTTCCGTTATGACCCGTATCCCAAGGCGGTGCGCCTCGCGCAGGAACTCCTTAAAATCCGCCATGTCGCCGTAGTCCGGGTTTATGCCGTAATAATCCGAGATGTCGTAGCCGTCGTCCCGCTGCGGGGACGGATAAAAAGGCAGCAGCCATACGGCGGTAACGCCCAGCCCCTGCAGGTAGGGGAGCTTTCCGATCAGGCCGTGGAAATCGCCTATCCCGTTGCCCACGCTGTCGCAGAAGGATTTAACGTGCAGTTCATAGATAACCGCGTCCTTATACCAGAGCGCGTCGGGAGTGAGAATTCCATTCTTTGTCATGATGTTCGTTCAGCCTCGCTTATCCAGCGGCGCAGTTTTTTAAGCACGGCCCCGTGTTTGCCGATAAATTTTTCAAGCGGCACATCAGGGCAGAAAGACCAGTTATGCGGGCCCATAGTGTTGGGCGTATTTATGCGGTCCTTCAGCCCGAAGATATCCTGAAAAGGGAGGATGACCACCCGCGAGCCGGCCTTTATCAGCTTTTCAAGTATCGGATCCAGGGCTTTTGAAAAAGGCGGAACCCTGCCGCCGCCGGAGACCATTTTCCAAAATTGCCTGCGCTCGGAGGCGCCGGCGGACTTCCACCAGCCGGCCAGCTGTTCGGTGTCGTGCGTGGACGTGGTGGCCAGCGAAACCGCGGCGTAATCGGCGGGATTTATAAATTCGTCCCCGTTCTTCTCCCAGCGGGGCAGCTTGTAGCCGGGCACGCCGGTTTCGGCCAGCACCTTGCGCACGAACGGGGGGATCAGCCCGAGGTCCTCGCCTATGGCCAGCATCGGCGAGGAGGCCGTGAGTTTTTTAAGGAAGCGGCGGCCGCGATCCTCTTGGTTCTTCTCGCCGGCTATGTCGAAATAAGGTTTGAGCTTCTTATCTTCCGGCACTATCCATGTGCGGAAGAAACCCACCATGTGGTCGATGCGGTAAATATCGTAGAACTCCTCCGCCTTTTTCAGTTTGCGCCGCCACCATTCAAAACCGGTTTTTTCCGCCACGTCCCAGCGGTAGGCCGGCAGGCCCCACTTCTGACCCTCCGGGGTCCAGGGATCAGGCGGCGCGCCGATGGACAGGGTGATGTCGAACTCCCCCTGCCGGGTCCAGACATCGGCGGATTCCTGATTGACCATGAACGGCAGGTCCCCGAAAATGCTTATCCCCAGTTCTCCGGCGCGGTGCCGCAGCGGCGCCCACTGGCGCTGGATAAGCCACTGCAGGTATTTAAAAAAATCTATCTGCAGGGCGCTTCCCGAGCGGACCTGCGCTATAGCCTTAGGCCGGCGCTCCGACAGCGCGGCGTCCCAATGGGTCCAGGAGATCCACCCGGAGGTGTCTTTCAAGCGGCGGAAAAGCGCGTAATCTTCAAGCCAGTAGGCATTGGCGGCGCAGTAGGAGGCGAAAGCCTTCCCCTCTGACGTGCCCGGTTTAACGTGGTTAGCCTGGAACGACAGATACACTTTCCAGAGAACCTCATGTTTAAGGGCGCGAATCTCATCGTAATTTATTGCTTCAGCCGCGCGGGCCCGGGCCAGGCGGGATTTGAATTCCTTTGAGGCCAGGAAAGCGAGGGCTTCGGGGGATTCGCCGAGTTCGTCCACGGCCTCAGGGTCGAGGTATACCGGGTCCACCGCTAAAGCGCTAAGGGCGGTGTAGGGGCAATTTACGCCGGGAGGCATCTCGTTTATCGGAAGGATCTGAAGGATGGTCAGGCCAGAAGATTTAAGCACTTCCAGCCAGCCGCACATGGAAGTTATATCCCCCGCGCCCCAGTCCCGGACCGAGCGCATGGAAAATAACGGCAGGAGTATGCCGACCCTTTTCTTCTCAAGCAAAGGATGCCTTCTTTTCATAACCAGATAAATCCCTTAAAAATATTTCTCACTCAGGTGTTCTAGTATCCGACACGGCCCTTTATAGCCCGTTTCGATGAACGGCTTTTTTTATCTCCCCATGCGGTCATTATCAGCTCCGCTACGACCGCAGTTTTCAGCCCGGCCGTATTTACCACCAGGTCATATAAAAGCGGGTCTGTCATTTCAACTTTGAAGTATTTCCGGATATACGCTTTGCTGTCCGCTTCCTTCTGGATGATGCGGAGGCGGGCCTGTTCCTGTGGTATTTTCAGCTGTTTCGCTAAATTAACTATCCTGGCTTCAAGCGGGGCCACCAGCAGCACGCGTAGACATTTTTCCGGAGGGAGCATAAGTCCGGCCCCCCTCCCGACGATAATGCCGCGCCCCTGGCTGCCGATGGAACTTATTATACGCACAAGACGGCCGATAAACTCCTCCGGCCCTAAATACCGCCCGCTGGTAAAGCCTTTCATCCATTCGTCCATCTTAGAGACGTTTTTTTCATCAAGACTTTCCACCATAGCGGCGCTCAATTTCGCGTCTTTAGCAAGCAACTCCACCAGCCTGGCGTCGAACACTTCGAACCCCAACTTTTCGGACAGAGCTTCCACGATTTTTTCCGTATTGCTGCCAGGCAGCCGCGAAATGGTGATAACAGGATCGAACTGTATTTGTTTCTGATTGGCGGCTTCCACGCTCTTGCGGCCCATTTGCCACTTGAGCACCTGGTTTTCCACCATTTCCTGCAGTCTTTTTCTGTGTGGTAACATAGTTTAATCCCGTATCTTTGCCGTAATACCTGAGGCCGGTTACTTTACACGGTTTAAAATAGACACAACGGCGTTTATTTTACCGGCGAAAGCGCCATGGATCCCCATTATCCGCCGGAGTTCGGAAAGAAAAATATGTTCCGGCTTAACTATCTTCTCGTCGGCCATTACCATCTGCACGGCCCAGGCGTAAGCGGTTTCTCTCATTTGGGGCGATAGAACTTTTTTAGCTTCCAGCAAGGATTCAAAACGTCCTTTATCGTAGATCACCGAGGCGATACAGCCCATGTATTCTCTGGCGTCAGAAATTTTCGCGTACAAGGGGCTGGCAACGGCCATGTTATCAAGCGCGGCCACTTCTTTCTTGCCGAGTTTACCGTCGCTGGATATGGCCATGATCGAAACCGCCATTACCGCGTCGGCGGCGTTCCAAAGTTTTCGCTGCGTTCCACCGCAGGCGCAACCGCATTTTTCTGTTTTTTTTATCATATATTATCCTTTTTATCCGCCTAAAATAGCGGCAGCTAAAACCTTAAGTAATTGTATCAATATAGGCTGTGTAAATATAGACTCGACGCCAAGCCTGCCGGCCCGGGGCGGTTTTCCGATGGATATTATTAAGTTAAACTATACATATGGCCGTACGCTGGTTCCATCCGCTTGACAAGGCGATCTTCAGGATCGCCATCCCGGCTTTTCTGGGCTTCCTCGGCTTCATCCTCTTCGACGCCGTAAATATTTTCTGGGTAGGTAAAATGGGCACACCGGTAGTAGCCGGCGTGGCCTCGGCCGCATTCCTGACCTGGGCGGTCTACGCGGCCATGAACGCTACCACGGTAGGCGCCAACACCCTGGTGGCGCAGTTCTTCGGCGCGGGCAAGAAAGAAGAGGCGCTGCGCGCGGCTGTGGAGGCCGCCTGGCTAAGCGTGGGAGCCAGCCTGCTGATAATGGCGGCGGTGCTGCCTTCCATAAGGGCCATCTTCGACTTTATGGGGTTGCAGCCGGGCACGGCCGTTTACGCGCGGCAGTACCTGACCGTGTACGTGTGCGCCCTACCGCTCTATTATCTCTGCAACCTGGCCGGCAGCATTTTCAACGCCTACGGCGACACCCGCACCAATGTGCTGATAATGTCGGCGTCAGTGGTCATCAACATGCTGCTGGACCCGGTGCTTATCCTCGGCTACCTCACGGGCAAACCTTTCGGCGTAATAGGGGCGGCCGCGGCGTCGGTGATAGCTACCGCCTTCGCGCTGACGCTGCAGGTTACCTACCTGCGCCGGCGCGGCTTCCTGCCGCCGTTAGCCGAGGCGTTAAGGTTTCCCGCTTTCCCGCACGCCAGGCGCATCCTGCAGATCGGCGTGCCGTCCGCCTCCGTAAACCTGGTCTGGTCCATGGTCTATCCGGCGCTCACCGTCATCATCACGCGTTTCGGCGAGGCCCCCCTGGCGGGCTTAAGCGTCTGCTTCCGCTGGGAAGGCATTCCCTATTATCTTTCTATGGGCTTCTCCACCGCCATGGCCACACTGATAGGGCAGGCCTACGGGCGCGGCGACACCCGGTTCGTCAGGCAGATAGCCGAGCGCGGCCGCACGCTCATCACGGCGCTGCTCTTGCCCGTGGCGCTGGCCTTTATTTTTATTCCCGGCTGGCTGGTGCGGCCCCTGACCTCCGACCCGGAAGTTATAGCCAACGCCGCGCATTACCTGCGCATCATCGGTTATTTCGAGATCTTCCTGGGCTGGGAACTGCTCTTCCAGGGGGTCTTTAACGGCCTGGGCCATACCCGCGATTACATGCTGGTCTCCGTGCCGCTGACCCTGGCGCGCTGGCCCCTGGCCTGGCTGCTGGCCGTCACCCTGGGGTTCGGCACCTCGGGCATCTGGTGGGCCATAAGCCTTTCAACCCTGGCCAAGGGCGCCTGGCTCTCCCGGCTCTTCCGCAAAAGCCGCGCTACCGCCCGCCTGCTCGCCCAGGAACCCGCCCTGCAGCAGTAGTCCGCCTTTTCTCCCGGCCTGAAACTTTCGGAACGCGGCCGCATCTAACTAGAGCAGCATAATATCCGCCGCCAAAGAGGACACATGCCCATGAACATTGAGACCATTCAGCCGTATCTGCTGCCGGCAGGCGCCGCCGCCTTCCTGTTGTACCGCTATCTGCGCCTGAAGGCTGCAAAGAAACGCCTGCCCGCGCTGGCGGCCGAAGGCGCGGTGTTCGTAGACGTACGGAGCCCTGGCGAATTCGCCGGCGGCAATAAGCCGGGCAGCCTCAATATCCCTCTCGACGAGATAAAAAAGTACGCTGGCAAGCTGGATAAAACCAAGCCGGTGGTGCTCTGCTGCGCCTCCGGGGCCCGCAGCGGCATAGCCGTCGGCATATTGAAAAGTATGGGATTTTGCAACGTCACCAACGCCGGCCCCTGGCAGAACACCCTTTAACCCCGCCGCCACAAACAAGAAACCGCCGGGCTTCCCCGGCGGCTTAACGCTGCCCGACCAAAGCTAATTCCGCGGACCTTGAGAAGCCAAAAAAGACAACGATAATCTTCTTATAAATTATCTTCGGGGGTCAGCTTTTCTTCTCCGGACTGGTCTCTATAAATTTAACGATGTCTATCCCTTCGCCAAACGCAATCTGGTAGGAGACCCGCTTCAGCAAGTTCCCGAGCATGAACACCAGGCCCAGCAGGACCAGGGTCACCAGGAAGGATATCCCTATGTGTCCGAACTTGAAAAAGAACACCACGGGCCAAACAATAAGGACAAGGACTATCCCCAGCACGCCGGCAAAACGCAGCCAGTTCCCGATACGCCAGAACCAGCGCCCGCGCGACCCCAGGCGGACCATCTCCTTGTATAACGGATAATCTAAAGCCATAATTTCCCGGGTCCTTTGATATATTTATCCGAATCAAAACCGCCGTGGCCCACCGCGGTTCCGCATAACGCGGTGATCCTTAAGCCCTCAGCGCTGCAGGACACGGACCGGCCGCGGCGCCAGTGAACTGTCCCCGACAATGGTCAGGTTTATGCGGCCCAGCTCGCGGCCGTCCGAAGTAATTATCTGCACCCGCCACGGCCCGGGCCAATAGTTTGCTTTTGCCGTAAAGGCGCGCCAGCCGCCGTCGCGGCCACCGGAGACGGGCATGGGTATAGCGTCGGACTTTTCCCAGCCATCAGGCCCCTGAAACTGCCAGCGCACGGACAGGCGCTCCTTGAAATTAGTCGGCGAAAAGACCACGACCCAGCAGTAGACTGCGTCGCCGGGCCGCGCCAGGAAAGTCTGATCTCCGCGCTGCCAGAATTTCCAGCGCGGGCGCGTAGTTTCAAGCGAGAAGTGGTCCCCCTCGCGGACAACGCCGTGGTAGATACCGATCTCGGACAGAGAAAGCGGCACCGGCGGGATAACCTTGGCAAAATACAGGAGTGTGAACACGGTTGCAACAGCGGCAAAGGGATACACCACATGCTGCCGGACTACGCGCCGCTGATCCGGCAGATGAGTATTAAGCCGCCAGGCAAGCGCCGCTATGCAAGCCGCGGCGCAGGTGATAGAACCCAGGAAGGGCACCGCGCCGATATACCCCAGCAAGGTAGGCACCAGATAAGTAAAATACGACACCAGGCACAAACTGAACAGAGTCATGCGCAGCAGCGTACCCGAGCTCTCGAACGGCTTAAGCTCATTGACCGCGATAAGACCGGCCAGAAACAGCAGGAACAGAATAGCGATTCCCAGCGAGGCGCTCTTGAAATAGAAAAGCGTATAGATATTGAGCAGGGTCCCCAGCATGAAATGCGTGGCCCCCGTGTGATACCGCCAGGCCCCGGCCAGGCGGCCCGGCGGCGTAAACTTGCCGTAGCGCTCGCGCAGCTCGAGCCCGGTGAAGAACGCGCATAGCGAAAGGTAGGACGCCTGATGGATGATATTGTGCAGCCGGTCGATGCGCCCGACAGCAAGAACGTCGAACAGAAAGCCGGCCACGAACAGACCGGCCGTACAAGCCGGCTCGTGGGCCAGGTAGAACGCCTTAAGACGCGCCAACATCAGCGCGCCCCGCGCCCGCAGCAGTAAATATTCATATTATCTCAGTATCTTCCGTCAGTCCCCATAATCTTGCCGGTTTATAAGCGGCAGCACTACATTCTACCAAACATTCCAAAACAAACCGCCGGGCTAACCCGGCGGCTTTGCCGCGCCGAACAGCAGGATCGCGCCTAGGCGCAGGACGCGTCCGTAAAAGGACTCGGGGGTCTTTTCCCCGGTCTTTTTGTTTCATAATCCCGGATAGCCAGTTTGAGCAGTTTTGCCATGTCCATGCCGGGGCCTTTTATTTCTTCCATCGTAGGTTTTTCGCCCTTGATCCGCGAGACGATCCAGGCGGGAAACGCCAGAGCGAGCTGTTTTCTGTCGTCTTTCACTTTTGCGAGGCCGGCGGCAAAATCCTGTATGATGCCGGTCAGCCCGTCTATCCCAATCAGGGCCGCTATGACCTCGTCATGCTCCCCGGGATAGCCTTCTTTCGTAGCCAGCACGCTGCCCGCTCCCGCGGCGGTAAGCAAAAGCGTCAGCTGCGCCTGCGGCTCTTCATACTTAGCCAGATACTCGCGCATGAACGGATATTTTAAAACAAGAGGCTCATAAGAGGCCGTCGCTATGCGGACAATAGCTTCCATTAGGCTCGCCGGTTCTTTTTCAATAGGCATATAAGGCACTTCCTCGGATTGGTTTAACCATATTATATAAAAGGCTCCTGTTGCCTTTCCCCCTGCTAGCGCCAGACGCGCCGGGAGTGGATTTTATCCTTGGCGCGGAAGGCTTCCTCCAGATCCACGCCGTAATAGCTGGCTATGGTGCAGACATACATAAGCACGTCAGCAAGCTCTTCTTCGATGGTGCCGACCTTGGAATGCAGCCCTATTGGCATCTTTTCCTCTTTCCTTACGGCCTTGAAGAGTTCGCCGACCTCTTCGCCGAGTATCAGACATTTCTGCAGCGCGTTCTGCTTATCGAACCCGCGCACCTTGGCGGCCTCTTCAATATAGCGCTGCAGCTGCGCCAGCGTCACGCCTTTCGGCAATACGGTCTTGCTCTTTTTCATGCTTAAATTCTACAAATAAAGCCGCCGGGCTTCCCCGGCGGTTTTAAAATAATGGCGTTCAGCTCCAGGTCCGTGTCCGGGGCTTCTCCAGGCAGACAGTGAAAACAGCAAAGCGCGCACGCCCCCCTACTTCCTGCCGATCCTGAATTGCGCTTCCAGCCGCACCGCCGCCGTAAAGACGCGCGGATAATGTCCCCCGGGAGTGCGCACCCAGTTAACTCCCGGCTCAATTTCGTAGAACAGCCACTTTCTATAAAAAGCGCTGCGAAAAACAACGCTCGCAGAGTAAGACTGCGCCTGCCAGAGCGGCAGGTTGACCGAAATACCCGCGCCCGCGGAGACAGCCACACGCCGGGGAAAGAACCTTACCAGCGAAAGCCGGCTGTCTCCCGTAACCCCCGCAAGTTTTTCAATATGCGTAGCCGCGTTATCCAGCCTTATCTTTGTATCCTTTGAAAACGGGTGCTCCACGTTATAACGCGCCCTTTCTCCGAACCCTGTCCCCTCCAGCCAGAAGCCGATCAGCGAAAAATTGGATTGTATCATCGGCGAAAGCGGGAGGCGCTGCCTGAAGCGCGCGGACAGCTCGGGGCGAAGCCCTGACCGGGTTCCCAGGTCCACATCCACCTGAGTGTTAAATTGATTATACGCCGCATAGCGAAGGGCCGCGGTCTGGTAGTACTTCTGTTTAACCTGCGGCAAGTCCGAAGGCGTTACCGCGCCGGGATTAACCGTGGACGGCGGGTCAAGCTCTGGCTCGTCTTCGGACAAGATCAGGCTGAGCCGGTCTGTGATTCCCGGAAGGCGCAGCCTGGCGCGGATCGCCCGGCGGAATTCTATGCCCGAGTTATCGGCCCATTCGTAGCCTCCGATTACGCGCAGAGAGGAACGGTTGATTTCAGCTTCCTCATACTCCGGCAGGAACAAGCGGTCCACCCAGTCAATGGGATAGACCAGGCTGTAGCTTACCCCGTAATAAACGGTATCAATCCAGTTAGGCGAAGAAGGCGCGGTTGAGATTACCGGCGGCACCGCTTCCTCACCGCCGTGGGCGGGAGAGGCGGAGAGCAGCAGCGCCAGGGGCGTTATAACAGCTATAAATGATAGTTTCAGACTTACAGTATATCAAACCGCCCCCCCCTTGCCCCACCACCAAAAACAAAACCGCCGGGCTGCCCCGGCGGTTTTGCATTATCACTGGCGAGCGTTACTGCAGGTTCAACTTATCGCTCTTGATAAAACCTTCGTTCCAGTTCCCGCCGCTTACTTCGGACTTGCGGACCCTGTAATAAGCGCCCTTCGTCTCGGTGATTATTACTTTTTCGCCGCGGTTAAGCGAAGTTACCTTGCCGGGGAAGAGCCAGGTGTCTTTTTTAGTTACGTCGGTGCCGTCCTTCTGCACCACGCCCACCTTATTGGCGTTCGTCCGCATATACACCTGGCGGGCATCGCCCACAGGCTGCCCATTTACCGAGAAAGTTACCACGAGGGCGTCCGAGTCCGGGGCGACCACGTCAAAGAGCTTGCCGACCACAATTTTAACCGCGGCCTTCGAGCGGCCGGTCACGCCGGCGGTCTTCAGGTCGGGCACCAGGGTTATCTCCCCGCGCTCGCTCTTTACCGTCATGGTGACCACGTCCGAAGCCTGGAAGCCGAAGTTTTGGAGCTCGGCCGTCATCGCTACATTCTCGCTAGCCTCGAACTTGCCGTTATTGTTCTCGTCGTAGAACAAGACGTTGGCGACCTTCACCACCGCGTTCTCGGCGTAATACTTATCCGCCGACAGTATACCAGACTGCTTGCCGGCTTCAAAGGCGCCGGGATACACCGCGGCCGCCGTCTTCTCGTAGCCAGCTTTATAGCCGAGCTTGGTCTGTACGGCGCAGCCGGCCGCAAAGCCATCCTTGGTGCCGACAGCCTGGCCGATGTTCAGGCCCTGGGCTCTCTTATCGGAATATTCCATTCCGCTGTATGAATCATAGTATCTGTTATAGGTAGAGTTATAAGCCGAGTTGTAAGCTTCCTGGTAGCCTTTCTCTTTCCCATCGGAATAGCCGTCCCGGTAGCTCATAGAGAACTGCGAGTCGTAGGCCCGCCTATACGCCATCTGGAAGCGCTCGTTATACCCCTGCCGCTTGGCGTCATCATAAGACCGCTGGTAGCTCCTGCGGTAGCCGTCCTGGTAACCTTCCTTGTAGGCGCGCTGCTCTTCCGGGGTAATATACCCGTTGCGGGCCAACTCCATAGGAAGACCTTTCGTTGAATCCATCGACAGGCCTTTCGAGAAACCGCCCATCATGGATTTTATACCAGTTAATGAGGCTTGAAGTTCAGCTTCGCGCTGGCTGAACCCTGCCTGATAGCCGGCCTTCTGGCCGTTCTGCGCCTCTATATTCGCCGCCTCGGTCGCGCCCTTCGCGTAGCCGACATTATAGGAAGCGGCATCCTGCAGCCCGGCCTGTTTCGCGCTGGCAAAAGCTGAGTTGTAGCCGCCGGTATAACCTTCGTCATAGCAGCGCTTCTGGCCGGTAGCGGTACCATTGCTGGTGCCGGCGTTCTGGCCGTCCATGTTCCCTTTCTGGGACCCCGCGTACTGATCCACGGTATAGCCGTCCCGATAGCCGGACTGCCTTCCCGCAGTTTCGCCTTCATTAGTACCTCTCCAGCGTCCTTCCCTTTCACCGGAATCAATGCCGTCAGAGTAACCGCGCTGTCGTCCTTCCCTTTCGCCGACCTGGGCGCCATCCCGCATGCCATCGTTGCGGGCATGAGTGGTATCTACCACCACAGGCGGTACCACAGGGGGCACCACCACGGGGGGATGATTAGGCTGAGTGGGCTGGCCAGGATGCCCGCCATGATTGTTATCGTTATTATTTCCGGGCTGATTATGGTCGCCACCGGGATGCTGTTGCCCGGGCTGTCCCGGAAAAGGTTTAGCTTGAAGATCTTTCTCTTGTAGGAGTTGTGCAACACTGTCGCTGACATCCGACAGCTGCGTGACAGATCCGTTGCTTGAAGCGAAGATCATGCCCGAGGTTAATAGAAGAGAGGGAACCAACGACGCCGCGCAGAATATTTTTTTCATTAATATACCCCTATTCCGGATAGCCGGAGAATCGGACCGTTAAGATATTGTAGCCGAACCCCGCATAGATACATAGAGCAGAAAGGCCCAGTGTTGCGGGACAAAATGGCACGCCAGCCCTAGGCCCTATGGCCCAATGCCAAAACAAAACCGCCGGGCTGGCCGGCGATTTTAAATATTAAAAATCAAGACCTGATTCCTCCCCCCGACTACTTAAGAAGAGTGATTCCGCCTATGAGGGGCAGAGGCTTCATTTCGCCCTTGGAGGCATTGATAATACCCATAACAATCAGAATCAGCCCTCCCAGCTGCCCCAGCGGAATCAGGAGATGACCTATTATGGGGATGACCCCTCCGGCGATAGAGATGGTTACCATGCAAAGGAAGAGTACCAAACCCTGGTTGGCATGGTACATTGCGAACTTAGATTCCTTTGCGGCCAGCATGGGAATCAAGAAAAGGATATACGCAAGTATTCCCATTACCTTGTTCTTTTCTATATCGACAAGGTCAGCGCCCGACGTTTCCGACTGCTGCTGCGGCTCCGTAATCTGTTCGTCCATATTGTCCTCCATCCCCTAAAATTACTTAGTCCATGAAATATAGTATCAAAATCCCAAGAAATAGTTAATAGCACAAGACACACCCTCATGAAAGCCCTCTCCCCCAAAAAACAGGTAAAGAATCAGCCGCTTTTTGTTATTATAGTTCCCAGGGATTAAAGAGAAAAAAAAGGCTACTCCGGGGAGAAATAATGACCAAGACCATTAAAACAGATGTCGCCGTGATCGGCGCGGGCACAGCCGGGCTTTTCGCGCTGAATCAAGCTAAAAAATCCGGCGCCAGGGCGCTCATATTCGACCCCGGCCCCCTGGGCACTACCTGCGCCAGGGTCGGCTGCATGCCGTCCAAGCTACTGATAGCCGCGGCCGAGGCCGCCCACTGCGCAAAGAACGCCGGGGTCTTCGGCGTAAAAACCAGCGTGCGGGTGGACGGGGCAAAGGTTATGGCCAGGGTCAGGCGCTGGCGCGACACTTTTGTAGGCGGCGTGATGGAGGAGTACAAGGAACTGGAGAAGCAGAAACTGCTAGTCCGCGCGAAGGCCCGCTTCACGGGACCGCGCACGCTGGAAGCCGGAGGCAGGATATTTGAATTCAAAACGGCCGTCGTCGCCACCGGCAGCGTTACCTTTATTCCCCCGCCCTACCGTGAGCATACGCGCTACCTGCTTACGCGCGAGGGGATCTTCGAACAGCGCCGGTTGCCCGGCAGCCTGCTGGTGGTGGGGGCCGGCCTGATAGGGCTGGAGCTGGGCCAGGCGCTCTCCAGACTAGGCGTCCGCGTCACCGTGCTCGGCCTCGACCGGCTAGTAGGCCCGCTTTCCGACCCCGACCTGCGCGAGGAGGCGATAAAAATTTTTTCTGCGGAGCTGGAATTCCACCCGCATCACGAGCTACTGGGCATAAATGAAGCGGGGAAAAAAATCCGCGTTGCGTTTAAGGATGGCCGCGGCAGAAAGCTGGCGCGATCCTTCAACAAGATCCTCATAGCGGCCGGGCAGCGGCCAGACTTCTACGGCCTGGGGCTGGAGAATACCGGCATCCCGCTGGACCACAGGGGCTCGCCGCAAGCCGACCCGGAAACCATGCGGATAGGCAAGTCCGCGTTCTTCCTGGCCGGCGATGCCGACCCCTTCAGGCCCTCCCAACACGAGGCGGGCTTCGAAGGCAGGCTGGCCGGGGCCAACGCCGCGCGTTTCCCGCGCGTAAAAAGGCAGAAGAGGGGCTGCCAGCTGACCATCGCCTTCACCGACCCCCAGATGGCGGTGGTAGGCAGGGCATGGGACAAGCTGGAGCGCGGCCGTACCTGCTGCGGGGAACTGGACTACGCGGAGCAGGGGCGCGCGCTGATAATGAACGCGGGCCGCGGCAAATTGCGGCTTTACGGGGATAAGGCGTCTGGGCGGCTGCTCGGCGCCGAGATGGCTGGTCCCCGGGCCGAGCACCTGGCCCACCTGCTGGCCTGGGCGATAACGCAGGGGATGACCGTAGGGGAGATGAGGGGCATGCCCTTCTATCACCCGGTACTGGAAGAAGGGCTGGCAGACGCGCTGCGCGACCTGGCCGCCGGGCTAAAGGAACGAAAGCCCTGCGCCTGCGAAGAACAAATACCAGGTTCTTTCCGAAAAAAATAACGGCCGCCTTTTTCCTATCCCGCAAAACAAAACTGCCGGGTTCCCCCGGCTGTTCCTGACTTGGCAAGAATTTATCCCCATCAAAAGGGGAACCTTTTCTCAAAGGATCAGCGACCCCTGTCCGCCGCAGAATTGACGCATTCGCCTTTCACGCAGATCCTGTCGCCCTTGCAGTCCGTGTCCTTGCCGCAGCCGGACACCGCACCGGTTTCGGACGCCGCGGAGTCTACCTGCAGGGCCGTCCGAAGCCGCGCCGCCAGCTCCTCGTTAACTCCCGCCTCGGCGGCCAGCTTGCGCAGGTCACCCGGCATCAATTTTTTCGAGATCCCGTCCACAAGCTTCCTTGCACCGTCCGGCCCATCAATACTGCGGGCCGTCTCTCCGCGCACTTCAGCGAGGACGTTCATTATCCTGGGCGGCCTTACTCCCACAACTCGCCCGACGCTGACCAGTGTGGCTAAATTCTCCGTCAGCATGATATTGACATCTTCGCCCAGCTGTTTCAGCTCGCCTCGAAGCGCCAGCTGCACGTCCAGCCAGGCCTGATCGTAGACCGGCTGCAGCGCCTCGGTGGAGCGGGCCTCGGCCAGCCGCCCGGCCTCCAACAGGCTTACGCGCACAAGGTAAGAACGGCCCAACTGCCTGTCGGCGGCGGCGTCCTCTCCGAGTTTCTTAAGTTCCGGGGCTTTCTTCTCCATATATATCACTGCCCTGGCGTTCGCAATATCGGGGGCCTTCAGAGCCAGCTCCTCCGCGGCTTTAAGTATGAGCCCCGTGATCTCGCCAAGAAAAACCCCTTCGTTTTTTCGAAATTCTGCGGCGGGGCTGGCGGAGTACAACTTAACCTCGGCCAGCTCAAATTCCTTCCGGAGCAGCAGCGCGCCGCGCTGGTCCGCCAGTGAAAGCTCCCAGCGGTAGGGCCCCAGCAGTGCGGGGCAGGTCTCACTGCTGTAACGCTTGCCGCCGGAAAGTATTTTAAGCTTAACAACGAGGTCGTAGTCGTCCAGAGATTCAGGCGACCACTGCACCGTAGTGAAGGCCCGAGTGGCCCGCAGTTCTTCCAAAAGACCGCGGCTTATCTCGAGGCGCTGTGAAATATAGGTGGGCAGCTCGTGGCAGTTTGCGTTTATCAGTGGCTCCAGGTCCTGATCGCGGTCCGGCGCGCGAAGCCCCTCCTCCGGGTAGGGAATCGCCACGCGCAGCGGCAGTGTTCTGCCGTAAGCCTGCGAGCGGACCTGATACAACGGGTACTCGTAATGCCCGACGCAGCCGGCCAGCAGAAACAGATTCAGGAGTATGACCGCAGGTTTAAATTTGTGTCCCATGCAAATATTCTACCAAAACAAAAACTTCGGGACGGGCCGGTGGTTTTGATTCGGAGAAAGAGTCGTTAAGTTAAAAGTTCACTGCCCCCCTTTTCATTCCACTGCGCGTTTTTTCTACCCCCCCGCTTGGTACGCAACGGGTGGGCGAATCAAGGGTTGCGTTTTGGATAAAACACTTCACCTTGTTATGCTCGCAGCGGATCATGAATTCTTCTGCTGTCAGTTTATTTTATTCGTCCTCATCACTAGCCACGTTTTGCGTGTTATGAAGACACTCGCAGGACTTTATGTAGTCGAACCTTTTAAAAAAGTCTTCAGGGGTTAATTTAGACTCGGGCGTTAATGCCAAGCTCGAAGATTTTTGGGCTAATTCAAGGGGGTACTTCTTCGAAACCTTTAAGACCTCGAAAGCTTTGACTTTTGCTGCTTTTCAATTGTGTCCAGCTTGTTTCTAGTCTCGTTATCCAGAGTCAATTTGCACGCCATGGTAGTTGGGATAAGCAGTTGACGAAGATTGCGTATTGTCGCGCCCACCATGGTTTAGGGAGCAGCGGTGCTCATAGAAAGTTTTGCCCTATCTGCGGCACAGTCTTTAATAAAACCATCCTCCTCCTTTTTTCAGGACGAATATGGAGTGACGGTACTTTGAAGCAGTATACCGCCGTAAGCTGCCGGCCCCTGAGCCAAGATTAAAATGCAGGCAAGTAAACGAAGCATATTACCTCCTGAGAATTAACAAACTGGAAAGGTTAGCCGAGCCTTGCCCGGGCCAGCTTTAAAAGCATGCGCCCCAGTTTCCCTTTCTCCCAGGCGATTTTAAGGTATTTCAGCGTTTCTGTGGCAGGGATACCGGGCGGGCTGGCCCTTTCCACAAGGCTCAGCGCTTTTTTAGCGCAGAATTTAACACAGGCGCCGCAGCCCAGGCAGTTGGTCGCGTCCACCACCGCCTTACTACCGCTTACCGTCAAAGCTTTTATCTGGCATTTTGCCGCGCAGGCGCCGCAGCCCGAGCAGAGCTCCCTGTCTACCGCCAGAATGTAACCCGTAGGCAAAACCGCGTGCGGGATATGCTTTTCGTTTATGCCGGACAGCAGGCCGCAGCAGCAGCCGCAGCAATTGCAGATAAAAGAGGGACTGTTGCGGATATTATCCGTAACGTGTATCAGCCCCAGTTTGCCAAGCGCGCGCACGCGGCGTATCATTTCCTCGGCCGAGATTCTTACGCCGAAACCGCGCCGCTCCAGGAAGCTGCAGCCGGACTTGCTGATAGTAAAGCAGGTGCCCACGTGCGGCGCCACCTTGCACGGCTTACCCAGCAGGTGTTTCTTCTGGCGGCAGTAGCAGTCCTGCGCCGTGCCGCCGCCGGCCTTCATTATAAGCCGCTCTATTTCCGGGGCTGTCATAATCTGCGAGGAGACAGGCACGTCCAGCCCGACCAGCGCGCGCGAGATAGGCGTCCGGGAGCCGAAGACCTCGGCGTACAGGCTGCTGCGCTCGTAGGCCTCCATAAGCGCGGCTATCTTCTCCATGGGCATGCCCGCGTGCAGCTTCATCAGGGAGAATTCGATAAAACCCACCACCGAAGGCGTAAGCAGCCAGTACACGGCGCCCTCGTCCACCCTGTAGTCGAACACGGTACCCTTGCCGGCCAGGCCTTCCAACAGGGCTTCCACCTTTTCCAGCGCCCAGCCTGTTTTAGCCGCAAGCTCCCGGGCCGTAACTTCCTTAAAGGGAAAAATAGATGCAAGTCGCGCCTCGTCCGGAGTAAGAAAAAGATTCAGAAATTCCCGTATTTCAGGCGCGTCAGGCAACCCCACCGGATAGGCGTTCAGCCGGTCAATTAGTTTAATAAGAACTTGAGGATCTATCATACTGTTCAGAAAAGCGTACCCCCAAATTCTACAAAACAAAACCGCCAGGCTCTCCCGGCAGTTTCTGGCCTCCCCCACCCTCACTAGGCCGGGAGTCCCGCCACGCCCATACCGACAGCAACCAGTTCTTTTATGCGTTCGTCAGACATACTGTCGCGCGCCCACACGGCAGCATAAAGCTTCTCGCCATTCATAGGTATCGACTCTACGCGCTGAGTTAAAAAGGCAGCCAGGGGCGGGATCCGGCCTGCAAAAGCGGCGAACCTTTCTGGCGGAGAAAAACGCACCATATCCCCGACGGCTGCTAACCCACATATATCTTTGGCGGCTATAACGGGATTTACCATAAGGCACCTCAAAAGCGGAGCGCAGGGAAGATAAGGGACGCACTTAACTATAGGACTATTACTATAAAAAGGTACCTGCTTGCCTTTTCCCTAATGGTCCCTTGACAATTTACCTGCATGGTCTATACTATAAAAGACGGTTAAAACAAATTTATGCGCAATTGGAAAACATACGCGGTTGCCTTAGTAATTTCAACGGTGACGGCGTTTACTTGTCTTAAAAGCCACCGCAAGGATATCCCGCCCGATTTAAGGGATGCAGTAGCCGATAGCGTGTTCAGCACGGACTTTAGCGCACTACAGGACACTACTGTTAACGACATCCCTAAGGCAAGCGAAGCCTCTGTGCTGGCCAAAGGGCCAGCCGCTTCCACGGATGACGCGATTCGTCTTGCCAGGAAACTGCTGGATAATAGTTTACAGCGTACCGGTGAATATCCTAATGAAAAGTTTTGGCAGAGTGTCAGGGAATTAAGAGCGGCCTTCGATAACCCCTTCATTATTAAAAACGATAAATGTAAACAATCCGACACGGTGATGTATACCCTGAAGTCTGAATATTATCTAGACCAGTCTTCTTCCAGGAAAAGGAATGTTATCCACATCTGCAAAGGCTACAATCCGGAGGTTGAATTAAAAGCTCAGGATTTTATCCACGAAACCAGTCACGTGGCGCTGACAACTTTTGAACATGAAGCCACCGAGATCGAAATGATGGTTACCCACCTGGGCGGCGGCTATCCTGTTCTGAGCGGCTATATTTCTTATAACGAAAATCTTACCCCGGAAGATTTTGCCTGGCTGGGGTATGGCTTTTTAGCCCCAAGCCTGGGCATCACCTCTAAAGTTTCTTTCCATTATCAGCAATTGCGCGCCGATATAGTTTACAATGATTTTTCAGTGTTCGTTAAAAGATTGGCCAAATTCCCAGCCGAACAGGACCAACTTCTTGATTTCGTAGATATGAAGGGATTTACTTTGACCGGGATAGCTTGCAGCCTGAACCGCACCCAATTTCTGGACTATCTTAAGGTTAACTACCCGCTAAAGTTCAAAGACTGCAAATAACACCGCGGTTCCGGCGCTGGCTGGGAAACCAGTAAACGGGTCATAGCACTAGCCGCCCGGCTATTAATACCTAAACAACAACCGCCTGGCTCCCCGGCGGCTTTAAACAACTTGCAAAGAATCACCCTTCAGTCAGCAGCGTCCATTAATACCAAATAGAAACCACCATACTAGGAACCGCGCCCACTTCATCAGCGCTACTTTATTACAGCTCCGGCCAGGGTGCGAATGCGCAGATAATTATCGTTTATAGCCGGGGGAGCAGCAGCCTCAGGAACACGGCCGGCGCGGTTCGAAGTTTGCAGGGCATAATTTCCTAAAGGCTCCTGCTGCCTTTTCCACTTGCCTTTTCGCCTATATGCCGGGCATTCTTCCATTGCAGGCCGGCTCTGGACGCTGTCTTTCGGTGGTCCCAAGGGCTCTTGACAGAATGTATAGTTCCTGTAAACTATAATGGTGTTCGGGAAAAACACAGTTTTTCCTGGAATAAAGCAAATTATGAAAATAGTAAAGTCCGCTTATGCAGTAGCCTGTCTGGCCATTGGGGCGGCGGTCCTTTTTGCTATTCCCTCCCGTCGCCAGACGGAGGATATCCCTGGCAATCTGCGTGACGCCCTCAATTCCGGCGGCGCCATTGAAACACTCGGTTCATATGCGGCCCCGGATGTGGCCCTACCTTCAGCGCAGAAAATAAATTTTTCGGTACGCGCAGAGGAAAGCTGCCGCGTGGGAGCCTCCGCCTCCAATTCCGAGACCCTGGAATTGACCAAGTCATATCTTGAAAGGTCCGTGCAGGCGGATTATGTTAAGAACGACACCTATCTTCTCTCGTCTTACTCAAAGATGCTGTCAGTATTGAATAAGTCTAAAATCCGTATCCGAAATGTTAAATGCAAAGGAAGATTTGAATACTACGTGGCTTATGTAGAGGGCGGGAATGACGCCCTTAACATGTTCTTTTGCGACAGGTTCTCATACCTGCCCACCGGTTCCAAGGCCCAGACGGTTATTCACGAGTTAAGCCATATAACACTGAACACTTCGGAACTGGAAGCCTCGCGTCTGGAAACCATCGCCGCTTACCTGGGCGGAAGGAGTCCGGAACTGAACGGCTATAATGATCCCGATTTTATGGAGGATATCGTGGGGCTGGAGGACAGCGTACTTAAAAGGAGGGATTTCGATTACTTTATCCTTATGAACGTGCGGACCCCGGACAAATTCCGCGTGCTCAAATTAAAGACTTACGCTATTTATAAGAACGCCGCTGGTGTTGCGTACATGCTTAAGAGAATATGCGGGGAAGACACCGCATGCAAATTGGCCGCCGTAGCTAAAAAAGACGAATTCGGAGTTTCGGTTATGGATAATCTGACCGAGTCCGGGGTCAACGCCCCTGAGATATTTGTAAAAACCGCTATCTCCCGCCGCTAAGGCTAATTTCTATTAGAAGAATAACTGGAATGAAAGGCAACAGAATACTTTCAGGCTATATCCCAACAGACGAATCAGTCAAGAGCGTATTGGGCCAAAAATAAAACCGCCGGTCTACCCGGCGGTTTCGCCTTAACTGTCAAGATTCAAGACCTGACCCCATAGTGCAAGGATTCGGCCCTGACCTGCTTGATCTTTGTTTTAATAAAGCCTTTTTTCAGCAGGGCGCCGCAGAGCAGGGCGGAGAAGATAGTCCCGGCATAACCCACTATAGTAGCCACCGGCAGCAGGGTGAGGAAGAGCACGCCGGTCAGGAACAGCGGCAGGGGGCTGGATTTACCGGACTGCGCTAGCCCAACCATGAAATAGTCATTTATCTTCCGTGTAACGAGGTCCACAAACACATCGGCCACCTGTTCGCTGCCGGTCAGCTGCCGCCCGGAAAGCGCGGCCAGATGTTTTCTCCCCTGTTCCAGGACAGGGACTATTCCCAGCCCGGGAAGGACCACGTTTTGATTCTGCAGAATAAAGTCATCAACGGTCATTTCCCGCGCGGACGAGAGAAAAGAATACTTCGGGTTAATATGGCCGTAAACTTTTCCAAGGGAAAGCGCCAAGCTATTGCTGACCTCAAAGATCGGGAGATTCACCTCTCCCCCCGCCCTGCCCACCAGGGCGTAATACTGGCTGGTAATGGCCACTATCAAGGCGAACACCAGGTAACTGCGGCCGCTCATGAACGAAGTAAAAAAACGGAGCCGCAGCGAGAACTCCAGGCCCTCCCGGACATTACGCATCGCGAAATAGACGATGCCTATAGAAAGCACAAGAAAAAACAAATGCAGCAGCGTAGCGGCAAAAAAAAGGCTCAGCAGCAGCGAAGCCGCCAGGACCATCACCAGGTAAGCGGCCCTCCTGACAAAGACCGTGCACAGGAAGAAACAAACGAGCAAGATAAAGAAGACCGCGATCGGCGCGTTCCACACGCTGGCGCCGGGCACCGTAACGGCGCGATACAGCACATACCAGCACAAGAACGCCGCCACCATTAAACCCGCCAGCAGCACCGGCTCCAAAATATTTTTACGCATAATAAAATAATTGTAGCAAAACAAAACCGCCAGGCTCCCCGGCGGCTCCACACACCCCGACTAATAATCATTAGGTAATCAGCGTCGCCTATACCCCAAAGACCGCCTTGCGCATTCCTTCAAGCCTGAGTCGGCGTCCTTCGCCGCTTCCTGCAGCAGCGCCTGCGCGGCAGGCGCCGCCGGGCCGAGGTTAGCCATGGCGCAGGCGGCGCTGCGCCGGGCCTCTACATCTCCATCCTTGAGCACCACCAGCAGCCCGGGGACCGGATCCGGAGAAATACGCGCAAAAGCGGTGCCGGCAGCCATTCCCACGTTAGAATCCATCCCGGTATCGCCTAGCATGCCCAGCAGCGCCGGCGCCGCGGACAGGCCGGCCGGCCCCAGCTCGCCAAGCGCGCACGCCGCGAGGTAGCGCACGTTCGGCTCCCTGCTCTTAAGCGCCTTGACCAGGTCCGGAACCAGCTTTACCTTCTGTGCCGGGCGCAGACCTTTCAGATCATCGGCCGCCTCCGCGCGCAGGTTCTCGTCCAGGGAGACCAGCCTTGCCGCAACACTATTGCTGCGGTAGACCCAAAAACCGAAAGTAGTTGCCACGGCAAATACCGCAACAAAAAGCCTCGCCCGATTTTCCGCAATATCCATATTTATCCAGATACGCACGCAATCTCTCCGTTATATTCTACCAAAACAAAACCGCCGGGCTTCCCCGGAGGCTTCGCCTTAACTGTCAAGATTCAAGCCCTGACCCCAGTTATCTGAACAAAGCCATGTACTCGCCCATTTCAAATATCCGGTTTCGAGAGTGCCCCGTTATTTCCTTCAAGATCCCAAGCCTTTCGAAGTCACCTACTATCCGGGAAGCGGCCGGGAAGCCGACCCCCAGATACGCCGCGGCATTGGGCACTGAAGTCAGCGGCGTAGAAAACAGATACAGTAATAGTTTTTGCGCCGGCTTTGCTTTCCGTCCCAAAGAAAGAATTTTCTCATCATAGCCTTTCCGGAGAAGAACTATAGCCTGGAGCGTTTCTTTGGCACTCTTTGCGGTTACAATAACCCCGTTCAAAAAGAATCTAAGCCACTGTTCAATATCATCCGATGCCCGCACAACAGTAAGGGAATCGTAATAGGAGCCCTTATTCCGCTCAAAGAAATCAGAAAGATAAAGGACCGGCTTTTCAAGGATCTTCAAATCCACCAGCTGCAGGGTTATCAATAACCGCCCTATGCGCCCATTGCCGTAGGAAAATGGATGTATAGTTTCGAATTGGTAATGGCTCAGCGCCATTTTTATAAGATTGGGGATAGCCAATTCGCTATTATGCCAGAACTTCTCCAGGTCAGTAAGCAACTCCGGCAGATCTTCATGATGCGGCGGAATAAAGAACGCGTCTTTTAAGCCCGAGCCGCCGATCCAATTCTGGCTGTGCCGAACTTCACCGGGGAATTTATATTTTCCGCGCACCCCCGAAAGAAGCACCCGGTGGGTTTCTCGCATTAAGCGCACCGAAAGCGGCAAATGCTGAAGCTCGGCAATTGAAAAATTAATCGCCTTAATATAATTATGAACTTCTTCCCAATCATCCCTGTTCTCCGGGCTTATCTCGCTTTCCGGCAAAACCACTTCATCAATGCTTGTGCGTGTCCCCTCAATGCGACTTGAAGTTGTAGCTTCTTTCATGGTGTGCATTTTAATAAAAAAATCCACATCCGGGACTAACATCGAATACGCATTTAATTCCCCCAAATAACGCATTGCCTCCTCTACCTGAAGCGTAATAGTCTTATCCTTCCAATCATAAGGCTGATTAATTAATGATGGACTAAAACTTTTATATTCGTATTGTTGTTTAAGTATTCCGGCTTTAAACATATTCGAATCCTTTGTAATAGATAATAGACCAGAGGTCAATTATCATATACATGGCTAAATGATAATAAGCATTACCATATTATTATTCATTGGCCAATACGCTACTTGTTATCATTTGCCTGTCAAAATAATAATACACCAAAGCGCCACAATCATTTAACGCCCCATAATATCGCCGTAATTGAACCGGTGCCAATTTGTCACCAGTTCCTTTTTCTCCACCTCCGACAGCTGAAAAAGGGTACCGCTATCCGTTATGGCCTGAACCCCTCTATAGTCTTGGGGCCAGGACCTTCGGGAGACGGCTCCATCAACGCCTTAATAGCCTCGAACACGCTTCTGAACTGGGCGTCATATTTCTTTTCCAGTTCAGCCAGCTTACGAGCCAAGTCCTTATGTGTAGACATTAAAGACCTGAGCCGTACGAAAGCCCGCATAATAGCGACATTAACCTGCACGGCGCGCCGGCTTTTCAAAATGCCGGAAAGCATTGCAACACCTTCCTCAGTAAAGACCAGTACGTTTCTGGAGAACTTGATGTCGGAGGATATCACAAACTGGGGTTGGGTAAAGATTATCTGTTGATTTTATGGCCGTTGCAGGCCAGCTTCCCCCTTACTCTTATCATTCCATCAGCCCACATCAAAAGCGACTTTGGATTTGATCCCGCCCGACTCCGCCTAAACATGTTTCTTAATAG
>JBBRDG010000002.1:0-106127 GCA_038204165.1 Elusimicrobiales bacterium
GGCTCCGGCAAGTCCACGCTACTCAAACTGCTGACCGGTTTTATAAAGGCCGCTGCGGGAAGCGTTCTGCTCGATGGCGCGGGCGCGGGCCGTCTGCCGCCTGCGAGGTTGGCCAGACTGTTGGCTTATGTGCCCAGCGAAACGTCTACCCCTTACGACTTTACAGTGCGGGAAACAGTGCTGCTGGGCCGTACCGCCCTTGCCGGGCTCTGGCGCGGTTATAACGCCGAGGATGTCTGCTCGGCCGAACTGGCCATGAGCGAAGCCGGGATAACCGGGCTGGCGGAACGCTCGGTGAACGAACTTTCCACCGGCGAGCGGCAGCTGGTCTTTATAGCCCAGGCGCTGGCGCAGGACGCCAAGGTGCTGCTGCTGGATGAGCCCACCTCCCATCTGGACCTGAAGTACAAGGCGGAGATCATGGCGCTGCTGGCCGGCCTGGCGCGGCGCGGACTGGCGGTGGCGGCGGTGCTCCACGAACCCGCGCTGGCCCGCCTGGGCTGCAATAAGGCGCTGCTACTCACGCGCGGCGGGGCCTATACGTTCGGCCCGGCTGAGGAACTGCTCTCTTCCCGCAGCCTGGCGGCGGTTTATGGCCTTCCCGAGGATTCTCCGCTTCTTCCCAAATAAGAACGCGCCATGACGGCGCGTTCTGATGACTGCCTGACCAAAGTCTTTACTTGGCTTCGGCGGCTTCCTTCAGCTGGCCCAGCGCGGCCAGGTCGGCGCTTTCGAACGCGCGCTCTTCCATGTTGAACTTAGGGACTTCGGTGGAGAGCATGTCCCCGAACACCGGCTGGCCGTCCATCAGCAGCTCCATGCCTTTTTTGGGCGCCGGGATGGTGAGGGACTGGGTGCCGCCGATGGTGGTGTAAATCTGCGCGCCAGCGGCGCGCAGGCGGTCAAGCGCCTCTTTGTGGGGGTGGCCGTATACATTGTCTTTACCAACGGAGATAATGGCAATCTGTGGTTGTACCCGGGCCAAAAATTGGGCGGAAGTTGAAGTGCGGGCTCCATGATGCCCCACTTTTATGTAGGTAGAGTTAAGCCCTGATCTGTAGATGCGCATCATTGCCGTCTCGATGGTGGCTTCGGCGTCGCCCATCAGCAGAATGGCATGGCCGTTGTAATACACTCTCAGGACCAAGGAGCAGTTATTGGTCTCGTCGTTGTTGTGCATCTGTACGGCTTCGGAGCAGGAACTGAGCACTTTCACGGTTACGTTGCGGTCCCAGTTAAGGTTGCTGCCGGGTTCGGGATAAATGGTCTTGCAGCCGGGTTCTTCGCTGGCCAGCTGGCGCAGATTGTTGTCGCCCATGGCGTCCACGTTCTCGGCGCGCGTGTCGTAGTAGTTTTTGACTTCGAAAGCATTGAAGACTTTTTTGAGACCGCGGTAATGGTCGCTGTGCGGGTGGGTCAGGACCACGCGGTCCAGCTTGGTAACGCCTTTCTCTTTGAGAAATTTGTAGATGGGATCCGCAGACGGGCCGCCGTCTATCAGCGCGTTGGTGCCGTTCGGGAATTCAAGGTAGATGGCGTCGCCCTGCCCTACGTTAACGAAGTAGGCGTTGAGCTGAGCCCTGGCGTTGGAAGCCGCGAAGAGAATGAAGGCCATGCAGGTAACCGCTATTTTCATGATGTCTCCGTTAACCACTTTCTTTCCCGCTTAAATAGTGTAATGTGAACGGCTTGACTTGACCAGCGTCAAAGGGCCCCCCCGGGCCTGGGCCTTTAGGTCTGAAAAATGAGCATAAATGTCAGAAAAATTGGCCAAACGCGCTTTTTTCAGGAGTTAAAAATTTGATATGATAAAAACGTAGGGTAATGGGGGACAGATACCGTTATTTTTTTATAAACCGGCCTCGCCCCCGGTCTTCCCAGGGAAATTATTCTTATAGCGGAAGGAGAGCGTATGACTTCGTCAGGGCAAATTAAAAAAGGTAATACCGCGCCGGGAGATGAGAGCCGGGCGCTGCCGGAAGGCTATGGCACGACCGAGGCATCACTGTTGCCCCGCGATCCCAACTGGATGTTCATCTACTGGGAAATAACCGACAATTCCAAAAAGAACCTCGCCAAACAGCACGGCGCCGATATCTTCCAGACAGGCCGCCAGGTGATCCGGGTCTACGACGTTACCGGCGGGGAATCCTCCAAGTACTTCGACATCCCGGTAATGATGGAAGCCAAGAGCTGGTACGTTAACGTGCAGGACAGCGGCCGCGCCTACTGCTGCGAGGTAGGCCTGGTGCTGCCCGACGGGACCTTTATCGGCATAGTAAAGACCAACACGGTCACCCTGCCCGGCGGGCGCGTCTCGGACGTGACCGACGAGAAGTGGATGGCCGTTACCGCCGATTTCGACAAGCTGCTGCAGCTTTCCGGCGTGGAGTACATCGGCAAAGGCTCGGGCGAAGTCGCCAAGAGCCTGGCCCAGCGCTGGGAGATGCTGCGCGCGGTGTTCTCGCGCGCTTCCTCGTGGGGTGTCAGCTCCATGTCCTCGCAGAATCTCCCTCAGAAGCCTGAGTTGGCGAAGAAGTTCTGGCTGGTGGCGGACTGCGAACTGATCCTTTACGGGGCCACCGAGCCCGACGCTTACGTCACCGTTTCCGGGCGCAAGGTGAACCTGAACCCGGACGGTACGTTCTCCATGCGCTTTGCGCTGCCCGACGGCGTGGTGGACCTGCCCGTGAAGGCACTCTCCAAGGACGAGACCGATTCCAGGGAAATAGATATAAAAGTCACCAGGACTACCCACACCGATGGCAAATAAAGAAAAAGGCTACCTCGCTTTAGTACTGCACGCCCATCTTCCGTTCATAAGGCACCCGGAGTACGAGGACTTCCTGGAGGAAGACTGGTTCTTTGAGGCCATGTGCGAAACGTACATCCCGCTGCTGGATGTGTACGAGCGCCTTACCGCCGAGGGAACGGATTTCCGCGTAACGATGTCCATAACGCCGCCGCTGTGCAACATGATGGCGGACGACCTGTTGCGCGAGCGCTTCCGCCGCTACTACAGCCTCAGGCTGGAACTGGCCGAGAAGGAAGTGATCCGCAACCGCAACACCCAGTTTTACGAAGTGTCCAAGATGTACGAGACCAAGTTCCGCCGCATCCGGGAACTTTACGAGGACTACTACCACGGCCGGATCCTCGACGGCTTCAAGAAGTTTCAGGACATGGGGAAGCTCGAGATCATCACCTGCGGCGCTACCCACGGCTTTCTGCCGCTGGAGCTCCGCAAAGAGGCCGTACACGCCCAGATCAAGCTGGCCGCCGACGATTACCGCAAGCATTTCGGGCGCGGCCCGCGCGGCATCTGGCTGGCCGAGTGCGCCTACAACCCAGGCGACGACGTGTTCCTTAAAGCGCAGGGCATCCGCTTCTTTTTTCTCGAAACGCACGGTATCATTTACGGCAGCCCGCGGCCCCGCTACGGCGTGTACGCACCGGTGTACTGCCCCTCCGGAGTGGCCGCTTTCGGCCGCGACATGGAGAGCGCGCAGCAGGTGTGGAGCGCCGAGACCGGCTACCCGGGCGACTCCCGCTACCGCGAGTTTTACCGCGACCTGGGTTACGACCTGGAATACGATTACGTGAAGCCGTACCTGCACCAGGACGGCGTGCGCCGCAACATAGGCATGAAGTACTGCAAGATTACCGGCAAGGTGCAGCTGAACGAGAAGGCGGCGTACAACCCCGCCGAGGCGCGCGAGATGGCCGCCAGCCACGCCGGCAACTTCATGTTCAACCGCGAGCGGCAGATAGAGCACCTGGAACATTTTCTCGGCAAAAAGCCCATAATAGTTTCGATGTACGACGCCGAGCTTTACGGCCACTGGTGGTACGAGGGCGTGGACTTTCTGGAATTCCTGTTCAAGAAGATCTACCACGACCAGAAGTCCATAAAGATGGTGACCCCCAGCGAATACCTGGCTATGCACCCGGATAATCAGGTGGTGCAGCCTTCTATGTCTACGTGGGGCGACCAGGGGTACAACGAAGTGTGGCTGAACGGCACCAACGACTGGATGTACCGCCACCTGCACAAGCAGGTGGAGCGCATGGTGGAGCTGGCTAATAAGTTCCCTGACGCCGACGGCACGCTTAAGCGGGCGCTTAACCAGTGCGCGCGCGAGGTGGTGCTGGGGATGTCCTCGGACTGGGCCTTCCTGATGACGGTCGGCACCGCCAAGAACTATTCCACCAAGCGCTTCGTGGCCCACACTCACCGCTTCAACGGCCTGTATGAGCAGATCATGGGCAACCGGCTGGAGGAAGCCTGGCTTAAGGACCTGGAGTGGCGCGACAACATCTTCCCCGAGCTGGACTACAGGGTGTTCTCCACCGGCGAGATGGAAAAGGCCGCGAGAAGCTAGTATTTCGTAAAAGAAAAAAGCCCGGGAGGTCCCGGGCTTTTTCTTTTGGCCTTAAGCGTTCTATTTGCTGAGCGCCATTTCTTCGAGCCTGGCGTTGAACCTCTCTATCAGGATGCCGGAGGCCGCATAGAGGTCTTTTAGCCTGTCGGCGGCCTCGCCGTGGATACCCGCCGCGGCGGAGCGTTCAAACAGGGCCATCAGGCAGTTCTGCAGGTGAAAGAACAAATCCTGCGCGCCGAGGTCCCTGGCCGCTTTGAGCAGGTTAAGCAGGTTGTTAAGGTGCTCTTCCGTGGGGTCCGCCAGGGCCGCCGCGCCGGTCTTCATGGCCAGAGAGGCCGCGGCCTCGGGCGAGGGGTCGAAACCTGTTTCTAGCCCGGCGGCTTTAAGCCTGCCTGCGAGCGCGGCGAGCTTCGCGATATCCTCTCCGGCGGCCGTATGCGCGGCGGTAGAGAAGACTATTTCCGCGGCTTGCCGCGCGTAGCCGGCGGCCTGCGCGCGCAGCGGCGCCCAGGAGGCCAGCGCGCGCCCCGGCAGGCGGGCCAGCAGGTAAAGATAATCCTCCAGGATCTTGAAGATGGCCTGAGCGTGATTGTGCCTGGCGGAATCGGCCAGGATCCAGGCGTAGAGGGTCCGTTCTTCCCAGGAAAAATCTTCGAACACAACGCGCGCCACGTCCGGCTCGCTCTCCAGCGCGGCTTGTATTTCGGCCGGAACGCCAAGGGCGAAAATAGCCTTGAGCCTGGCCGCGCCGCCGCCGGAGAAGAACATGGCGGGGAACTCCTCGCCGCGGCGCAGGTAGCAGAAAGCCAGCGGGGCAGCGCCGTCGGGACCGGGGGCGGCCACCTTACCGCGCAGGCAGAGCACACCGTCGCGGTTCATTCTTTCTTCTATCGTAACCTGGCCGCCTACGGCGCAGCATTCCTCGCCGTCTAGCAGGGCCTCGGCTATCATCAGCGCGGCGGCTTTCTGCCGCGCCAGCTGGTTTTCGGCCTGCAGCTTGTTGTAAAGATTCAGGCCGTTGCCGGAGTCCTGGTAATTGGAATGGGCCATTTCCAGCAGCGCCAGGAAGGACTTCTCGGCGTTCTCGAAACCGAGGTCCCGCAGGGTTTCCGCGACCCGCCCCGCGTAACGCAGATTCTGCAGCGCCTCAATGCGCGAAATATCGGAGAAGAACCAGCCGCAGCTGGTGAACATGAACATGGCGTGTTTCTGCATCTCCAGCAGCTCTATAGCCCTGGCCCTTTCCTTCGCGCCCAGCTCATGGGAGGAATGGCGGTTGAAAAAGGCGTCCGCCGCCTCGCGCGAACGGTCCAGCAGAAGTAAGGCGTAGTCGTTGCGGGCTTCCCAGGGCGCGCGGAAGAATTTGGCGGCTTCGGCCGCGTAAATATCGGACGCCGCGTCCCTGAGGCTGTTCAGCGCGGCCCTGAACGGCAGGCGCCAGTTGAGGTTGTAGCTGTCCTCGCGGCCGCAGTCGCAGCCGCCTTTCCAGCGCCGCACGCCGTGCGCGCAGCTCCAGGCGGTACCCTCGTTGTCGGGGCCGGGCTTTATGACCACTTCGTGGCGGGGGGGATTGCTCGCCAGGTACTGGCCGAAATTAACGGTCTCGATGCCGCGCTTCTTGAGCTCGTGCAGGAAAGCGTGCGCCAGTGTCATGTCGCCGAATTTGTGGTGGTGGCCGAAGGTCTCGCCGTCCACGGCCAGGCTGACGAGTTGCGGACCGTGGTTGCCGTGCCGGTAGCAGGCTTCTACCCGGTCGGCGAAAATGCCTGAGTTCCGCGTAAGGTCCTCGAAAGCGGCGGCTTTGGAGAGCGGACCGTCGTAGAAGAATACCGCAAGGCTCCGGTTTTTGGCGCGGGTGCCGTCGGGCAGGGTGTCGTGCCAGGCATAGGGGCGGGTGGTGTCGAAGTTGCCGGAGGAGGCGTCGTCCCAGGCGACGGAGTCCTCGCGGCGGATTTTTTCCGCCTGATACGGGGAAAGAATAACGTATTTCATCCCCAGGTCTACCATAAGCCTGAGTGTATCGGCGGAGGCGGCGGTTTCCGGCAGCCACATGGATTCGGGTTTGAAGCCGAAGCGGTATTCAAAGTCCCTGATGCCCCAGAGGGCTTGCGTAAGCTGGTCCTGGAAAGAGGCCAGCGGCATGATCATGTGGTTATAGCCCTGGGCGATGGCGTTGGAATGGCCGGTCTTCTCGCGGGAGTCGCGGCCGGCCTGAATTATTTTTTTATAGTAGAAAGGGTAGTTCTTTTCGAGCCAGGAGAACAGGGTGGGGCCGAAGTTGAAATTGAGGTGCTGGTAGTTGTTGGCCAGCTCCAGCACGCGGCCGGAAGAATCGTTGATGCGCGCGCAGGCGTTGGGCAGGTAGCATTCCCGGGCTATGCGCGAGTTCCAGTCGTGGAAGGGCCAGGCGGAGGGCTGCGGGTCTATCTTGCCGGTCCAGGGGTTCTCCCGGGGGGGCTGGTAAAAATGCGCGTGCAGCGCGAAAAATCTGGGGTAAGAGCCGTGATGCTTTTCCATATAGTAATTATAGCCCTTTTTTGGCTTTTACAGAATTACCTGAATGGGACAGGGGCCGCGCGTTAGCCGCTTGGCCTGGCCGTCTTACGGTGCCGGCAAGCCTTGCCAAATTGGGCAGGATTTGATAAAAAATATTATAAGGGCCGGCGGCAGTCAGCGGTCCGCCGAGTTTCCGCTTGTAAGGCATAAAGGACCGGTGTGCGCAGATGAAAAAGAAAACAGAGATTGCGGTAATAGGGGCGGGGGTGTGGGGTTCCGCCCTGGCCGACCTGCTCGCCAGGAAAGGCTACCGCGTGCTGGCCTGGGAATACAACAAGGCGACCGCCCGCAGCCTGAACCTTAAAAGGACCCACCCGGCGCTTCCCGGTTTTATCCTTAACGACGGGGTTGAGGTCTTTACCGAGCTGGAAAAGGTGGTGCGCAAGCCCGACTTGCTCCTGATGGCCGTGGATTCCAGCCACGTGCGCGGCCTGGCGCGCAGCCTTAATGCGTTGCTGGCCGGCAAGCCCCTGCCGCCGATCATAGCGGTCTCCAAGGGCATTGAGGCCGGCACTCTGCAGACCGTCTGCGAGATTATGGAGGCGGAGATCCCGCGCGCGCGCAGCCGCACCATGATCATGACCGGCCCCAGTTTCGCGGTGGAAGTGGCCGCCGGCGCGCCGACCAAGGTGGTGCTGGCCGGCAAGGACCTGAAACAGCTTAAGAAAGCCGCGGCCCTGATAGAAGGCGGGCCTCTTAAACTGGAGCTTTCCGGGGACAGGCTGGGCGCGGAGCTCGGGGGGTCCCTGAAGAACGTTTACGCCATAGGCAGCGGCATTATCGACGGGCTTTCCAAGGCGGCCAAGAACAGCGAGGCAGCTTTTCTGATAGAGAGCGCTTCCGAACTGCGCCGCATCATTACCGCGCTGGGCGGGCGCAGCCGCACCGCCTGGGGCCTGAGCGGCATGGGCGACCTGCTGCTTACCGCCACTTCGGCCAAGTCGCGTAACTTCAGCTTCGGGCGCGAGATAGGCCATGGCCTTAAGCCGGCCGAGGCGCATAAGAAGATTAAGACCGTGGTGGAAGGCGTAGAAGCGCTGAAGAACGCCCGGGCCCTCTGCGCGAAACACGGGATAAAAACCCCGGTGATAAACTGTATCTGGCGGATAATTTACCAGGACCACAACCCGGTCTCTATTCTGGAAGCCGCCGGGTTCAGGAAGAAAACCGAGCCCGGCAGATAGACGCTTTATCATGTCAAAAAAAGAGACCGCCTGTTAGCAGGCGGCCTTTTTTTGCGCGGCGGACTATTAGTTCCGGGGCGTAACCAGCAGCAGGCGTGTAAGTTCTATGTCGCAGGCCTGCGCCCCCGCCAGCTTAAGCAGGGCGAGGGGCTTGTTTTCCAATATAGCCGGAAGGAAAGCGTTGCGGACCGCTTTGGGGCAGCGCGCGGAAAACAGGTTAAGCAGTTCGCGGAAATTGACCAGGCTGGAGTGCGAACGCGACGGGCCAAGGGGGGAAAAATCCAGGTTTTCTGGCTCCAGGCGCAGGCGCAGCTGCCCGTCTTCCGCAATAATGTCGGCGCGAAAAAAAGTTTCCCTGGAACCGGATTCGGTTACAGGTTTAAACGGCGGTTCCCCTGCGAGGGTCATGATCTTTTCAAAAATAGAGTCTTTCTGTATGGCGTCGGTATTTATGGCGGGCAGCGGGGCGTCGAAAGCCGCCGCCGTCAGGAACGAGACGTCTGCGAACTTAACGAAGTGCAGCATGCCTCCGGCCGTGGCGGAAAAGCCATCTTCTTTAAACTCTATCCTGGATACTTTTATCGCCGGCGGAAGGGGAGGGATCTCCTCTTCGCGGGCAAGAACGGTCTCGAAACCGGCGGCGGCGGCGGCGGACTGGAGCTGCCTGGCGGCTTCCAGTTCCAGGCTCCGGCCCAGGAAGCCTGGCTGGGCGCGCAGGAAGGCCCGCGCCGAATCCTTGGTGAACCCGTTTATTCCGGCGAGGAAGGCTGCCGGGGCCAGGGGCTCCCGGGCGATATCTTTCAGCGCTAAAGCGTGCAGAATCACAGGGGTCATTGTTTTTTAGAGGACATGATCTCGAGGATTATCCGGTCCACCTTATCCATGCCCAGGCTTGAGATGCGGGCGATGTTGCGGATGGTGGCCTCGGCGTTAGCGCCGATGAAGCCTTCTGATTCCGTTATGCCCTCGCCGTTGGAGGCCATCCAGGCCGCCCGGATGGCGGACTCCGCGGAGGAGGCGACTTTAAGAGCGCAGCCGCTCTTGGCCCCGTCGCAAAGCATGCCGCCGATGTCGCTGATCACGGTGTTGACCGCGAGCGTGGCCTTCTTGATGTCGGCTCCGTCGCGCTGCCAGACCACCGCCACCGAAGCGCCAACTCCGGCGGCTACCGCGCAGCCGCAGATGGGCGCCAGCTCTCCGGTGAAAACCTTTATGTACGAATTGACCAGGTGCGAGAGCGCTATGCTTTTCAGAATCCGTTCCTCCGGCACTCGGAAGGCCTTACCCACCAGCCAGGGCACCAGCACGGCTACCACGCCCTGGTTGCCGGACTCGCCGCTGGACATTACCGGGACTGGGGCGCCGGCCATGCGGGCGTCGGTAGCCGCGGCGGCGGTAAGTTTAGCCCCGGAGAGGATGTCCCGCTTCAGATAGCCTTTTTTTATAAGGTCCTCTATGTAGTAGCCGACCTTTTTAAGCTTTAGGCCCTCGCGCGCCGCGGCCAGGTTCATTTCTACCCCTTTCTTTATGTAGACCAGTTCCTCGGGGGTGACTTTTTCGGCTTCCCGGAAAAGGTCCCGGAAAGAGGCTTTCTTGAGAGCCTCTTTATAAGGCAGCCGGGTCTTGCCGCCGGCGCCGGCGGAGCGCTGCAGGACCTTGCCGTTAAGTTTGAGCAGCGCCACCTGGTTGTGGCTGCCTATCAGCACGCAGAGCGCGGTTTCCCGTCCTGCTTTAACCTCGGCGGAAATGTAAATACCGCGCCGCTTGTAGTCCACGGAAATGTTCGCCTTACCCGAGTTTACCAACGCCGAGGCTTCTTTGAGTTTCGAGGCGGGTAACCCTTTAAAAAGCTCTGCTCCGAGCTCGGGCTTGCGGGCCACCGCGCCGACTGCGGCCGCCAGTAAATTGCCTTTCTTGCCCTTGGTGTTGGGGATGGCCACGGCCAGGCCGTTCTTGTAGGTGCCGGGGTCGGTCCTGACCAGCACGGCGGTGGTGCGCCCTTTGAGCAACTTGGCGGCCGTAGCCGCGGCGAAAGCCACAGCTACCGGTTCGGTGCAGCCCATCGCGGGGTAGACTTCGTGTTTGAGGACTTCTTTAAGCAGATTTTTCATGGTTTGTGTTTAGAACGAGAACTTCCTGGCCCGGGTCCATGCGGTAAGCGCAGCGCCGGCGAGCAGCGCGCAGCAGGCGCCCACTAAGAAGGGCGCGGAGGGTGAAATCCTGTCCCAGAGGAAGCCGGCCAGCGCGCTGGCGGCAAAGGTCAGGAAACCGAGCGCGCCCTGAAAGTAGCCCATGGCCGACGCGCGGTTGTCGGCGCCGCTCAGGTGCGAGATTACGGCCTTGGAGATCCCCTCGTTGAACGCGCCGTAAAAACCATACAGGGCGAACAGCGCCCAGATCATCCAGCCCCTGGTGGCGGTAGCGAAGCCGATATAGACCGCGGCGAAGACGAGGAAGCCGAACACCATGGTGTTAATCTTGCCCAGCTTGTCGGAGAGCCAGCCGGCCGGCGCGGCCAGCGCGGCGTAAACCAGGTTGTAGCCGGTGTAGGCCAGGATAACGTGCGTGAGCGTGAAGCCCATGGTCCTGGCTTTCATGATCAGAAAGACGTCGCTGGAGTTGCCCAGCGCGAAAATGGCGTAGAGCGCCACGAACTTTTTAAAATCCGCGCTCATCGGCGCCGCTGTCGCCGGAACGCCTGGGGTGGCAGGGGTTTTAGCCACTTCCTTAACGAAATAGAACAGCACCAGGACGCCAAGCACGGCGGGGATGAAGGCCGTCATGAATATCAAGCGGTAGTTGGGCGTACTGGCGCCCATATACTGTATCATGGCCAGCGCGGCAAGCGGCCCGAGAGCCGCGCCCAGGGTGTCCATGGCGCGGTGGAACCCGAAGGCTTTGCCCCAGTGTTCCTTGTCCGTGGACCCGGCGATCAGCGCGTCGCGCGCCGAAGTGCGCACGCCTTTGCCCACGCGGTCTATGAAGCGGGAGAACAGAACGAAATGCCACGTGGAGGCCAGGGCCAGCAGCGGCTTGGACAGCGCGGAGAGCGAGTAGCCGGCTATCACAAAGGGCTTGCGCGTGCCGGCTTTGTCCGAGAGGCGGCCGCCGATGATCTTGACGAAACTAGCCGTACCCTCGGCCAGGCCCTCTATGAGCCCGACGACCTGCATGGGGGCGCCGAGCACCGAGGTCAGGAAGACCGGCACTATAGGGTAGAGCATCTCGCTGGAGATATCCGTGAGGCCGCTTACTACGCCGAGAAAAGTCACGTTGCGGCTGAGGCCGCTCTTCATGTCCCTGAAAAAACCCATGGTGTCCTTTTTTTTAGCTAAGTAAATTATAGGAATCTTAAGCCCAGGTTTAAAAGCGACGCGAAAGCCAGCGCCGCCGCGAAATTCATCGCGAACACCTTGGCCGCGTCCCTGGCGCCGAGTTCGCGCAGCGTCACCATAAAGCCGCCCAGACAGGGCAGGTAGAGGCTCAGGAAAACGCAGGCCACCACCAGGGAGCCGGCAGGCAGGTTGAAAGGGGCGAGCATGGCGATGGAGATATCTTTCCTAAGAAAGCCCAGCGTCATTAGCGAGACTGTCTCGCCGGGCAGGCCCAGCAGGCCGGAGACAGCCGGGCCAAAGACAGTGGAGAGCCCGCGTAGCAGGCCGCTAATGTCCAGCAGGCTTATCACCAGCACGCCGAGCGCTATCATCGGGGCCGCCTCGGTAAGGAAGTCCTTCACGCGGAAATAAAGCTTCTTCGCCAGCATCGGGGCGCAGGGGGTCTGGTAGGGGGGGATCTCAAGGAAAAGTTCCGGGGTTTCGCCTTTGAGCAGCCGGCCAAGCGCGAGCGAGCTGGCTATGCCGGCCGCGGCGATGGCGGCGAATACGGCCAGCGTGTACTTGAGCGGGTACGGCGAGAGGATGCTGAAGATCATGGCCGTCTGCGGCATGCAGGGGGCCAGCCCCAGTGTAAGAGCGGTGGCTATTACGCGCTCGCGCCGTGTCTCCAGCACGCGCACTGCCAGGATGGCCGGCACCTTGCAGCCCAGCCCCAGCATCAGCGGGATAGTGCCGTAGCCGTGAAGCCCCAGGCGGTGCATGTAGTCGTCGAGCAGCATGGCAAGGCGGGGAAGGTAGCCCACGTCCTCCAGCAGGCCCAGCGCGGCGTAAAACGAAACTATATAAGGCAGCACCGTGACGAAGGGAATGTAGAGGCCGGTGGTGAGCAGGCCGAACGACTGCAGCGGTTCGGGTGTGAGGCCCAGCAGCAGGGTCTTAAGGAAACTTCCTTCGGCCAGGCCGGACAGCGCGCCTGTAGCTATTGGCAGCCAGACGTGCCGGAAAAGCGGGTCCAGCGCGTAGTTGATCAGGCCTTCGCCTACGGCGCGGATGGCCCAGAAGACCGCCACCAGGGTAAGCGCGGCGAAAGGCAGGCCGGTGGACGGGCGCGAGGTGATGTCCTCCAATTTTTCCAGCAGGGTCGGGTGCTTGTGCTCGACCTTCTGGCATTCCGCGGAAATACGGCCGATCAGTTTCCACTTTTCGTCCGGGCCCGCGGGCACCGGGGCCGCGGCGGGGAGCCTGCCGGCGTTGAAATCCTCCACCGCGGTCTTGAGGCCCGAAAGGCCTTCACCGGTGGTGGCTACGAAAGGCACCACTCTGATGCCTAGATGCTTTTCGAGGGCCGGCACGTCTATGGTGACGCCCTTACGCCGGGCGATGTCCCACTTGTTGAGCAGGATCACCAGCGGCGAGCCCAGGCCGGCCAGTTCCAGAGTATAAAAAAGGTTGCGCTCCAGGTTGGTGGCGTCCACTACGTTAAAGATCAGTGTCCTGGTTTCTTCGGCGAGGATCTTCGCGGCAACTTCCTCGGCTTTGTTCGTAGGCTCGTGGCTGTAGGCCCCTGGCACGTCCACCACCGAGAACCTTTCGCCGGCCAGCACCGTCCAGCCCGAGGTGTAGCCCACCGTGGTGCCGGGGTAATTTGAAGAGATGACCTCCAGGCCGGTCAGGCGGGAGAAGACCACGCTTTTTCCTACGTTGGGATTGCCGGCCAGCAGGATCGCGCGCGAATGTACTTTTACGGTGACCCCGGCGGCCATGCCGCGGCCTAAGGCCACCTTGGTCCCCATGACTTCCACCAGCACCGGCCCGCCGGCTCGTTCGGGGGAGCGCTTTATAATCTGGCGGCCGGGAAAGATGCCCATGGCCTTGAGCCTGGCAGAAGCCTGCTCTCCGCCGCCGGTGAGCACGTAGCCGCTTTCGTTCTCGCGCATGGAAAGCAGGGTTAGTTGCGGGCTGCTTTTCATGGCTGCGCTCCTTTATCCATAGCTTTGCGGGCCGCAGCCAGCGAGCGGGCGCGTGCCGGGGCTTTAAGGAAGGCGCCCAGGGCCTCCAGCCTGCTTACGGCCGCGGGGCTAAGCGCATGCTCCGCCAGGCAGGCGTCGTGTTCCGCCTGCGGCGCGCTCATGCCGAGAATGGAGATAAAAAAATCCTTCAGCGCGGAATGCCTGCCGGCAATCAGGGCCCCTGACTTTAGCCCGGAGGGGGAAAGTCTGATGTAGCCGTAGGGCTCCTGCTCCAGCAGGCCGCGGGCGGCAAGCGCTTTTACCGCGGAGCTGACCGAGGGTTTGGAAACTTTCAGCTGGGCGCTGACGCGGCTGGCGCGGGCGAAACCGTCCCGGCGGCTCAGCGTGTAGACCGCTTCCAGATAATCTTCCAGACTGCGGGAAAGTGGTTTCATAATTGTAGGCTGTTATAACAAAGTTAGTCTTAGCTAACTATACTACAAAAAAAAGGCCGGGCACAAGGGCCCGGCTTTTCCGCGGGAGCCTCTCAGCCGGGGCAGCCGCCCTTGAAACACGGGGACTGGAGCAGGGTGGGGAACTGCCGGAAGATAAGGTAGATGCCTCCGACACAGGCGGCCCCCATGACAAGCAAGAGGATCAAGCTGAGCAGCGGGTGTTTCTGAATGAATTCCCAGTAAGCGGTCAGCTCCGCCGCCAGGGCCTTGCGCGCGGTCATTTGACCTCCAGCGGTTCCGTCAGGTTCCTGAGTACCACGCTCAGGTCCAGCTCGCCGTAGCCGCATTTAAAAGATTTTTCCATCAGCTTCTCGGCTGCGGCCGTCACCGGCAGCTCCATCTTCCTCTTGGCGGCTTCCGCCAGCATGAAGCGGGCGTCTTTAAGCATATGCCGCAGCGGAAAGGCCGGCGGGTAGTCCTTTGTCAGGACGTTGTTCTTTTTAAGGGCGAAGTAGCCGCAGTTGAGCGCGGGGTTCTCGGCCAGCGTATCGAAGATCAGGGACGGGGCTATTCCCTGCGCCTCGGCCAGCGCCGCGGCTTCCGTAATGGCGGTGGTCAGCTGGGCCACTACCAGGTTGATGCAGAGCTTAAGCGCGGTCCCGGCGGGCGCGGGCCCTGCGTAGATCACCGAGCGGCCCATGGCCTTGAAGACCGGGGCAAGTTTGTCCAGCACCGCCTTGTCGCCGCCGGCGAGGATAACCAGCTGCGCCTGTTCCGCGGCGCCTTTGGAACCGGAGACCGGGCAGTCCAGGAACTGTACTCCGGCTATGTAGCATTTCTTCGCGAGCGAGGCGGTATAGTCTGGGGAAAGGGTGCTCATGTTTATCAGCGTGTTGCCGCCTAAGAAGGCGGACAGGACGCCTTCCGGTCCTTCCAGCACGGCATCCATGGCGGCGGGGTCGGCCACCATGGTAATAATAGTATCGCTCATCTTGGCCAGCGCCCGGGGAGTGGAAGCTACCTGACAGCCCTGGTCCGCGAATTCCGTGGTGCGCTCCCGCGTGCGGTTATAGACCGACACCTGAAAGCCGGCTTTCAGCAGGTTGGCCGCCATGGCCCGGCCCATGATGCCGAGTCCGATAAAACCTATGCGGGGGGGGATGCTCATAATTTTCTCTCCTAGGTAAGGCTTCAGAACAAAATAGCAAATCTGCCGGCTAAAATCTCAGGCTGGTTACTTCCTTGTCTGTCAGCGCGCGCCACCGGCCGGGTTCCAGCCCCTCGGTGGTGAGGGGGCCAATGGCCCGGCGCAGCAACCGCAGCACCGGAAAACCGACACCCGCCAGCATGCGGCGCACCTGGCGGTTGCGGCCTTCCTTCAGGACCAGTTCCGCCCACGAGGTCGGGATGGTCTTGCGGAAACGGACGGGTGGATCCCGGGGAGGCAGGTCCGGGTCGGGCAGCGCCCTGGCCCCGCAGGGCAGCGCGGGCCCGTCGTTAAGGGTTACGCCGCGGCGCAGCTTCGCGAGCGCCTCGGCGTCTATTTCTTTTTCTACCTGTGCCCAGTAGGTTTTCGGGGTCTTGTGGCGTGGATCGGAAATATAAGCCTGCAGCTCGCCGTCCGAGGTAAGCAGCAGCAGGCCTTCGCTGTCGTGGTCCAGGCGGCCCGCGGGGTAGACGCCCTTTGGGAAGCCGAATTCGGACAAGCTGCGGTGCCCGTGCTCCGGGGTGAATTGGGACAGGACGCCATAAGGCTTATTGAAAATTATCGTGGGCATATATATGGGCCGCCCCTAAATGTTATTATATTTTATCATGAGTTACACTTTCATAGACAAACAAGCTGAATTTAACGAGCTGGCCTTAAAGCTGGCCTCGCATAAATATCTTTCTATCGACACCGAGTCGAACAGTCTTTACGTCTATAAAGAGAAGTTCTGCCTGATGCAGCTTTCGAGCGAGCACATAAACGCCGTGGTAGACACGCTGGCGGTGGACATAAAACCGCTGTTCCCGGTTTTCGCCGATCCGGCGGTGGAGAAGATTTTTCATTCCGCGGATTCGGACATCAGGGTGTTCAAGGCCGCCATGCCCTGCGTCTTCGTCAATATCTTCGACGTGATGGTGGCCGCCAAGTACCTGGGGATCATAAAGTGCGGGCTGGACAGCATGGTGCAGGAATTCTTCAAGGTGGAGCTGAATAAGAAATTTCAGAAGGCGGACTGGGGCCGGCGCCCGCTCTCCAAAGAGATGCTGGACTACGCCAGCTGCGATACCATTTACCTGAAGAAGCTGCGCGACCTGCTCTCCGTGGAGCTGGAGAAGAAGGGCAGGCTGGAAGAGGCCACCGGGCAGTTCGCCCAGATCTGCAAGATCGAGCCGTCCCCGATGCGCTTCGACGAGAGCGGCTTTCTTACGCTGAAAGGCGCCCGGCAGCTGAACGGCCGCGGGCTCGCCGTGCTGCGCGAGCTGTACCTGGCCCGCGAGATGGCCGCCATAAAACGCGACGCCCCGTCGTTCAAGATCATCAGCGCCGACCTTATGCTACGCCTCTCGGTGGCCCCGAGGGAAGGTCTTCATAATCTTTCCATTTTTAAGGGCGTGAGCGGCTACGTGCTGGCCAACCACGGCGGCTGGATCCGCGAAGCCCTGCAGAAGGGCCTGAAAGCCCCAGAGTACACCGTGCCGCGCCGCGAGATCTCGCGCGAGAAGCGCGCCTATTTTGAAACGGTGAAGAACCGCTTCCACGACCTGAAGATGTGGCGCAAGGAGATGGCCGTCAGACGCAACATGCTGCCCGAGGCCATCCTGGGTAACGACGTGCTGGAACGCCTGGCGCTTTCCCAGCCGCGCACGCTCGAGGACCTGAAGGAAATAAAGGGTCTGGGCGCCGAGAAGGCCGCCCTTTATGGGCCGGAGATCCTGGACTTCATAAAGAAGCACCACCTTAAGGGGTAAGGGGTTACAGTAGTTTCTTGAGGAGGTCCTGGCGGTTTATTTCGCGCAGGGCCCTGATGATGAGGGGTTTATTTTCCGGTTTGTAGTACTGAAGGAGCGCCCGCTGCATGCGGCGCTCCGTTTCTTTTTTTGGGACGTAGACCGGCTCCAGCGTGAAGGGGTCCAGCCCGGTGAAATAGATCGACGTGGCCAGCTCCATCGGCGCGGGGAGGAAATCGTTTATCTGCTGGGGGCGGATATTCCTTTCTTTCAGGAACACGCCCAGCTCGGCCATGTCCTCGATAGTGGAGCCGGGATGCGCCGAGATGAAGTAGAGCACCAGGTACTGCTCTTTGCCCGCTTTTTTTGATTCCGCCAGGAACTTGTCCGCGAATTCCTTAAACACTTCCACCGAGGGCTTCTTCATGATCGACAACACTTTTGGCGAAATATGTTCGGGCGCCACCTTCAGCAGCCCGCCGGTGTGGAACCGCGCTATCTCCGAAATATACTCGCCGCATTTCAGCGCCAGGTCCATCCTGATGCCGCTGGCCACAAAAGCTTTCTTCAGGCCCTTCAACGCGCGCACGCCGCGCATCAGCGCCAGCAGCGGCTTGTAATCCGTGTTAAGGTTGGGGCAGATGACCGGGTGCACGCAGGAGAGCTTGCGGCAGGCTTTGCAGATGGTCATGTCCTTGCCGCCCATCGCGTACATATTGGCCGACGGGGCGCCCAGGTCCGAAATGTTGCCGGGGTGGCGCGGGGTCTTCAGCAGCGCCTCCGCTTCTTTTTCCACCGAGGCGGCGGAGCGGTTCTGGATAAAGCGGCCCTGGTGCAGCGTGAGCGAGCAGAAAGCGCAGCCGCCGAAGCAGCCGCGATGGATAACTATCGAATCCTTGATGGTCTCCAGTGCGGGGACCGGCTCCTTGTAGGAAGGGTGGGCCAGTTTACGGAAGGGCAGCCCGTAGATGAAATCCATCTCCTCCGTGGAGAGCGGCAGGGCGGGGGGATTCTGCACCACGGCCTTGCCTTCGCTCTTCTGTACCAGCGGGCGGGCGTTGAAAGGGTTGGACTCCTCGTAAATTATGCGGGTGGCCGTGGAGAACTTTACCCTGTCGCCGGTCACTTCTCCGGCGGTGGGGAGTTCTATGGCTCCGGGGACCTTAAACTCGGCCGCCTCCCTGGCGCCCAGCGGGTAGGCCGTGCCGCGGATGTCGCGCATGTCCTTTATGCTCTGCCCCGCCTTCAGCCGGGCGGTGATCTCGCGCAGTTGCCGCTCGCCCATGCCGTAGACCAGCAGGTCGGCTTTGGAATCCAGCAGCACGCTCTTGCGCACCTTGTCGGACCAATAGTCGTAATGGGCGAAGCGCCGCATGGTGGCTTCAATGCCGCCGATTATGATGGGTACGTCGGGGTAAGCTTCGCGCGCGCGCTGGGAATAGATAATGGTAGCCCTGTCGGGGCGGAGGCCGGGCCGGGCGCCGGGGGAAAAATCGTCGGTGGACCGGATCTTCCTGTTGTGAGTGTACTTGTTGATCATCGAGTCCATGTTGCCGGCGGAGACGCCGAAAAACAGGCGGGGCTTGCCGAACAGGCGGAAATCCGCGCAGTTCTCCCAGCGCGGCTGCGCCAGGATGGCCACGCGCAGGCCCTCGGACTCGAGCAGGCGGCCCACCAGCGCCATGGCGAAAGAGGGGTGGTCCACATAGGCGTCGCCGGTCACAAAGACCACGTCCACAGCGTCCCAGCCGCGCTTTTTAACCTCTTCAGGGGTTATGGGCAGAAAATCCATGTATCAATGATAGCAAATAGCCCGGGAAACGTCTCTCCGCCCGGGCCGCGCGGGGCGCCGTTTTGGCGGTTAAATCTTACTATTATTTTGTAAAATATAGGCATAGGGGCTAATAAGCCGTTTTCCAAGGAGAATAAAATGAAAAAGATCGCACTTTCCGTCTGTCTGCTTCAGCTGATGGCCGTCGCCGCCATGGCCGGGCCTTTTACGCACTTTAAGGACATTTCCAGCAGTTCCGAGTTAAAGCCTTTTGCCGCCGACCTGGGCGGGCTTATAGGCGCTAACGACTTTAGTTCCGGCCGGTCCATAGGCTTCCCCGGTTTCGACGTGGGCGTGGATGTCGCGGTACAGGCCAAGCCCAGCGCCGACAACCGGATCCTGCGCAACGCCAAGGTGAATGCTTTCGGCCTGCCGATGGCCCATGTGGGGGTAGCGCTCCCGTTAGTGGACGCCGACCTGGTGGCGCGCGGCGTTAGCTATTCCGGTTTCTCCATTCTCGGCGGCGGGCTCCGCGTCCAGGTGCTTAAGAGCGGGACGGTCACCAAGTTCATCCCCGACGTGTCGGTTTCCGCCTACTACGACGTTATAGACTTCAAATACTTCAAAGGCACCCACATGTCCATGGACGCGGCCGCTTCCTTCGACATCCCTTTCATAAAGCCTTACATCGGGGTCGGCCTGGATAAGACTAAGGTGGAAGTTAAGAACGTAAGCGCCGCCCTTAACGGCAAATCCGGCACCATCTCCAAGCCGCGCTACACGCTGGGCGTGCGCTTTTCTCCGGTGCCGCTGCTCTACGTGTACGGGGCTTACAATATTCTGCACGGGCAGACCGGCTATTCGCTCGGCGCGGGACTCAAGTTTTAGAAAACCGCGGAGATCGGAAAATAAAAGTCAAAAAGCGATCGGGAGAGCCTGACTTTTTAACGTTTATTTTTTAATGTCCGCCATGTCAACAATGGAGGAATCATGGATACGAACACTCAAAATACCGAAAGTCACAAGCTTGCGGAGATGGCCGAGCATTACGGCGCCAACAATTATCATCCGCTTCCGATAGTTATCACTACCGCCAAGGGCGTGTGGGTAAAGGATCCAGAAGGCAACAAATATATGGATATGCTCAGCGCTTACTCCGCGCTGAATCACGGCCACAGGCATCCCCGGATTATTAAAGCCCTTACCGACCAGGCGAAGAAGGTCACCCTGACCTCGCGCGCTTTCAACAACGACCAGATCGGCCCGTTCTTCAAAGAGCTGTGCGAGTTCACCGGCTACGAGATGGTGCTGCCCATGAACACCGGCGCCGAGGCCGTCGAGACCGCCCTGAAGGCCGCCCGCAAATGGGGCTACAAGGTTAAAGGCGTGCAGGCAGACAAGGCCGAGATTATCTGCGTTACCAACAACTTCCACGGGCGCACCATCACCATTGTGGCGATGTCCACTGAGCCGCAGTATAAGGACGGCTTCGGCCCCTTCACGCCCGGCTTCAAAGTGGTGGGCTATGGCAATATCGAGGAGCTGAAGGCAGCCATCAACCCTAATACCGTTGGTTTCATCGTGGAGCCTATCCAGGGCGAGGCCGGTATCATAGTGCCGCCGGCGGGCTACCTTAAGGCCGCCTACGACCTGTGCAAGGCCAATAACGTGCTGTTTATCGCCGACGAGATTCAGACCGGCTTCGGCCGCACCGGGAAAAAGTTCGCCTGCGACTACGAGGATGTTAAGCCCGATATGATCATTATGGGAAAAGCGCTCGGCGGCGGCGTAATGCCGATGTCCGCCGTGGCTTCCTCCAAGGCCATCCTGGGCGTGTTCAACCCCGGCGACCACGGCAGCACGTTCGGCGGCAACCCGCTGGCCTGCGCCGTTTCGCGCGAAGCCCTGCGCGTAATCATCGAAGAGAAGCTCGTAGAGAAGTCTTTCGAGATGGGCGCGTACTTCATAGAGAAGCTGCGCTCCATCAAGGGCCCGCACATAAAGCAGATCCGCGGCAAAGGCCTGCTGATAGGCCTTGAGCTGGACTGCGCCGCCCGCCCCTACTGCGAGCAGCTGATGGGCCTGGGCCTGCTGGCCAAGGAAACGCATGACCACGTCATCCGCTTCGCGCCGCCCCTCGTAATTACGAAGAAAGAGATAGACTGGGCCTTCAAGCGCATTAAGAAAGTCCTGTCCAAGTAAAAGCCGTTTCGCCCCGTCAGCCGGCAGTCCGCGCTGACGGGGCTTTTTTCAAGCCGGATGCAAAATAAAAATAACTCCAGCTGGCTCTATTTCCAGGTATTGTTCGCCGCCACGGTGTGGGGGGGCGCGTATCCTTTCACCAAGTACCTTGGCACCGAGCTTTCCCTGCTCTCCATCGTAACTTTCCGCACCTTGATCGGAACGCTGGCCCTGATCTTCCTGAGCGGCTCGGGCCTCCGCGCCTCAGATTTTAAATTCAGCAATCTCTGGAAACTCCTTGCCCTGTCCGTACTGGGGATCTCCAGCCAGCAGTACCTGCAGGCTTACGCGCTTAAGTTTACCCTTTCCTCGCACGCTGGCTGGCTGATAGCCTCCACGCCCATCATGGTGGCGGGGCTTATGGCCGCGCTGGGCGAAAGAATAGGGCCGTTTAAGATAGCGGCTTTCCTGCTGGGCTTCGCCGGCACCATCCTTGTTGTGCTCTCCAGGGCGGGCGCCGGGGCCTTGACCCTGCCGTCTACCCGCGGGGACCTGGTGTTCCTTGTGACGGCAGCTTCCTGGGCGGTTTACGTTATCCTCACTAAAAAATGGCTCACCTCCTGGCGCCAGGCCAAGGTTACCACGCTGACCATGCTGGTGGCGCTGGCTACCCTGCTGCCGCCGTGGTTCGCCGCCGGAGGGCCCGCCGAGTTCGCCGCCCTGCCGCCCCGCGCCTGGGCCAGCCTCGCCTACCTCAGCGTGCTTTCGTCGGCGCTGGCTTACCTGTTCTGGAACAACGCCGTGGAAGGTCTGGGCCCGGTTAAAACGTCCTATTTTATTTATCTGGAGCCTTTCGCCACGCTGCTCTCCGCCTACCTGTTCCTGGGCGAGAAGGCGGCGGCTCCGGCTTTCGCCGGGGGTGTATTGATCATGGCCGGGGTCTACCTGGTGGGCCGCAAAGAGTGGCCGTTAAAACTATTAAAAGGTGCCGCATCCAATGTCTGACTTCAAAGCCCTTAAAGAAAAATTCGGGGAGTATTGTCTTCTCGACGAGCCGGCTTCGGCTTTTACTACTTACCGCGCCGGCGGCAGGGCCGAGGCGCTGGTGAAGCCGGGTACCCCGGAAGAGCTGCTGTGGCTGGCTGGCTGGTGCCGGCAGAATTCCGCGCCGCTTCTTGTGTTGGGCCGGGGCTCCAACGTGCTGGTGAGCGACCGGGGCCTCCCCGGCGTGACCGCGCTGACCGGGCGCCTGTCCGGCCTTAAGCTGGAGGGCGGCGCCATCACCGCGCAGGCCGGGGTGCTGTGGGACGACCTCGCCAAACTTTCAGCCGGAAGCGGCCTGGCCGGCTTCGAGAAGGCTTCCGGCATCCCCGGCTCTGTCGGCGGCGCCGTGCGCATGAATGCCGGGGCTTTCGGGCAGGAAACCTTTGACCGGCTGGTCTCCATAGAGGCTTTCGACAGAGAAGGGCGAGCGGTCAGGCTAGAGAAAAAAAACATGACGTTCGGCTACCGGCGCGTGGACGGGCTCGACGGGCTCACCATACTTTCGGCCAGGTTTGAATTCGAACCTGGCGATACCGGCGTGCTCCTGCAGGACCGCTCCTGCGTGCTGGCCGCGCGCGAGACGAAACAGCCTTTGGAATACCCGTCGGCCGGCAGCGTGTTCAAGCGCCCGCAGGGCGATTACGCCTCCCGCCTTATAGACGCGGCGGGGCTTAAAGGTTTCAAGGTGGGTGGGGCGGAAGTTTCCGCCAAGCACGCCGGGTTCATAGTTAATTCCGGCGGGGCCACGGCGGCCGAGATCTACGCCCTTATGGGCGAGGTGCGCGCCAGGGTTAAGGCGAAGTGCGGTGTTGAGCTTGAGCTGGAACAGATCTTGTTGGGGGATTTTAAGTGAGCTTAGGGGGAAAAATGAAAGTACTTCTGTCTATCCTGTTGTTCCCGTGCCTGGCTTCGGCCGCGCCGGCGGGGCTGACCACCGCGGACCAGCTTTTCGCCAAGAACCTTTACCAGGAAGCGCTTACCGCTTACGGCCAGGCCGCCGGCCTGCCCGGCGAGGACGGGCTTAAGGCCCAGTACCGCTCCGCCGAGTGCGAAGCCCTGCTTTTCCGTTTCGGCGAAGCCGCCCAGCGGCTTTCAGACCTAAAGCTGCCCGCCGACCAGCTCTGGCAGGGCCGGCTGCTGCTGCTCCGCGCCGAAACCGGCCGGAGCTTCCTTACCCAGTACGGTTATTCCCTGCCCGCCGACGAGCAGCAGGGCGCCACGGACGTTACCAAGCTGACTCGCGCCCAGTGGCAGCGCCGCATCGAGGCGGATTACAACTCGCTCTGGTCCCTGCGCGGCGAGCTGCTGAAGCGCCGCCTGGAGAATGAAGGCTATTTTGTGGAGTTGAAAGGCGCCGAGCTGGCTTATACGCCCACGCTCTGGGATTTTGCCGTGCTGCGCTGGACCAGCTACCTGCTGGGGGAGTCCGCCGCCGCAGGCACCCTGCCCGACGGCCTGTCTTTTGCCGCGCCGGACTACAAAGCCGATTATAATTCCCAGGCTCCCGCCGCGCTGAAAGCAGCCGCCATTTTCGAGGAAGCTGCTTCGCTCAGTTCCGCGGCCATGGATTTTGCCCGCGAATACTGGCGCCTGCAGCGTCTGCTTATCCCGCTGGAGCACGGCGACCGTGTCGCCATTGCCGACGGAGTAAAACTGCGCGCCGCCGCGCTGGTCACGCTTAAGAAGTGGGCCGTCTCTTTCCAGACCCCGCTGGCCAGGACCTGGGCCGGCTACCAGGCGGCCGCGCTGCTGCAGAACAGCCAGGATTTCAAGGGCGTAGTGGATACTTGTAAAAAGGCCGAAGCCGAGGCCGCCAAATCAAGGCCCGCCGGACTTTGCGCCGCGCTGCGCGCCGAGATAGAGCTGCCGCGCCTGGAGCTTTACGGTTCCTTCGCGCCGCCTCCCGGCCTTAAAAGCCTTAAGATTAACGCCCGCAACCTGCCCGCGGTTTATTTCCGCGCATACAAAACCACGCCCGAAGAGTTGGCCGGCATAGGCAGGTCCGGCGAGCAGGGTCTGGGCAGGCTGAAGTATCTGCAGGAAGATTCCGTGAAGTATTTCCTGCAGAAGAAAGCGGACCTGGAATGGCAGACGAAGCTGAGCTACCCCGGCCCTTACCAGTACAAGGACCAGGAGATAGCGTCCCCCGGTTTAAAAAAAGGCATCTACGTAGTGGTAGCTTCCGGAGACAGCGGCTTCGAGGACGGGTCCTCGCTGATGAAGGCCGTAACGCTCAATATCACCGACATCTTCCTGCTCGGCACCGGCGGCATCGCCGGCGATCCCGAGGCTTATCTTTACGACCCGGCTAACCCCGGGCGCGAGACCTCCAGCGACCTTTTCCGGCTTTACGCCGTAAACGCCCTTACCGGACAGCCGCTGGCCGCCGCCGGCATAGACGCCTGGTTCAACCGCTCTTACGGAAACTGGGAAATGCTCCCGCTTAAGACGGGCCCCGACGGCGTGGCCGCGTTCGCCCAGCCTTTCAAACTTTCCTATCCCTCCAACGAGTATTTTTCGCTGGACCCGCTGCTCAGCCGCGGCGGCGCTTATGCCTACTGGAATTCCTACGCTTCTTCCGGCCTGAACGTTCCCTCGCCTATAAACATCTTTCTTGAGACGGACCGGCCGGTGTACCGGCCCGGGCAGGAGGTCAAATTCAAAGCCACCGCCCTGATCCGCGAGCCGCGTGGCTTCCGGGTTTACGATGGTAAAGCGCAGCTTAAGATAACCGCGCGCGACGCCAATTGGCAGGAAGTCTATACCAAGACCCTGCCGGTTAGCGGGCTTGGCAGCGCGGCTGGCGCATTTACCGTTCCCGCTGGCCGCCTGCTCGGCCAGTACACTGTATCCGCCGAGATGGCCGAGTATAACTACAACTTCAGCGGCTCGGCCAGTTTTGGCGTGGAGGAATACAAGCGCCCCGAGTTCGAAGTTAAGCTCGAGGCCGCCGACAAGCCGTGGCGCTACGGCGGCAAGGCCGAGGTTTCCGGCGCGGTGAAGTACTACTTCGGCTCGCCCGTGCCCGGCGCGTCGGTGAAGTACCGCGTTACTCGCTCCCGCTACATCCCCTGGTACTGCTGGTATTGGGGCTGGTTCTACGGCGCTTCCGGTTCAGCGGAAGTGGCTGCCGGCGAAACTAAGACCGGCGACGACGGGCGCTTTACTTTCTCTTTTACTCCGCAGGCCGAAAGTGACACTTACAAGGATTACCCGTCCTCCTATTACGTTACCGCCGACGCCCGCGACGCCGGCGGCCGCACTATAACGGATTCCCGCTCTTACCGCGCGGGCTCCAAAGCTTACATGTTCGACCTTACGCCCGAAGCCGGGTTCTTCACGCCGGAGAAGCCGGCGCTTCTTAAGGCCCGCCTGATGGACCTTAACGACACGCCGCAGGACGGCTCGGCGGCGTATTCTCTTTACCGGCTGGAAAAGGCACCGGCCGGCGACTCCGGCCAGGGCCAGTGGGGCTCTTTCGGGCGCAACCCGTCGCTGGAGCAGGCGTTCAGCCAGGTGCCGGACGGGCCTAAGGCCGACGGCGGGACACTGGCTTTCTCAAAAGACAAGCCGGCCGCTCTAAAACTAAAGGCCCTGCAGCCTGGCGTGTACCGCCTGCGCCTGACGGCCAAGGATCCGTGGGGAGGGGAGAGCGTATCCCAGCTTATCCTGGTTTCCGCCTCGGCTTCGGCCGGGCGCAACTCGGCGCTTAAACTGCCGCCGGTGGCGCTGTTCGAACATTCTTCCTACCAGCCCGGCGAAACGGCCCGCGTGCTGATGGGCGCTTCCGCGCTCAAGGGCGTAAAATACGCCGAGCTTATGGGCGGCAGCTTCGTGCTTTCCCATGAAATGCTGGGCGAAGGCGGCCTTTCGGTACTTAGTCTTAAGGTCGGGCGCGAACATCGCGGCGGCTTCGGCCTGCGCTGGTTCGGCGCCGGGGACTTCAAGGTTTACTCGGCCATGGCCGAGGCCGACGTGCCGCGCAAGGACAAGGAAGTTTCCCTTTCCCTCGACTACGACAAGGTACTGGCCCCCGGCCAGAAGGTTTTCTGGAAGCTGAGAGCTAAAGACCGGGCCGGCAAGCCGGCCTCCGGCGAGGCTATGGTCAAGGTGTTCGACCGCTCGCTTGAGTATTACGGCAGCGACGCAGGTTTCTGGGGGGATTCTCTTTACCCGGCGCGCCCTTCAGAGGGAACAGGCCAAGGGTCCTTGTTCAATCCCTACACGCTTACGCTGCCTATCAGGACCGGGATCATCCAGCGCATGCTGGAGGCTTTCCGGGGCGCCACGGCCGAGGAGCGCATGGCTTCGCTGCGGATAGCATCCGCGCGGGTTCGCGGCTATGGCCGCGGCGGTTATAAGTCCAAGGGAATAGCTTTTGAGGAGTCCGGAGCTGGCGGGCAGATGCTGGCTATGGATTCTTCCAATACGCTGGCGGCTCCGGCGGCGGCTCCTACGCGTTCGATGGAAATGGCTTCGGGTAAGGCCTCTCTAGCCGGCGCTCCGGGCGCAATGGCGAAAAGCAGGAAGGAAGACGCGCCTCAACAGCCCGAGGTTAAAGTGCGTACGGATTTTTCCGAGACGGCCTATTATAACCCGCAGCTCAAGGTGTTTAAAGGCGAGGGCGCTTTCTCTTTCCGCATCCCCGAGCGGCTTACTTCGTGGAAGATCTCTTCGTACCTGGTGACGCGCGACGTGCGGCGCGGCTCTTTCAGCGCCGAGGCTGTTACCAAAAAGGACCTGATGGTGCGCCTGGACTTTCCGCGCTTCTTCCGCGAGGGCGACGTTTCCCGGCTGACCGCCGTGGTGACCAACGACACCGCCGGCGAGCTGGCCGGCGAAGTGGCGCTGTCTGTAACGCGGGAAGGCGGGGACGCCGCTGGCGACTTTGGAATAAAAGACCTTTCGCGGCCTTTCTCCGTTAAGGGGAACGGCACCGTGAGCATATATTGGGACATAACCGCGCCGCGCGGCACGGCGGCCTACAAGGTGCGCGCGGTGGCCCGCTCCGGGCAGCTCGCCGACGCGCAGGAGAACGACCTGCCCGTGCTGCCTTCGCGCGAGCGCCTGATAGCTTCCGGCGTGGCCGCGCTCGACGGGGATTCCGCCAAGACCTTCAGCCTGCCCGAGCTTGAAAAAGCGGACCCCACCCGCGAGGTGGAGTCGCTGCACCTGGAGGTGCAGCCGCAGCTGATCCTTACGGTGCTCAATAGCCTGCCCTTCCTGGTGCACTATCCTTACGAATGCACCGAGCAGCTGCTGAACCGCTACGTGCCGCTGGCTATCACCAACAGTTTCTACCGCAAGTACCCGCAGCTGCGCGCCTCGGTGGCCAAGATTCCGAAGCGCGATACGCTTACTCCGGCGTGGGAAAGGGATAACCCCGTGAGGCTGATGAGCCTGATGGAAAGCCCGTGGGAGCAGGAATCACAGGGCCGCAAGTCTTACTGGCCCGTGGTTGATATGCTGGACCCCAAGGTGGTGGCCGCCGAGAAGGAAGACGCCTTTTACAAACTGAAGGCTTACCAGAACTCCGACGGTTCCTTCCCGTGGTTCCCCGGCGGCCATCCCAGCCTGTATATGACGCTCTACGCGCTGGAGGGGTTCGCCGAAGCTTCGCGCTACGGCGTGGACGTACCGCAGGACATGGCCAAGCGGGCGCTGGCTTACGTGCTGGCCGAAATCCCCGCGCATCTGAAGGCGGAGGAAGAGCAGACCTCGCTGGTGCTGTACGCGGCCTACGTGGTGACCTCTTTCCCGGCTGCCTGGCCGGAGAGCAAGACCGCCCTGACTTACGCCAAGGCCTGGACGGACTACGCCGACAAGCACGCGGGCGCTATGACCGCCTTCGGCAAGGCCTACGCGGCTTACGTTTACCTGCGCTTGGGCGAAAAGGCCAAGGCCGAAAGCTACCTGGCCCGGGCCATGGACGGAGCGCGCTCCGACGATATCGCCGGGGTGTACTGGACGCCTGAGAAGATCTCCTGGCTGTGGTACAACGACACGGTGGAGAAGCACGCCTTTATCCTGCGCACGCTGCTGGCGGTGCATCCGAAGGACCCGAAGATAGCGGGCCTGGTGCGCTGGCTGCTGTTTAACCGCAAGGCCAACGAGTGGAAATCCACCAAGGCTTCGGCGGCGGCCATCTACTCGCTGCTCGACGTTATGAAGAGCAAGGGCGCGCTGGACAAGGCCGAGAACTATTCTATAAAGTGGGGCGGCATTTCGGAGAACAAGGAACTGCAGCCCTTCGACTGGGTGGCGGCGCCGCTGCGCTGGTCCAAGTACGGTAAGGAAATTACGCCGAAGGACTTTTCTCCCCGCGTGGAGAAGAAAGGACCGGGCCTGGCCTTCGCGGCTTTCACCGGCATCTATACTACGGATAAGACGGCGGAGGAGTCTCCGGCGGGCATGATGAACGTTTCCCGGCAGTATTTCCTGCGGAGCAAGGAGGGGGACGTTTATACGCTTAAGCCGTTGGCTTCAGGCGCTACGGTGGGGGTTGGCGACGAGATCGAGGTGCACCTGACCGTTAAGACGCGCAGTCAGTTCGAGTATGTGCACCTGAAGGACCCGAAGGCCGCTGGGTTCGAGGCCGAGGAGCTGAACAGCGGCTGGAAGTGGGACCAGCTGGGCCGCTACGAGGAGCCTCGTGATTCGCTTACCAACTTCTTTGTGGAATGGCTGCCGCACGGCGAGTATACGCTGAAGTACCGGCTGCGCCCTACTACGCCCGGTTCCTACAAGCTGGGAGCGGCGGTGCTGCAGTCTATGTACGCGCCGGAATTCGCCGCGCACTCGGCCGGTATGACGATCAACGTAAAGTAGCGCCGCGAGATGTGAAGTCGGTGCGCCGAGGATATGGGGTCGTCGGGCACGGCGTCGCGAACACCGTTCGCGCGCCTCGTCACTCCCTCGCCGCGCTGCGCAAGCGGCTTCAGTCCGTGACGACCCGCCGACCTCATACCCTCGGCGCCCCTCCGGGGGCTTGGGCTCTTATGTTTTTGTTGTGAAAGGTTAGAAACGGCGGAAGGTGAAGGTGTTGGTGGAGCCGAAGGAGAGGAGTTTGAAGAGCAGGTAGAAGATCAGGGCTCCGAGCAGCATGAGCGGGATGCCGATGATGGCGCCTATGAGGGTGGAGGTGAGCAGGGCGCCGGCTATGAAGAGGCAGATGCCGACTATCGCCATGGCGGCTGCCAGGCGCATCTTAATGCGGGCGAGCAGGCCGGGGGCCTGGGGGGGAGGAGCGCTGAAACGGGGCTCCTCCCGGCGCGGACCGCCGCCGGGGCTTATGAGCTCCGGTTCTACGCATTCTTCGCTGACCGCAAGGTTCGTGTCCGCCATAGTTAGATTATATAAAAACGGCGCAATAAATCCGTCATAATTCAGGGCTATAATATAGGGAGCAACGGAGAAGCAGCATGAAAAAAGTAACTGCGCTGGTTTTTACGGCCGCCGCGCTGGCGGTACTTGCTTTTTGTCCGCCAACGCGGGCCGAAGATGAGGCGCAGGTTAACGCCTTGCTGGTATTGCCCGGGCCTGAGATGGCTTTCGATAAGAAATTTCAGGATTTCCTGGAGAAGAACGGGGCCAAGCTGCTGAAATCCTACCCGCCCAGTGTTTTCGAAGGCTATGTGCCGCAGGACCTGGACAAGGAACTGGGCGAGCTTTACGGCGTGCTGATCTACCGCGGCAGGGTGGACGACTGGGGCTCTTTCGCCAAATACGGCGAGAAGGCCGTCTTTGCGGCTAATACCTGGAACAAACGGTTTGTGGAAGACCCGCCCGCGGCGCCGCTGGTAGTGAGCCTCAGCGTGCTCAAGGGCGGCCGCAAAGGCGCGGCCATAGACCTGAACTGGAACGAGGTTATGAAGGCCGTTTCCTACCGCCTGCAGATCAGCACGGAAGAGGCGTTCGATTCTTTAACCCTGGATACCGGGCTTGCGCGTAACACCTACCGGCTTTATCCCGCCTTCTGGAACGACGGGGTCTATTACTGGCGCGTCTCCGGCCAACTGGTCCTGAACAACGGCGAAACCAGGGAAGGGGCCTTCTCCGAGCCGGGCTCCTTCGCGGTTTCCAGAAAAGCCCGCCCGGCGTCCGCCGGCAAGCCCGCCTCACCGGTCTTGCCCGCCAGGGCCAGGATCAGCGGGCGCTCCATTTCCTGGGGCGGCAAGGCCAAATTTTACCGGCTGCAGGTTTCCGACTCTAAAGATTTTTCCGCCCCGCTGGCCGAAGTTTTCACCGACACCTGCACGTATAAGGCCGCCGACCTGCCGGTTAAGCCAGGGAAGGCCTACTATATGAGGGTTATGGGCGCCGACACTTTTGGCCCCGGAGAATGGTCAGATATTTCAGAGGTGACCCTGGAGCCGAAGCAGGCCCGCAGGAAGGTCCGTCGGTAGGCGCAGCTACTATGAAAAGCAACAAATCCGTCAGGTTCTATCCCGCTTTCCTTTTCCTCGCGTTCGCGCTGGCGGCGCCGTCCCTTTGCCGCGCCGTGCCGGCTAATCCCAGGCCCATGGAAGTGCTGCAGGCGGACGGGACTACCGTGCAGATCTCGCTTAAGGGCGACGAGTATTACCATTGGAACGAGGACCATAGCGGCTATACGGTGCTGAAAGACACCGGCACCAGAAATTGGGTTTACGCCGAGAAGGATGCTTCCGGTTCCCTTCACGCCGGCAGAAATAAAGTGGGCGCCTCGAACCCTGCAATTCTCGGTTTTTCCAAACGACTCTTCGATACCGCGCGGTTTAAAGCCGCTAAAGCTAAGCGGACCAAAGTCGAGGCCTCCTCGCCCTTCCGCGTCTCTTCCAGCGCCTCCACGGTTAGCGGAACTCAAGCCGCCTCCGCGCCGGCCAGGACGCCCATTCTGACCGGGACCATGAAAAACCTGGTAATCCTCGCCCGGTTCTCGGACCAAGCGGCTACTAAAAGCAAGGCCGACTTCGAAAATCTTTTTAATCAGCATGGCTATAATTATGATGGGGCAAAAGGGTCGGTCTGGGACTACTATAACGAGGTTTCATATGGCAAGCTGAATGTGATTTCAGTTGTTACAGACTGGGTAACTTTGCCGCATACACAGGCCTATTATGGCGCTGATGTCGGAGGGGAAGGTAATGATGCCGCCCCGCAGCAAATGGTTAGGGATGCCATAGACCAACTTGAGTCTAGTGGTTTTGATTTTAGAACTGTAGACGGTAATGGTGACCACCAGATAGACGGTCTGGATATTATACACTCCGGTCGGGGGCAGGAAGATGGGAATCCTTCGAATACTATATGGTCTCATCAATGGGATCTAGGTTTAGACCCACGCAATTATGACGGTGTTGCAATGAGCAACTACCATACCGAACCGGAACTACGCGGCAATAGTGGTTCAGGTATTATTCGTATAGGCGTCATATGCCACGAGACAGGACATTTTCTTGGTCTGCCCGACCTCTACGATACTTTGAATGTCACCAGCGGCCTAGGTGCATTCTGTCTTATGTCTGGCGGTTCATGGAACGGGCCTGGATGGGATGGGTCGTCCCCCGCGCATATGAGCGCCTGGTGCAAGAAGACCCTGGGCTGGGCTACCCCGACGCAGCTTACGACTATAGGCGCGAAATCTCTGCCGCGTATTGAAGATAATTCTTCAGCCATGTATTTGCTGCGCGACAGCGCTTTCCCTTCTTACGAGTATTTTCTTGTAGAGAACAGGCAGGGATACGGCTTTGACGCCGGGCTGCCGGGGGCCAATCGCGGTATTCTTATCTGGCATGTGTCCGAAGATATGGTGGACAACAGCAAACCGGGCAATACGGTTTCCAATCACTACCTGGTAGATCTGGAAGAGGCAAGCGGCGTACAGCACCTGCTGCTAAGCGCTAACGCTACCGGAGACGATTCCGATTATTTCCGCGCCGGCAACAATACCAGCTTTACCGACTCTACAACGCCTAACAGCAAAAGCTACTCCGGACTGAGCCTGAAGCTGCCGATTTCGGCTATTACGGGCAGCGGTACTCCCATGACGTTTTACCTGGGTACTTCCGACGTAACTCCTCCTACCGCGATAGCGAACGTTTACGACGGGCTTGGCGCTGACATTAGCAAGACCGGCTCGCTTACCCAGCTTTCGGCCAACTGGACGCCGTCCACCGACCCGGAGACCGGGCCGGTAAGGTACAGCTACGCCATCGGCACGTCCGTCGGCCTGGCGAACGTGGCGGACTGGACGGATAACGGGGCTTCCCAGTCCGTAACCAGGGGCGGCCTCTCCCTTACCAACGGGATTACTTATTACTTCGGCGTTAAAGCTACCAACAGTGTAGGCGTTGAAACCCTCGCCGCGCAGTGGTCCAACGGCCAGTTGGTTGATACAACCATACCTTCAGACGTTAAATACGTAAACGACGGTACCGTGGCGGATATTGATTATGTTTCCTCGCAGCATGTGCTGTCTGCCAACTGGGGCGCCCCTGATTCCGGCGGGATCCTGGAGTACCAGTATGCCATCGGGACTACGCCCGGCGGGACAGACGCCCTCGCCTGGGCTACCGCAGGGCTGGCTACCGAAGTTACAAAGACTGGCCTTACTCTGGCCGAGAATTCCACCTATTATATTTCCGTGAAGGCCAGGAACATAAATGGTTTTTCCTCGCCGGTAGCGTCCGACGGCCAGCGCGTGGATACCACCAGCCCTACGGCCAGGGTGGAGATAATTTCCGTCCTGCCGGCCAAGACCGGGCCTTTCACCGCCCGGCTCATCCTTACTGAAGCCAGCGGGCTGACCGGCTTGCCGGTGCTGAAGCTGGCTCAGGGCTGCGGCGCGGGCGCGCCGATGGACCTGTCTTACACGGTTCTCTCCACCTGGGCGGCTTCCGGCTATATCGAATCCTATCTTTCCACCGGCACGGCCTGCCTTACTTTTACTGCAACAGACCTGGCCGGGAATACCGGCACAGTGCTTACTGGCGGTTCCTTTAACGTGGACCCGGTAGTCTCCGGCGTGACGGGTGGCACGGTAAGGAACAGCGACGGCGCCAGCGTTACGGTTCCGGCCGGCGCTTACTCCGCCGGACTCTATATCACCATCTCGACGCTTGCGGCTTCGCGCGAAGCCACGGCTGACGCCGCGTCTTTCGATTCTATAAAGCTGCGCTCCGTGGACCTGACCCGCGAGTTCAAGGCCCGCAACGCCGGAGGGGCGCCTATTACCGACTTCTCCGCGCACCCGGTCACCATAGCGCTGGGCTACCCCGACGCCAACAACGACGGCCGGATAGACGGGGATTTTATAAACGAAGGCCTGGCCTGGCTTTATTACATGGACGAAACGGCGGGCAAATGGACGCCGCTCGCGGGCGTGACCCGCCACCCCGCCGGCAATACGCTTTCGGCTGAAGTTTCCCACTTCTCGGTTTACGCGGTCAGAGTCTCGGCCGCTTCCGACGAGGGACTGGCCGGCGTGAAAGCTTATCCTAATCCCTGCGTTATGCGCAGCGCTCCCGCCGGCCTTGTGATTTCCGGGATTCCCGTGGACGCGGTCTCACCAGCCGTGCATATCTATAACGAGGCGGGGGAACTGGTGCGCACGCTGCTGCCCGGGGACGGGATAGACGGCATAAATACCGCTCATTGGGATGGAAAGCTTAAAGGCGGGGCCAAGGCCGCCAGCGGCCTGTATATATATTTAGTAAAGACCACGAATTACGGTAAAGGCAGAGGCAAGTTCTTCATTGTCTGGTGATATGAAAAAGATCCGGGACGCCATACTTCTTCTGTGCTTATGCGCGCCGCAATTGCGGGCGGGCCCGGGCACCACCGCGCTCCCGTTCCTGAAGCTCGACCAGGGGGCGCGGCCTGCCGCCATGGGCGGGGCCTATACCGCCGCCGGCGACGACGCCTGGACTGTTTTTTACAACCCCGCCGGCGCCGCGCTGGTGCAAAGGCCGGAAATAGCCCTGGGCCATAACGAGTGGCTGGAAGGCATGCGCAACGAAAGCGCGGTTTACACCGGCCCCAGCGGCCCGGACACCACTATCTTCGCCGGCCTGAACGCGCTGTTCAGCGGCGCCATGGACAGGTTCGACGTCAGCGGTACGCAGACAGGTTCTTTCTCTTCGCAGGAAGGCGCGCTGAGCTTGGGCGCGGCCACGGCTTTTGGCGGCGGTTACTATGGCGGAGCGGCGGTAAAGGGCCTTTACCAGCGCGCCACCGTGGGCAGCGCCTACGCCGTGGCCGGCGACGCCGGCCTGCTGAAAGTGGACGGGCACTGGCGCTTCGGCCTTTCAGCCGCTAATTTCGGCACCAGGCTGAAACTTGGCTCCACCGCCTTCCCGCTGCCGCTCATGCTCCGGGCCGGCATAGCCTGGACATACCTGGACATGATCACTATAGAAGCTGACGGGGTTAAAGCCGGGGAGAGCGCCGCCGCGCCAGCCGTGGGCGCGGAGGGGGAGATCCCCACCGGCCCCGACGGCGCTTTTTACGTGCGGGCCGGTTACACCGGCGGCCGCAGCCGCTTCGCCGGGTCCGGAGTTACCGCCGGCCTGGGGCTCCGGAACGGCGATCTGCGCGTGGACTACGCTTTCGCGCCCTACGGCGAACTTGGCGACGCGCACCGCATTACTATAGCAGTGCGTTTCGGGGGAGAACGGAAGAAGGCGGAGAAGCGGCGCTATGCCGCCCCGCAGCGCAAGGTTGTTAAGGCCGCGGCCGTGGCAGAAAAGGCAGCGCCGGAAAAAGCCAAAGCCGCGCCGGCAAAGAAAAAAGCCACCGCGCCCGGAGGCAGCGGCGGCAAAGATGTGTATTTTATGTGGTAACTGCCTGCGTCAGTTGCCGCACAGAAAATGCCAGTAGGGAAGGTCTTTCGAGATGGTGACTTCCCTGAAAGTATCCTTTAACTCCGCTATTTCTTTCCTGCTGTAGCGGTGCTCTATCCTCGTAAAGAACCTGTCATAAACGTCCTGCCGGATGCGCTGGACGGTTTTGTCATGATAGAAATCGTAGAGCGGGACGTAACGGCCCAGGTTGAAAAGCTGCAGGAACCTGCCGACTCCGATGAGGGGCAGGTAGACCAGCCATGTCAGTAGTCCCGTCAGCACCGAGCGGGCGGTTTCGTTAGTTATCGCGGAGAGCACGCTCCTTACGAGCGTTACCGCGGCCAGGATCGTCCGCCAGGCGTAAGGGCGGTTGTCCAGGCTGTAGTAGAGGAAGATCAGCAGCTTTTTAGAATATTTGGAGAGGGCCCGCACTTCGTCTAGCGCGTTGGTAGGCAGGTGGTGCAGCACGCCGAGAGAGAAGACCAGGTCAGCGAAGTTCTCCCTGAAGGGCAGCTCTTTAATATCGCCCATAAAGAACAGGGCGTTCTTCGCGCCGGCCAGGTTCTTCCTGGCTACGAAGATGGCTTCCGAGAAATCCAGCAGCACCAGTTCCCTGGCTTTGTCCTTCAGGAAATAGCTCCAGCGCCCTATGCCGCAGCCCAGGTCGCAGACCCGGGAGGCAGCCAGCGCGCCGGTATCCACCAGATCGAAATATAATTTAAACTCGGCTTCGTGCCCGGGCAGGATCTCCGGGTATTTCAGCCATTCCTGGCCGAAGGTGAACTGGATGTCCCCGGCAAAGGCTCCGCCGGCGGCGGGCGCGTCCGAACCAGGGGCGGTCACCCTGCTCTTCAGTCCGTCGGGCCAGCGCTCCTTCTGGAGGAGGATTATTACGTCGTCCACTACGGGGTAGGTTCTGCCGTCCACCACCAGGCTGTCGGGTTTTACCTGCACCTCGGCGGCGCCGAAGAGGTCGCGGAGCGAAGCGGTTTTGTCCAGATAATAAGGTTTTTTTTCTTCAGGCATTTTTAGCCAGCCTTTCGTAAAGGTCTTCAATTCCGGAGACCATTCTTTTGATCGAGAAAATTTCCGCAGCTTTCTTTCTGCCGGCCTCGCCCATGGTCTTCATTCCGGCGGGATCTTTAAGAACGTAAGCGAGGGCGGCGGCCAGCGCGGCGTGGTCCTCTTTGGGCGCGAGCTTGCCGGTAACGGAGTCCGTGACCGCCTCGGCGTTGCCGCCCACGTCGCAAGCCACTACCGGCAGCCCGGCCGACATGGCCTCAAGAATAGAATTGGAAAAGCCTTCCTGCCTGGAAGGGTGCACAAAGAGGTCGGCGGCGCGCAGGTAATCCGCCGGGTTGTCCTTTACGCCGGTGAACCTGAAGCTGTCAGCCACGCCGAGCTCGGCGGCCAATTTTTTTGAGGCTTCCATGCTGCCGGCGTCGCGCCCTATCAGCAGGTAGATTACTCCGGGAAAGTCTTTCTTCAGCAGGGCCGCGGCTCTTATAAGTTCTTGGTGGCCTTTGTAGGCGAAAAAGTTGGAGACGCAGACCGCCAGTGCGGCTTCTTCCGGCAGGCCTTCCTTAGCCCTGAAAGCTTTAACCTGCGCGGCGTCCCAGCGGCCGGGCATGTCTACCCCGTTGTAGATCACCTCTATCTTGCCGCCGGCGAAAGACTCGGTCTTCAGGACTTCGTTCTGGACGGCGGTCGAGTTGGCCAGGACTACGTCGGAAAGCAGGTTACCCACGGATTCCAGACGGCTGAGGAAAGGGTGGCCCTTCTTGTAGTTGGCCAGCGACCGCTTGCTTACGAGCACGCGCGGGACCTTGGCCAGCCGGGCGGTGATGGGGCCCAGCGCGTTGGCCGCCGGCAGGTAGGCGTGCACGAACTGGGGCGCCTGCTCTTTGAGCAGGGCGATCATATCGCTGATGGTGCGCAGGTGCACCAGCGGGTTCTTCGGGGGCGTTTTTCTGGCGTGGAGGTTGTCCCCGCCGAACACGAAGACCGGCAGCAGGGCCGCGAAGGAATTATACAGCGCGCCGCCGCCGGCCGTGGTGATGAGGATGGGGGAGAACCGTTCCCTGTCCAGGTTCCTGACGAGCGATAGCAGATGCTTTTCCGTGCCTCCGACTTCTATGTTCGGAATTACGTAAGCAATCTTTATCATTGTCTGTCGCCCGTTACAACAGGCAGCCGGCTATGGCCGCGCTCAGGAAGCAGGCCAGGCTGCCGCCGAGCACCGCCATCATGCCGAGGCGCGCTATGTCGTGGCGCCGGCTGGGGGCAAGGGCGCCCAGGCCTCCTATCTGGATGGCTATCGAAAGGAAGTTGGAGAAGCCGGCCAGCGCGTGCGTGGCTATGATCAGCGAGCGCTGGCTGATAACCCCGGGGTTGTCCCTTAGGAAGTTGGACATATTCATGTAGGCCACGAATTCGTTCAGCACGGTCTTCTGGCCTATCCAGTTGCCCACCTGCGAGGCTTCGCTCATGGGCACGCCCATGATCCAGGCCAGCGGGGTAAAGACCCAGCCGAAGATCTTTTCGAGCGAGAGCTGCGGGTAGCTGGCCAGCCCGCCGAGGTGGCTTACTATGAAGTTGAGCATCGCGAGCAGCGCCATGAACGCCAGCAGGCAGCCGCCCACGTTAAGGGCCATCTGCAGGCCGGTGGTGGCGCCATTGGCCGCCGCGTCGATCACGTTCTTGTCGGGGAGCTCCAGTTTCATCTCCAGCTTGCCGCTGGTGCGCGGTTCGTTGGTTTCGGGGATCAGCAGCTTGGCGATCACCAGCGAACCGGTGGCCGACATAATGCAGGCGGCCAATATATGCCCGCCGATGCCGGGGATGTAGGGCATCAGCATGCCGGCGTAGGTGGCCATGACGCCGCCGGCCATGGTGCCCATGCCCGCCACCATCACCACAAAGAGTTCGGACTCGGTCAGGCTTTCCATGTAGGGGCGGATGGCGAGGGGGGCTTCGGTCTGCCCGACGAAGATGTTGGCGCTGGCTACCAGCGATTCCGCGCCGGAGGTTTTCATGACGCGCTTCATAATGTGCGCGAAGAACATTACGATCTTCTGCATGATGCCCAGGTAGTAAAGCACCGACATCAGCGAGGAGAAGAAGATGATGGTGGGCAGTACCTGGAAAGCGAAGACGAAGCCGATGGACTGGTTGTCGATCAGCCCGCCGAAAACGAACTTGGCGCCTTCATTGGTGAAGGAGAGCAGCTTGACGATAATGTCGTTAAGGAAGAAGAAGAACTTCTGCCCGGCGGGGACTTTCATCACCAGCACGGCGAATACGATCTGCAGCAAGGTGCCGCCGATCACGGCTTTATAATTAATGGCTTTCTTGTTCCTGCTGAAAAGCCAGGCTATGCCGAGTATGGCGAAGATCCCGAAAAAGCTGACAAGTCTCATTGTTCTCTCCTTGAAAACCGGTTAAAGGTAAAGTTTAGTAATTTAGGGGACGGGCCTCAATAGACGCCGCGGACTTTGCCCGTAACTTCGCTGGCCGGGAGCAGCAGCGGCGGCCTGCCGGTGGCGGGGTCTGGCCAGGAGGCCGAGTCATTGGAATTGTCCCGGTTGTCGCCCAGCAGGAAGAGCGAGCCCGGCGGCACGGTGACCTGGGGCATGGTGTCACCCTTCAGGTTTTCTCCGGCTCGCTCGTAGTAAGCGTAGCTTTCTAACTGCGATTCGCCGTTAAGATAGACCTTCTTTTCGCGGAGTTCTACGGTGTCTCCTCCCACGGCTATGACCCTCTTCACGGATTCGTGTTCCTCGCCGGTGGGAGAGCGGAAGGAGATTATTTCCCCACGGGCGGGGGAACGGAAGCGGAACGTGAGTTTGTCCAGAATAAGGTGGCGGCCTTTGGTTAGCGTGGGGGCCATCGAGTCGCTGGCGATGTAGATGGGCTCGGCTATCCAGCGGCGGCAGGCCAGCACTGCTGCCACGGTAAGGATTATGATAAGGGTCGTTCTTAATGGTTTCATTGCGGATTATGCCTAGGGCATGGCCACTGGCAGCTTGCCCGAGGGCGCGAGCTCGCCGGAGAGCGCCTCGCCGGCGGCGGCCATGGAGGGCGCGGTCATGCCGTAGAGCGCGAGCTGCACGGCGGCCTGCGGGTAGGCCGGCAGATCATAAGGGTTCATCAGGCTGAGCAGCACCGCGGGTTTGCCGGAGGAGAGCAGGGAATTCAGGGCCTCGCGCTGACTGGCGTTCTGTGCGCCGGTCCACTGGAAACTGCCCAGCACCAGGATGTCCGCGCCGGCCGCGGCGCGGGCTATGTCCTTCAGCTCGCCGGGCTTAACGCTGATGTTGAAAAAATAGTGGCTGGCCTGGTAGCCGTTATCGAGCAGGGTTTTGTAAAGGGAGATGGCATTCCCGGCGAAGCGCTGCGGGGCGAAGATGATCACGGCGATCTTCTTGTCTTTCGGCAGCGGCAGGAGGCCGTTATCTTTTACCAGCGTGAGCCCGCTCCTCGAAAGGCTCTGCGTTATCTCCAGGTAGGCTTTGTCGAAGGGCGAAGGCGGCTCGGCTGGGGTGAAGAGCCCGGCGGCGCGCTTGGCTTCCAGCACCTTGCTGTAGGCGTTGTCCAGGCGGGCTTCGCTGATGGCGCCGGAGCGCACCTGAGCGGCGATCTCCCTGACGGCGGCCCGGAAGTCGCCCTTGCCTATAAGCAGTACGTCGGCGCCGGCCTTTAGCGCGGCGGCGGCGGCTTTCCTTATAGGCATGCGGGAGGTTATGGCCGCCATGTCCAGGCTGTCGGTTATCACCAACCCTTTGAAACCGAGGTCCTGCTTGAGCAGGCCGAAAAGTATCTCTTTGGAGAGCGTGGCGGGATTTTTTTTGTCCAGCGCCGGGTAAAGGATGTGCGCGGTCATTATGGCCGGCACGCCGAGCGAGATCGCGCGCTTGAACGGGACCAGGTGGGTGGCCTGCAGTTCCGCGGTGGAGATGGAGATCTCCGGCATGGTCTTATGCGAATCCTGCGAGGCCGCGCCGTGGCCGGGAAAATGCTTGGCCACCGCTATCACGCCGGCGGCCTTGAGGCCGTTTATGATGGCCCCGCCCAGGAGGGCGGCCTCGGCCGGGTCCGAGCCGAGGGAGCGGATGCCGATTATCGGGTTCCTGGGATTGGTGTTGATGTCCAGCACCGGGCCGAAGGCCATGTTGATGCCGGCGCGCTTCATTTCTTTGCCGGCCAGGTAGAACAGCGTGGCGGTGTTATTCTCGTCGCCGGCGGCCCCCAGCATCATGTTCGTGGGGAGCTCCAGCAGCCCCAGCGTGGTAGGCACGTAGACGCTGCCGCCTTCGTAGTCTACCGCTATGAACAGCGGGGTTTTTTCTTTTGAGGCCGCGGCCGCGGCCTGCAGGGCGTTGGTGACCTTCCGGGTCTCTTCCAGGGAATAGGAGCCCCACTGCAGCTGTACGCAGCCCAGCCCGGCTTTGGCCGCCGCGGTGGCCGCGGAGATGTCCGCGGCTTCGGCGGAGACTACCAGCAGCTGGGCCGCCTTCTCCTCAATGGAGGGGGCGGCCCGGAGCGGCAGGGCCGGCGCAAGCAGGAGAAGCAGAACAGTGAGCCGGCTTATCTTCATTTTTTCAGGCTTTTACTCCGAGAATTTATAGCCGCGCATGGCGGCCTGTTTGCGGATGGTGTCGATCATGGCCTTATCCAGCGTGTTGCTGCCGGAAGCTTTCTTCTTTTCTTCCCTGGCTATGTAGGTCTTTCTCTCGGCCTGCAGGCGGTTAATCTCTTCTTTTATCTTTTTGCGTTCGGCCAGTTTCCCGTCCAGGTATTTATTAAGTTCCTTCTTGTCCATCTTCCTAAGGTTTTCCGGCAGCTGGTCGGCTTTTATTTCATCGCGCTTGAGGGAGCCGCTTTCTACGGCGGATACCACGTCCCAGGAGGCCTCGGAGGCCGCCTGCCCGGGGGCGGCGGCCTGGTAGCTGGCGCGTTCGGCGGCGAAAGAGCCGCCCTTGGCGGCCGATACTTTGTTCATTTCTTCTTTGGCGGCCATCTTGCTCTTGCCGTAGGCTCCGCGGGCCACGTAGGTGTCGTTGAGCCTGCCGCTAAGCTGCGCAATCTGGTCGTCCTGCGGGGCGGATACCGTGTAGGTCTGCACGCCCTGGTCTATATTGGCGTAGTCGCCTTCGGCCAGGTCGGCCCCGGCCTTCCATTGTTCAGCCAGGCCCTGCTGGCGCGAACCGCAGAAGATAGTATTGACGAAGATACTCTTAGCTTTGGCTTCGGTTACCGCTTGCTGGAAAGGGACTGGGCCCTGGGTGAACGGCTCGTTGCCGGCTATGAAGATGGCCTTATAAACGTCGGTCTTGGGGCTCCATTTGAGCTTCTCTACAGCGTCCTTAATCACCTGCCCGCAGTATTCGTCCCCGCCGTTGGTCTTAAGCGCGAAGAGTTCGCGGGAGACGCTGTCCATGTCGGCGGTAAAGGGGAGCACCTGGCGGATCCAGCCGCTCTCCCTGGATAGTGAGGAGTTGCCGTATTCATACAGGGCCACTTCTATGGCCGGCCTGGAGCCGCTCTTCTCGGCGGAAACAAGTTCGTTCACTATCTTCCACACCTGCGCGCGGGCCTGGTTTATAAGACCGTCCATGGAATTGGAGGTGTCGAGCAGGATGGCTACCTGCACCAGCGGCTTGGCGCCGAAATCCTGGGGGCGGACGGGGGTGGCCGCGGTTGAATCTTTCCAGGTTTTATCTATTATGGAGGAGGCCGCGCAGATTATTTTGCCGGTTTCGGCCTGCACGATCCGCGCGTTCACTTCGGTCCGCTCATCTTTAAGATCGTTCAGAGTGCCGGTAACTACGGCGTCCGCGCCGAGCAGCTTGCCAAGTTTTTTAACGGTTTCTTCGTCCATGGCGCCTGTAGCCTGGAGCTTGAGTTCTTCCATAACTTTCTTCATCAGGCCGCGCTCGATCAGCGTTATCTTCTTGTTCTGGGCGAGTAGCGTGGTAAGGCGCTCCTGCACTACTACGGGGCCTTCGGAGGCCTTCTCGCTGGTATAGCCGAAGGCCAGCACGGCCAGCTTGATACCGGGGGTGTCCTTGATCCCGTCCGAGAGTGTCCCGGCGAGGCCCGAAAGTTCCTGCGCGGCGGGAGATTCTTTCTTCTGCTGCTGCTGCGGCGCCGCTGCGAACACGCAGGTATGAGGCGTAAGCAGAAGGGCCAGCGTAAAAGTCTTTATCATAAGGGAACCCCCGAAAACAGGATAATTACGAAAGTTAGGATACTAAATATTGAGGGCGAGTTAAATAAAGGCGGTTGATAAGTAGTCTTTAAAAAAGGTAATTTAATAGCGTGCTATTTAAGGGGTACTATGCTTAAACGATCTATCCTCGTTCTTGCCGCCGCGGCGTGCGCCGCCGGCTGTGGAAAAAAAGAGGACGCCGCGTATGTGCAGTCCGCTTACATTATGAGCGTGCCGGCCCAGGTGAAGGTTTACGGGGCCGACGAGGCCGCCGGCAAACCTATAGCCGACGCCATCCTGGCGGAATTCAAGCGCGTTGACGACGAGTTCAGTTTTACTAAACCTTACAGCCAGACCTCGCTGGTCAACAAGAAGGCTGCCGCCGGCTGGGTGAAAGTGGACGACGAATTCCTGCGCCTGTTAGGGCTTTCCCTCAGTTATTCGCAACTTACCGGCGGAGCTTTCGACATAACCTTCGCGCCCCTCTGGCCCATCTGGAAGGAAGCCGCCTCCAGCCGCAAGATGCCAGCTAAAGAGGAAATAGCCCGTGCGCTGGAGAACATTGGTTCCAACAACGTGCAGGTGGACGCGGCCCGCGGAATGGTGCACTTTCTTAAGCCCGTGCAGATCAACATGGGCGGGATCCTCCGCGGCTATTGTTTTGTGCGGGCTTACGGCATTCTGAAGCAGGCCGCGCCGGCTTACCCTGTAGAGGTAAGGCTGGGCGGGAATATGCTGGCCTACGGCAAGCGGGAATGGGAATACGAAGTTGCCGACCCGTTTAATGACGATAAAACCTACGGCTCGATCCGTTTCAATCAGGGCGTGGTGATGTCCTCATCAGGGCGCGAGCATTTTGTGCAGGTAGAGGGGAAATTGTATTCTCATATCCTGGACCTGAAGACCGGCTATCCGCTTGAGAATTTTTCCAACCTTGTAGTTTACTTTCCGCGCATGGAGAACGAAAACTACCTGGCGTCCGCCATGCTGGCGGTGATGGGCAGGGAGAAGGCGTTCAGCCTGATGTCTAACATGAAAGGTTCCACCGCCGTCTGGATAGACGGGCAGGGGCAGGAGAGCGTGCTTACTACGCCCACCAGCACCGCGACGTGGAAAAGGAAAAAGAGTTTCTTCTAGGGGTGCTGGATAAAATAAAAAAGCCCGGGATAACCCGGGCTTTTTTGTTGTAAGGGCTCTATCTGATCTCTTCGAACTCGCCTTTAACCTTGTTCTTGCGCACGTTATCCCAGTTGAAGTGCCTGCCGTTCATGGCGATGTACACGCCGGGGGGCAGCACCTGCGCGAACGACAGCGCGGAACCGAGGTTGAACATACCGTCTGAGGAGCCGAACTTGTAGGGGACCATGGCGCCGGTGAGCACCACGGTCTTATCCTTAATTTTCGGCCCGAGCACGGCAGCGGTCTCGGGCATGGTGTCGGTCCCGTGCGTGATGACGACGCGCTTTTCGGCGCAGGCCAGGCATTCCGCCAGGATCCTGGCGCGGTGCGGGGCTTTCATCAACAGGCTGTCGATCATCATCAGGGTCTTTACTTTTACCGGCACGCGCGAGCGTCCCAGCTTGAGCATTTCCTGCAGGTGGGTCTCGCGGAAGAACAGCTCGCCGTTGAGCTCGTTGTACTCCTTGTCGAAAGTCCCGCCGGTGATGAGCAGTTTTATCGTCATTATCTTATTTCCTGCCGTCCTTGAGGAAGGCCAGGTAGCCTTTATACGCCATGTAGATGTCCAGCTTGCCGGCCAGTTCCATAGGGGCGTGCATAGAGAACAGGCCCACGCCGCAGTCCACCACCTGCATGCCGTAGCGGGCCATCAGGTAGGCGATGGTGCCGCCGCCGCCCTGGTCCACCTTGCCCAGCTCTCCGGTCTGCCACAGCACGCCGTTCTTGTCGAAGATGCGGCGGATATGCGCCATGAATTCGGCGCTGGCGTCGGAGGAGCCGGACTTGCCGCGGGAGCCTGTGTACTTGGTCACGCAGACGCCGTGGTTCAGGAGCGCGGAGTTGCGCTTGTCGGAGACGGTGGGGAACATCGGGTCGAACAGCGCGTTTACGTCGGCGGAAAGCATCCATGAGTTATGCAGGCCGCGTTTCAGCGTGAGCTCGTTGTAGGACTCGGAAGTGAGGTTCAGCAGCTCGGAGGCGGCGTTCTCGAAGAGGTTGGAGGCCATACCGGTGGCGCCGACAGAGCCGATCTCTTCCTTATCGCAGAGCAGCACGCAGGAAGTGTACTCGGGGATACCTTTCATGTCGAGCAGCGCCTTCAGGCCGGCGTAAGCGCAGACGCGGTCGTCGTGGCCGTAGGCCAGGATCATAGAGCGGTCGATGCCGGCTTCGCGCGGGGCGGTCGCGGGGACCATCTCCAGCTCGGCCGACAGGAAATCCTCTTCGGTTATGCCGTACTTGGCGTTCAGCAGCTTGAGGACGTTGTACTTGAACTTTTCCTTGCGGTCCTTCTCGGCCACCGGGATGGAGCCGGCCATCACGTCCAGGCCCTCGCCCGGGATGGCTTCGCTCATGGGCTTTTTGCCCTGGTCGGCGCCGAGGTGCGGCAGCAGGTCGGTGATGCAGAACACCGGGTCCGCGGGATCCTCGCCGATAGTTACCTTTATGGTTTTGCCGTCGGGCTTTACGAACACGCCGTGCAGCGCCAGCGGGATGGTCACCCACTGGTACTTCTTGATGCCGCCGTAGTAATGGGTGTCCAGCAGCGCCATGTCGCCGCTTTCATAAAGCGGATTCTGCTTTAGGTCGATGCGGGGGGAATCGGTATGGCCGCCCACGATGTGCATGCCGGCTTCGAAGGGCTTCTTGCCCACGACCAGCGCCATCAGCGTCTTGCCCTCGCTGGAGCGGTAGACTTTGTCGCCGGGGACCAGCTTGGTGCCGGTCTTCTCATAGCCGCGCATATCTTTGAAGCCGCCGGCCTGGAGCAGCAGTACGGCCTCGTCGTGGGCCTCGCGCTCGGTCTTGGCTTTGCCGATGTATTCCAGGTAGGTTTTATTAATCTCGTCAGAGCGTTTAAGGTCGGCGGGCGAGACGCGCTCGTAGCCGTTCTTGCTGGTGAAAGAGAGGTCCTGCTGCTTGCCGGCCTTTTTTGCGGGTTTATTTTTCATTGCTGCCTCCTGTTAGCGGTTTTGTGCGGAAATCTAAATATATATTAGCATAATCTTTTTGCTATTATAGTACTACCAAATTAACATGAATTCCGACGGCTATTCCAAAAAAGTATTAATTCTCATCTTCTGCCTCAGTCTTTTTAACTATATAGACCGTCAGGTGCTGTATGCGGTGTTTCCGCTTATCAAGACCGACCTGCGCCTGAGCGATTCCCAGCTGGGCTTCCTGGCCTCCTCGTTCATGATCGTCTACATGTGCTTCGCTCCGTTCACGGGCTACCTGGGCGACCGCATCCGCCGCCCGATCATCCTGGGCGTAAGCGCTATTTTCTGGAGCATCTCCACGGTCTTCAGCGGCATCTCAAGGACATATAGCCAGCTGATCTTCGCCCGCTCCGCGGTGGGCATAGGCGAGGCGGGCTACGCCACCGTCTCCCCGTCTTTCCTGGCCGAATGGTTCCCGGTAGAAAAAAGGGCCAGGGTGATGGCCCTTTACGCGCTGGCTATTCCGGCCGGCAGCGCGGTGGGCTACCTGCTGGGCGGCTACCTGGGGCAGCGTTTCGGCTGGCGGAACGCCTTCTTCATTGTGGCCGTGCCCGGCATGCTGCTGGGCCTCGCGTCGTTCTTTCTGCACGAAACGCCGGAAAAAAAAGAGCGCTCCGAGCATGTACCGCTTAAGGGTTACCTGGCGCTGTTCAGGAACCGGACCTACCTGCTGATCTGCCTTTCCCAGGCCATAGGGACTTTCTCCATAGGCGGCCTGGCCGCTTGGATGCCCTCTTATTTTGTGCGTTCTTTTGAGATGTCTGTCGCCAGGGCAGGTTTCCTGTTCGGCGCGGTTACGGTGTGCGCGGGCATAGCGGGCAGCTTTGCCGGCGGCTGGGCGGCTGACTGGCTGCGCAGGCGCACCAGGCGCGCCTATTTCATAGTGGGTTACCTGAGTTTTTTTCTGAGCATTCCGTTCGGGGTGTCGGCGGTTATCACGTCCGACCTCAACGTCGCGCTCGCGATGATCTTTCTGGCCGAGTTCTTTATCTTCGCCTATTCCGGGCCCTATCACGCCGCTATCGTAGAGACTGTGCCGGTCACCATGCGCTCCATGGCCTTCGCGCTCAACATCTTCATCATCCACGCGCTGGGTGACGCGGTCTCGCCGTTCCTGCTGGGCATTGTGTCCGACGCCTCCGGCCTGCCGGTGGCTATCTTCCTCGCCATGCTCTACCTGCTGCTGGGCGGAGTTACCTCGATTCTTGCGGGCGAAACTTACAAAAAGGATTTCCACATAGCATGAAAGACTTATTCGAAGTAGTAAAAGAAACCCCGGAACTGCTGGTGATAAACAAGCCCTCCGGCCTGCTCACCATGCCGGCGCGCGGCGACCTGGCAAAGGAGAAACACCTGGTGGGGCTGCTGCACCAGAAGTTCGGCAAGGTCTACGTAACCCACCGCCTCGACCGCGACGCCAGCGGCCTGATAATTTTCGCGCGCACGGCCGTCGCCCACCGCTATTACTCCGGGCTCTTCGAGACCCGCGAGGTGGAGAAGCATTACCTGGTAGTGGTGGAGGGCAAGATCGAGGAGAAGCGGGGCGAGATCGACAAGCCGCTTAAAGAGCGCGGCTCCGGCCGGATGTCGGTGGTTTTCGACGGGAAAAGGTCGCTCACCAGGTATTCCGTCATGGAAAAACTAAAAGCCTCCACGATCCTGGACGTTTCCATTGTGACCGGCCGGCGCCACCAGATAAGGGCGCATATGTATTCCATCGAGCACCCGGTGCTGGGGGATAAAATGTACGGCGACGCCGTGAAGCAGGCCAGGTATCCCCGGCTGATGCTGCATTCCTGGAAGCTCAAATTTAAGGATATGGGCGGCAAGACCCTCTCCTTCGAGGTCTATCCGCCCGCTGATTTTATGGGCGTGCTGAAAGTGCTCTGAAATAATATAGAATCCGGGGTATAAGCAGGGGTGAAACTTCGCGGTTCCGGCCGCATCTAATTATTCGGGATAGATAGGAGGGGTTATGATAACTAAAAATATCGGCAGCACCGACAGGATTATAAGGATAGTGGTCGGGCTGGCTTTGTTCTTTGCGGCCTACAGCACCGGCGGCGCCGCCGCCATAGTGCTGATCGTCGCCGCAGTGATAGCGCTGGCTACCGGCCTTGTAGGCTGGTGCGGCCTGTATGCTCTGCTCGGGATCAACACCTGCAGGATAGACAAGCCGTAGTCGCCTACTTCGCTGATAATTCCAGTTCAGCGGAGACCTCTGCTCCCCCGGTCAGGAAGGTTATTTTTACCTTCTGTCCGGGGGAGAGTTTTTTGAGCGCCTCGGAATAGGCTTTCAGCCCGTCCACGGGTTCGCCGTTCAAAACTATGATCACGTCCCCGGCCCTGAAGGGCGTGCCGGCCAGCGGTGAGCCAGGGGTTACGTCCTGCGCCCTCACGCCTTTGCCCTGAAAGGTGAAGTCGGGCACCAGGCCGGTGGAAACTTTGCGAGCCGGCCCCGAGGCCTTTACCGCCCCCGCCGCGCCGGAGGGGCGGGTGAGGAAGTCGGAATCTCCGGCCAGGTAGTCTATGATCTCGCGCGCAAATTCTGCCTGCTTTAAGATGCCGGGCACGTCAATTTTTTCTGCCGTGTCGGTAGGCTTGTGGTAGTCCGCCTTCGGGCCGCTGAAGAACTGCACCGCCGGCACGCCCTTCGCTATGAAGGAAACCTGGTCGCTGGAATCCAGGTCCTCTTTTACCAGGTCATAGTCCGTGCCAGTCACGAAACCGGCCCCGCGGAAAATATGAACCCATTTGTCCGAAGAGCCGGAGCCCAGCACCAGGATCTTCCCGCCGTCCAGGCGGCCGACTGTGTCGAAGTTGAGGTCGGCGTTTATCTTTTCTATCCGCGCCGCCGGCAGGCCGGCCAGGAAGGCTCTAGAACCGGCCAGGCCGGTTTCTTCGCCGTCGAAAGCCGCGAAGACGATCGAGCGGGGAGCGGGATGTTTACCGTAGTAGCGCGCCAGCTCCAGCAGCAGCGCTACGCCGGAAGCGTTGTCGTCCGCGCCGGGAAAGACCGCCCCGCCGGCTGGCGGCAGGTGGTCGTAATGCGCGGACAATACCAGGGTTTCGGACTTCTTCTCGCTGCCAGTTGCCAGGCCGAGGATATTGGCCTGGCCCGGCTTGTCCGAAGCTTGAGTGAATCCCGGGCCCTCGAACGGTTTCAGCCCGGCTTTTGCAAATTCCGCGCTGATATACGCCGCGGCCTTGCGCTGGCCGGGTGTTCCGGGGCTCCTGCCTCCTGGCAGGGCGGCCAGGGTCTCAACGTCGCGCTTTACCCGTGTGGCCGAGAATAGCGAGGGCGGCACGGCCAGGGCCGTTCTGGGGTGGGGACTAGGATTTATAGTTCCGCCGCCGGGCAGGTTGCGGGCCAACGGGGACGAGGAGACCTCCCATAATCCTGTAGCTATGGAATTCATCCCGCTGTCGAAAACCAGCCAGGAATATTTGCCGTAATGAGGCAGCTTTACGGCCAGCAGCGGCAGCTTCTCCGGGTTCCCGGAGATTATCAGCCCGGCCGAAGGGCCGGCAAAGACGAAAGTGTTGCCCTGCCGCGGGAAGCGCCGGTTGGCGATGGTAACGGTGTCAGTTGAAAAGCGCGCGCCGTAAATTTCAAGGCCAGTTTCAAGCTCCGGGGCCAGCCGGTTCTCCGCTCCCAGCGCCCAGTAAGCGCCGGCGGGGGCCGGGCTAGTGTCCGCAAGCATCAAGGGCAGGTTTTCCTTGTCCTTGGCCCACGCCTCGGCTAGCGCGCGCCAGGGCAGGGCCGCGGGACCGGAGGGCAGGACCATGCCTGGCTTCCTGGCGCCCAGCAGGCGAGAAAGGGTGGGAGGAGTTTCGCCCGGGTCGAGCTTCCTGAAGACGTCGAAGTCCGGGTCTATCTCCAGCCGCTCCGGGCGGATGGGGGAATTGTAGGTATAGGTCTCCTCCCTGGAATCCATCGTCAGCATTTTAATGCGGGGCTGGCCGAGGCCCTTGAGATAGACGGCGGCCGGTATTTCCAGCGCGTAAGGCGGACTGGCCTGCTTCTGCTCCAGTGTGAATTGCAGGTCCCAGCCTTCCAGTCCCGGGTTGAGCCTTACGTCCTTCAGCACCAGCTCCGGCGCGCCTTCGCGCTCTATCCACTGTGTGAAAAATTTGGCCAGCCGCCCGGCCCCGGTGTACTTCTCGAAAGCGGACCTGAGCTCGGTGAAAGAGGCGTACTTGAACTTGTTGGCGGCGTAAAAATCCCGGAGCGCTCCGCTGAAATTCTCGTCGCCGACGGAGTTTCGGAGCATATGGTAGAACATCAGGGCTTTACCGTAGCCCACGGCCTCGGAGGCCGAGGAGTGCCGGGAGCGGAAAGCCGTTAGCGGGAAATCCTTGCCCGCCGAAACGTAGTCCGCGTACTTTTGCAGCGTCGCCATGCGGTAGTCGCGTCCCTTGCCGCGGTTCTCGGCTATCAGGTAGTCGGCCAGGTAGGCGGTGAGGCCTTCGCACCAGTTGCCCTTTTCATAATCAACGAATACGCCGTTGCCCCACCAGTTATGCAGGATCTCGTGCGGGTAGGAAGAATTTACTATAAAGGGTAGGCGGATCACCTGCGGCCCCAGCAGCGTGAAGGACGGGATGCCGTAGCCTGTTTCCCAGAAATTCTCCACCAGCGCGAACTTGCCGTAGGGGTAAGGGCCGACCAGGTCCGAGTACATCTTTAGGTATTTCTTGTCCGCCTCAAGGTATTTGTCGGCAAGGGCCTCGTCAGGTGACCTAAGAAAAACGTAATACGTCAGCGGGCCGTCCTTGGACGAGTACTCGGTGTATTTGCCGCAGGCCAGGGTTATCTCGTCCTGCGGGACTTTCGATTCCCAGGCTGTCCTGGTTATGCCGCCGGAAGTGCGGTGCTCGGTCCTGTCGCCGCCGGCCACGGAGTCGTAAGGCGCGGGCAGCGCGGTCCGCAGCCGGAACGTTACTAGCGCGCCGTCGGCGTAAGGGTACCAGCCGGAAGAGCCGGCAAGGTAGCAGCCGTCGGCGGAAATGATCCCCGGGGTTTCCGAGAAACTGCGTGAATATTCCTCTACCTGCTCGCCGAGAGGGTGCGCAATAGCGCCCGAGTACTTGAAAGTGAAGGAGCGCGCGGGTTTCCGGGACGTGAAGCGGTAGCTTTCCATCGGAGCGGCATTAGAAGAGAAGTTTATTCCGTAGGAGGCTCGGGCTTTTTCGGGGGTCAGCGTTTCGAGCGTTCCGCCGGAAGCTGTCGGGTTTAGGCCGCGGTGCAGGGAGAAGACGTAGTAGGTTGCGGGCTCCGTCAGCGTCACGGTGTCTTCCGCTTCCAGGCGTCCGGTGTCCGGGAAGAGGCCGACTTTAAGGTCGTGGTTGACCGGCCCTGCCTGGGCGCTGCCCGCCGCCAGCATCAGTGAAACAAATAAAATTCTGAACATAAGCCCCCGCTGTTTGAAAAAATATTACAATATAGTACAACTTTTGAAAACAGGCCGCCTGAGGAGCAGCACTTCCAGCGCGGTACCTCGCAGGAATGGAGAACTTATGAAACAAGGACAGAAGACCGCGCTGCTTATCGTGATAGACGCCATGGGCATTTCCACGCTGGAATACCTGCTCTCCAAATATCCCGGCAAGGTTAAACTGCCGAACCTCTCCCGCCTGGGCCTGGTTGGCTTACTGGCCCCGGAATTCAGGAAGCGTTTTCCGGGCAAGGCCTCGGGCAAGGCTTACGCCGCGGGCGTCTCACAGGTTTCCGCCACCGCCGACAGCCTGGTCGGCCACCGCGAGATGATGGGCGTGATAGACCACCGCACCTACGACCTTTTTAACGACGGGTTCAGCAAGGAATACCTGGCCGAGCTGGAACGCCGGATCGGCCGCAAGACCTTCTTTAACAAAATGGCGGGCGGCCTTGAGGCGATAGAGCAGAACGCCGCCGAGCACGAACGCACGGGCAAGCCCATCGTCTACGCCAGCAAGTGTGACCCGCTGATCCAGCTAGCGATGAACGAGGCGGTCATTCCCGTGCCCGAACAGTACAAGATAGCCGAGATCGCCTTCGCGCTCGGCCGCGAGATGGGTATCCGCATCACCCGCGCCATCGCGCGCTCTTATATAAGGAACAAGCAGGGGGAGATCATCCGCACCTCCAACCGGCACGACGCCGTGCTGCCTATCGGCCAGGACACCCTGGTGGACATCCTGCACCGGAACGCGGTCTGGACCGTGGCCGTGGGCAAGACGAGCGACCTGGTGAACACCGCCTACCACGCAAAGGTGAAGCTCAATAAGGAGATCTACATCGACCCCGCGCTGAAGCTGCGCTTCGTGCACGCGAAGAAAAAGGATACCAATCCTTTCTCCATTCAGGGCACCATCAACGCGCTGCAGGCCGCGCACTGCGTCTACCGGCCCAAGGGCACTTTTATTTTCAGCAATCTGGTGGACACTGACAGCGTGTACGGCCATACCAGAGATATCGAGGGGGGCCTGAAGTCGCTGGAAGAGATAGACAGGACGCTGCCGCTCATTGAGAAGAACCTGGCCAAGGGCGACCTGCTGGGGCTCACCGCGGACCACGGCATGCTGCACCGCGAGGATTACGGCTACCATAATAACGAGCCGCTGCCCTTCATTGTCTGCCGCAAAGGCTATGACGGGAAGCTCGGCGGTCTCAAGACCGGACAGCTGCCGGGGCTGGCCGACATCGGGAACGTGTTCGCGCAGTTCTTCGGCTTACAGGGAGAGTATAAGAAGATCGTGAAGTTGTAAAGGTCCTAGCAATATAATAAGAAAGGCCGGAACTTCCGGCCTTTCTTATTTGTGCGCTTGAACTCTTATTTGGCTGCCGGTACGGGCGCTGCCGCCTCGGCGAAAACCGGGGCTACGTAGGAAGGATCGACGAAAGCCCGGTAAGACTGGGGCGTAAGGGCCTCCCAGTTATACCTGTTGCCGGCGTTCCAGAGCACCCAGCTCTCCAGGTAGTTCAGGTGCGCCGCGGTAAGCTGGGCGCGGACTTCCGCCGGACCGTACTTCGGTGAGCCGAGATTAAAGTCCTGCAGGTAGGGGCGCAGCTTGGCGTAATCGGGGCCGAGCTTTACCATGGCGTCTTTCAGGCCGCGGTTGATCACCTTGTAGGGCTGGGCATTGGGGTTCTTCAGGTTGTATTCCCCGGACGCGTAGTGGGACGGGTACATCATGGGGTAGACGTAGTCGGCGCCGGAAGCCAGCGTGGCGATGTCCTGGCCTATACCCATGTCGTCCTTTACCGTGGTGGTCAGGCCGAAGACGTCGGCGGAGATCTTAACGTTGTAAGGCGCCAGGCGCTTGCGCGCGTAATCCAGAAAATCCTTAAGGTTGTGGGTGGACGTCTGGCGGTTGTGAGGCTTGGAGTAGCGGCATAGCGACGTGTTGCCCTCGGACGGGTAGCGCAGATAATCGAACTGGATCTCGTCAAAGCCCAGCTTGGCGGCGAGTTCCGCGATGTCCAAATTGTAATCCCATACTTCATGATTGTACGGGTCCACCCAAGTGGCGCCGTTGCGGCTGCGCCAGAGGTCGCCGTTAGGCGTGCGCACGGCCAGGTCTTTGCGGACCTTGGGGAGAATTTTGTCCTTGAATACTACGATGCGCGCGATGGTGTAGATGTGGGCGTCCTTGAAATCCTTCAGCATGGCGGCGGGATCGGTGATGGCCGATTCGTGGGAGCCCCATTTCGCGGCTTTCTCTACGCCGGGGATGTAGACTTTTCCGTCGGTTTCCTTCAGCGCTATGACCACAGCGTTGAGCACGGTGCCGGACATCTTCCTGATAATTTCCCGTCTGCTCTTGGTGGAGCCGGCGCCCCAGCAGGTAAGATGGATGCCGCGCACCCGGGGCTGCGCCAGCACCAGCTCGTGCAGGGTAGTGGTTGAAATGGCGGCTTTGACGGCAGCGGTGGACGCCTGAGGGGCAGTATGCTGGTCGGTCTGGACCGCCGGGGCGGCTTGCGGTTTTGCTGCCGTTTTCGCGTGGCGTTGGCCGGCGGAAGCGGGAAGGACTGAAGCGAGGAGTAAAAAAAGCGCTGTATGAAGCATATGTTTATATTTTACAATTTAGACGCAGCGCTTGGAGAATTTAATTCGGCAGCGGGTCAGGGGTTTTATGAAACTTTTAAAAATGCTGGTGTTGGGGGCCATTATCATGCCGCAGAGCCTTTTTGCTTCGGATACGCTCGTTCTACATTACAGCCGCCTCGGCGGGGATTACTTCGGCTGGAACCTTTGGGTCTGGAACGAGTCAGACAGAAAGCCCGGCTTCGACCTGGTCCCGTCCGGTATGGACGCGTACGGCGCCGTATATCGGCTGGACGTCTCTTCTTCCGGCTTCGCCGGGGCGAAGGCCGGCCTGCTGCCGAGAAAGGGGAACTGGGCCGAGAAGGATTCCCCCGACCGCTTTATTAATTCCGTAAAGGGCGGAGACGTTTTCCTGCAGGAGGGGGACGGGACGGTTTACACGACGCCCCCGGTAGTTTCCACCGCTATTACAGGGGCCTGGCTGGACGGCGAAGGGACGGTGCGCGCGGCGTTCAACCGCCCGGTGGACCGGGCCTTCATCGACAGGCAGGGGTTCTACCTTACCCGCGGCGAGGCCGCCTTCCAGCCGGTGCGCTGGGATACCGCAGCCGGAGCAACCTATTCCCGCGCCGCCGAGCTTACCTTCGACAGCCTTGGCACTCCGGATTACCAGGCGCTTAACTCCGGCAAGTATCTGCTCCATTCCCGTGATTTTAAACCTTTGCCTCTGGAACTGGGTAAAGCCGTTTACGGTTCCGAATTCACGCCCCGTCTTCCGCTGGGCTTGCTCGAAGAGGGCGGGGTATCGCTCATCCGCGTTTTCGCGCCTAAGGCTACCCGCGCGGAAGTGCTGCTGTACGACCGCCCGGGCGCCAAGCCCGCGGTGTACCTTATGACCTACCGCGACCGCGGGGTCTGGGAAAAGAATTTCGGGCGCGCGCTTACTGGCGGCTACTACCGCCTGCGCACCGTGCAGGGCGGCAAGACTTACGAGGGACTGGACCCTTACGCCCGCTGCGTGACCGGCGACTCTGGCCTGGCACAGATAGCAAAAGACACTACTCCGGTCTCGGCGGGGCCTTCTTTCGGCCTTTCCGAAGCCGTGCTCTACGAGGTGCATCTGCGCGACCTGACCTCGGACCCGTTCTCGGGAGTTAAAAAACCGCGCGGTTACCTCGGCGCTGCTGAGACGGGTACGCGTCACCCGAAGTTCCCGGAAATTCTGACCGGGCTGGACCATATTTCCGAGCTGGGCGTGAACGCGGTGCATATCCTGCCGTTCCAGGACTTCGAGAACGGGGACAGCACCAGCGCCTATAACTGGGGCTACATGCCGGTGAACTTCAATTCTCCGGAAGGCGCGTACGCTTCTAACCCGGCCGACCTCTCGCGGGTGCGCGAAACCAAGCTGATGGTGGATGCCTTCCATAAAAAGGGCCTTAAAGTTATCATGGACGTGGTCTATAATCACACGGCCGAGACCAAGGCCAGGGCCTACAACTTTAACGCCATGGCCAGGGATTATTACTACCGCGTAAATCCGGACGGGAACTATTCCAACGGTTCCGGCTGCGGCAACGAGTTCATGACGGAGGCCCCGGCGGCGCGTAAGTTCCTGCTGGACAGCCTGCTCTACTGGGTGCGCGAGTACAAGGTTGACGGGTTCCGCTTTGACCTGATGGGGCTGATTGACACGGATACCGCCGCTGAAGTAGCGCGGGTGCTGAGGCAGGAGAACCCGGAACTTATTGTTTACGGCGAGCCCTGGGCCGCCGGAGCCAGCCCGGTGCATGGCGTGAAGAAAGGCAGCCAGCGTTCCAAGGGCTACTCGGTCTTCAACGACAACTTCCGCGACGCCATCAAGGGCAGCGTGTTCTCGCTGGCCGACCTGGGCTACGTGGAGGCCGCCCGCAACCGTGACGCGGTGATGAAGGGGATACGCGGTTCGGTGGATGACTTTACCGACGGACCGCTGGAGACGCTGAATTACGTTTCCTGCCATGACAACCACACGCTTTGGGACCGCATCGACCTTTCCGTGAAGGACGAGCCGCTGGCGAACAAGGTGGCCATGGACAAGCTGGCTAACGCGCTGGTGCTGACCTCGCAGGGCGTTCCTTTTCTGCACGCCGGGGAGGAGTTCCTGCGCACCAAGAAGGGCGAGGAGAATTCCTACAACCTGCCGGACGAGATTAACCACCTGGACTGGACCCGCAAGAAAGAGAACTTCGGGGTCTTTGAATACTACCGCGACCTGATAGCCATGAGGAAAGCTCACCCGGTCTTCCGCATGGCCACCGCGGCCGAGGTCCGCGAGAACCTTAAGTTTTACGAGGAACTCGGCCTTAAGGTGGAGCCTCCCGCTATAGCATACGTGCTATACGGCAGCCGCGAAAAGGACAGCTGGGGCCGCGTGCTGGTGCTGGTTAACCCGCTGAAGACCCCGCTGAAGATAGATCTGCCGCAAGGCGCCTGGCTGCTGGCCTTCGATGACAAAGGGCTGGTCAAAGAACCGGGCACGCCGCATACGGGCACTTTTGAAACCGCGCCGCTGTCTCTTACGGTGCTGAGGCTTTAGGCCCAGGCGGCGCTGGGCCCAAGGCCTCTTACGCCTGATGCGGATTTCGGCTAGAATATCTTAGCAGCATATCTCCAGGAGGTTTTGATGAAAAAAGTTCTATTAGCTCTGGTAATGGTTTTTCCGGCTACCGCCGCTTACTCCTCGGATTTCAACCTTGAAACTATAAAAGCCGCCGACTTCGGAGTCAAGATAGAGGCCGCAGAAATTCCCGCCGCCGCCCCTGTCAGGGACGCCTTGCAGGACCTGGTGTACAAGTTTCAGCAGGTTACCAACCAACTGAACTCGGTACGGAACGACCTTACCTGGGTGCGCAGCGATATCGACAACCTGGAAAGCCGCGCCCGCCGTATGATCCAGACCAACTCCGCGGACAGCTTCTTCCAGATGGACCTGATGCGCATGAAATCCGATATGTCCCGCCGCTTCGACAACCTTCAGCGCGCTTCCAACGACGTGCGCGGTCTGCTGGGCCAGGCGCAGAAATCCGCCGACCTTAATAAAGCGGCGCGCGATATGGACTGGGCCGCCAACGACATTCTACGCGACACCTGGCCTACCCTTGAGAATTCGGCGCAGCGCCTGGAGTGGACCGTGCGCTCCGGCAAGCCGCAGCTCGTGGGTTTTAATGCCCAGTGGGACGCCATGGATATCTCCCGCTCCTGCCGCCAGCTCAGCGACCAGGCCCGCAACGTCTCTAACGACACGCGCACCCTGGTTTCCCAGACTCAGCCTTAAAGCTAACCGGTACGGCTTAGCGCCGTCCAGAAAGCGGGACCATAGGGTCCCGCTTTTTTGTTTGCTAAAATAAAATGAACTTAAATTAAGCCGCTCGCTACTAAATAGCAGAGGGCGCAGCGAGAATATGGAAAACTGCAGCGACGAAGAACTGATACAGGCCGCCGGAAGGGGGGAAGGCCCCGCCCTGGAGGCCCTCGTGCGGCGCTACCAGGACCGGGTACTCAGCTTCATGGCCTGGAACTTTTCGCTGCCGGCTGAAGAAGCGCTGGATATGACGCAGGAAGTTTTCCTGGCGGTCTGGAAAAGCGCGGGCTCTTTCCGCGGGGAATCCCTTTTTCGCACCTGGCTTTTTTCGGTGGCCCGCAACGTGGGCTTGAGCTATTTCCGACATTATCTCGCCAAAAAAACGGAAAGCGCAGGGCTCCTGTTCGGAGACGAGGAATTTGAAAATATACCGGACGCCGCGCCCGGTCTGCTGGCGGGTCTGGAAGCTGAAGAGCGCGGGGCTTTTGTCCGCGCGGCAGTGGACAGGCTGCCGGGCAAACTTAAAGCGGCGCTGCTGCTGCGCGAATGGGAGGAGCTGCCTTACGAGGATATAGCCGGGGTGCTGGGCGTGCCGGTGGGAACCGTGCGCTCCCGGCTGCACAACGCGCACGCCAGGCTCTTTGAACTGCTTAGGGAGAAGATATGAATTGTGAAGATGGAGTAAAAGCGCGGATACTCGCGCTGACCGCCGGAGAACTTGCTCCGGCGGAGGCGCTGGAGACCGAAAGGCATCTGGCCGGCTGTCCGGGCTGCGCCGCGTTCAGGCTGGCCGCGCTCGGGCAGCGGGCCGCCATTAAAGAGGCAGGGGCCCCGCTGCTGCAGGCGGGACCCGGGTTCGCTGCAAGGGTGCTGGCAGCGGCCGCCGAAAGGGAAAGCCGCGGCCAGCGAGCGGCGGCGGCGGCGCTCGCCTTCGCCGCAGGCTTCGCCGTACTGATGATTTTTATGCCGCACGGCCGCAGTCGCTTGAGCCCGGCGCAGTCTTCGCTTAACCCGCTTTACGCCGTCAATTTGTCGGGCGGCGGCGCCCCGGGGGGCAGCGTGCTCGGCGACCTTAAAGGCAGCACTTCGGACCTGTTCTACAGGCTGAGCTGCAGGAAGGAGCTGCCTGCGGCGGAAGGAACTGTTATAAACTTGAAAACCGGCGGTCAGGAGGAATTATGAAAGTAAAAACTATGGTTGTACTAGCGGCAATACTGGTTCTGGCCGGGGCCTTTTTCGGCCCTTACCGCAGGCACATGGAGGACCGCAGGCCGGCACTGGTGGCCGGTTATCGCGGCCTGGTGCTGCAGTTCCCCAAGGAACAGCTGCAGTGGATTAAGAAAGGCGACGCCCTGGACGTGATCTGCGTGTTCGACGCCATTATGGGCCCGAAGAAGGGGGGGGCAGCGGAAACGACCAAGGAGAAGGTGGCCGCTACGCTTCTTCAGAACGTGAAGGTCGCCGGGGTTAACGCCTACAAAGGCACCATCGTGCTGCTGGTGAACCCTAACGAGGCCCAGTATGCCGCGCTCTCGCTGGCGCAGGGCAGCGTAAGCCTTTCGCTGCGGACGGAAGGCGACTCGGAACTGCATCCCATGGAGATAGCCAGCTTCAAGCGGCTGATACGCTGATGGACCTTAATAAAAATGTACTCAGCCTGAAAGTGCTGGAAAATACCGCCGCCGCGCTGCGCAGGAATAATTTTGAGGCGGCGGTATACCCGGATGGCGCCGCGGCGGCCGCGGCCCTGCTGGCCCTGGCTGGCAGCGGAAAAAAGATAGGCCATGGCGGTTCTATGACGGTGGAAGCCCTGGGCCTGCCGGCGGCGCTCAAAGCCGCGGGGAACACCGTAGTGACGCACGGCCCGGGCATGACCCCGGAGCAGCGCCGGGCCGTCTGGCTGGAAGCCCAGGCCTCCGATATTTACCTGGCCTCGCCGCAAGCGGTCACGCTGGACGGGAAGCTTGTCTTTCTGGACGCGAACGGCAACCGGGGGGCGGCTGTTATCTACGGGCCCCGGAAAATAGTGCTGCTGGCCGGGCTCAATAAGCTGGCCAGAAACCAGGACGAGGGGCTCTGGCGCGCCCGGAACACGGCGGCGATAGCCAACAACATCCGTCTTAAGAAAAATAATCCCTGTGTAAAGACCGGGCGCTGCGAGGACTGCGCTTCTCCGGCGCGCATCTGCAACGCGGTCACGCTGCTCTGGAAAAAGCCTTCCGCCAGCGACTTGCTGGTGATGCTGGTGAACGAGGATCTCGGATACTGACAGTCTTAACAGTGGGGATCGTTACGGTGTCGTGCCTGTTGACTGGCGCCGGAACTTTTACTACCATTGCAGGTACGTTAAATAGGTTAGGAGGGGTATTAATGAAAAACAAGTTATTCGCGGCGGTTCTCTGTCTCTCGCTGGTTCCCGGCGCTTACGCGGCTGTTACTTTTGACCAGAAAGGCAGCGTCACCGATCTGATAGCGCAGCTTAAGAACCCCGGCAACACTGCCGGCGTAATCCCGCTTCCCGGTAACCCGAAAGCGGCCAAAAACTGGACCGTGATGGTCTTTGTTAACGCCAAGAATAATCTTGAACAGTTCGGTCTCAGCGACCTGAACGAGATGGAAATGGTCGGCTCCGACGATAACGTTAACATCGTGGCCGAGCTCGGCCGCATTAAAGGCTACTCTTCCGCCGACGGGGACTGGACCGGCTCCCGCCGCTACCTGGTTCAGAAGGACGCCGACACTACCAAGATCACCTCGCCGGTAGTGATGGAAATTACCAAGTCCGACATGGGCAGCTGGCAGTACCTGGCAGAATTTACACAGTGGGCCATGAATAAATACCCCGCCAAGCATTACGTGCTGATAGTCTGGAACCACGGGGCTGGCTGGAACAAGGACGTTTCCTTCGCCGCCAGCAAGGGCATCTCCTACGACGACGAGACCAACAACCATATCACCACTCCCCAACTGCGTCAGGCTATGGAAGCCATCGGCAAGATCGACATCTTCGGGATGGACGCCTGCCTGATGCAGATGGTAGAGGTCGGCTACGAGATCCGCAAGCAGGCCGACTATATCGTGGCCTCCGAAGAGACCGAACCCGGCGACGGCTACACCTATAACACCTGGCTGGCCCCGCTGGCCGCCAACCCCGCCATGACCGGCGAGGAACTCTCTAAAGCCATGGTCAATTCCTACACCGACCATTACCAGGCCATAAACCAGGGCGCTACACAGTCCGCGCTCCGCACCGCCTCCCTGGAAAAGTACGCCGCGCTGTCCAACGACTGGGCGGACGCCGTGATGGCCGCCGGGGACCTGGTCAGCGTAAAGAACGCCCGCACCAAGGCGCAGGCTTTCTACTACTCCTCTAACAAGGACGCCTACCATTTTATTAAACTGGTAAGCGAAGCCAGCGCCAACGCCGACGTGGCCGCTAAAGGCAAAGCCCTGATGGCTTTCATTAAGGACGATCTGGTCGTGCTCAACCGCGCCACCGGCTCCAAGTATGCCAACGCCTACGGCCTGGCCGTTTACGTGCCTGCTTCCTATACCGCCGCCTATGACTCCCTGCTCTGGTCCGCGGACACCAACTGGGACGACTTCACCAAGTGGATAAAGTAAGAAAGGGCTGAAAGGCCTTTACGGAAGGGCGGGAGGAAACTCCCGCCCTTCTTATTTTTCAGGGGAATGTAACATTTTGGACATTAAAAAGGCCGGGCGTTAATGTATACTATATTATCGCGGCCGGGCCCGCGCTCTTTGCTATGAAGAAATCGGCCAGAACCATGCTTTTGCGTGCTATTGCTGCGGCTGCCTTTTTGACCGCCAGCACGGTTCTGTCGGCTATAGCCGGCGGTTCCGGCACCACCACGGCCAATTTCATCAAGATTCCCGTAGCCGCGCTGCCTTCCGGCCTGGCCGGCGCCTATACAGCCATGGTCGGACCGGATTCTATGCTCTACAACCCGGCTGGCCTCGGGCTGCTCAGCTATTCTTCTCTTTCCGGTTCCCATAACCAGTACATAGACGGTATAACGCAGGAGTATCTGGCCGCCACCTGGCGTTCTCCCTGGGGCACGCTCGGCGCCGCTTTCACCACATTGAACAGCGGCAGCATAGACGCCTACGATTCCAACGACATGCGCATAGGCAATACCTCGAGCGGGCACCGCATGATGTCCCTTTCTATAGCCCAGTCCTGGCCGCACTTCAACCAGGATATAGGCAAGCTGGATCCTATGCTGATCACGCCCGGCTGGACCAAGGTGGAACTGGTGCGCGACTACCGCCCGAGGGCCTACAGGTTTTCGGCCGGCGCCACCGTAAAGAAGATAAGCGAGAAGCTCGGAGACGATTCGGCCTCCTGCTATGCCTATGATGCCGGGGTGCTGCTGGTGCTCCCGCGCCATTTTCACGTAGGAGCGTCCGCGATGAATATGGGAGGCAGTGAGAAGTTTGTGGGAGAAACCTACAAGCTGCCCTCTGCGATGCGCTTCGGTCTCGCCAAGGATTTTCGCACGATAAACGACGTTATGGTGTTCACGCTCTCTTCCGACATGGTTAAGTATTCAGACAGCGGTTATATAAGCGCCACCGGCCTGGAGACCGACGTGATGCGGCTGTTTCAGCTGCGCCTGGGTTACCAGACCCGTAAGGATTCCGGCTCGCGCATCAGCGGCGGCTTCGGCATGAACTTTGACAGCCTGTCCGACAAAAACAGCTTCCTGCGCGGCGCGCGCGTGGATTATTCGTACCTGGATTACGGTTCGCTCGGGGCCACCCACCGGTTGGGGGTCCAGTTCATCTGGTAGGTACGGACTTTTTAGTATAATTAAATAATAATGGACGTCGAAATATATATCAGGCAGCGTGCCGCCGCTATTAATGCAGCCCTCCCCGGTTTTATAACCACCCTCAAAGGCGCCCAGCCCGCCTTGGCGGAAGCCATGGCCTATCCGCTGGCGGCCGGCGGCAAGCGCCTGCGCCCGCTGCTGCTGGGAGCCTCCTACGAAATTTTCGGCGGCAAAGTCGCGGACATCCTGCCCGCGGCCTGCGCCATAGAGATGCTGCATACCTATTCTCTGGTCCACGACGACCTGCCGGCCATGGATGACGACGGTCTGCGCCGCGGCCGCCCCACCACGCACAAGGTTTACGGCGAAGCGCTGGCCATCCTGGCGGGCGACGCGCTGCTGACCGACGCTTTCACCGTGCTGCTTTCCTCCAGGTATCCCCGCCGCGTAAAGCCGGCTCACCTGCTTAAGGCTGCCGGCTTGCTGGCGTCCAGGGCCGGCGCGCGGGGGATGGTGTCCGGGCAGACGGCGGACCTCGGCGCCGAGGGTTTTCTTCCGGTGGGGAAGATCTCTCCCGTCCGCAGGAAGGCCGGGCTGAAGCTGCTTTCCTATATCCACCTGCATAAGACCGCGGACTTGATAACCGCCGCGGTGGAGATGGGCGCGGCGCTGGCCGGCGCCCCGGACAAGGATTTTAAAGCGTTGTCCGCGTTCGGACGCGACATAGGCCTTTGCTTTCAGGCGGCGGACGATATTCTGGATGTAGTGGGGGATAAGAAAAAGCTAGGCAAAAGCGGCAGCGACGCGCGCAACCGCAAGCTGACCTGCGTCTCGCTGTTGGGGGTGGAAGAAGCCCGCCGCCGCGCCGCGGCGCTGATGCGCAGAGCCCTGCCGGAACTGGCGAAGGTGAGCGGCAAGGCCGCGCCCAAGGCCGCGCTAGCCGCGCTGGCCGGATTTGTTTACGGGAGGGAAAACTGATATGCCTCTCCTCACAAATATAAAAGGTTCGGAAGACATAAAGAAACTCGACGTCGCTGCCCTGCCGGCGTTGGCCGAGGAAGTGCGCAAACTCATCATCGAAGGCGTCAGCCGCACGGGCGGCCACCTGGCTTCCAGCCTGGGCGCCGCGGACCTGATCCTTTCGCTGCATTACGTCTTCAATACGCCGCAGGACCGGATAGTTTTCGACACCGGCCACCAGACCTACGCCCATAAGATCCTGACCGGCCGCGCAGCCAGTTTTCACACTATCCGCACGCGAGGCGGACTTTCAGGCTTTCTGAAGCGTTACGAATCCGAGTACGACGCCTTCGGCGCCGGACACGCTTCCACGGCGCTCTCCGCCGCGGCGGGTATGGCCGCGGCCCGCGACCAGACCGGCGCCTCTTACCGCGTAGTAGCGGTGGTGGCCGACGGAGCTATGACCGGCGGCATGGCCTGGGAGGCCTTGCAGAACGTGGGCCAGCTGGGTACGGACCTGTTGGTGGTGCTGAACGATAACCAGATGTTCATCTCGCAGCGCGTGGGGCGCCTGGGGCGCATTCTGACCAAGCTGCTTACGCTGGGCACGATACAGAACGCCGAGCGCAAGGCCGAGTTGTTCCTGAACCGCTTTCAGTTTTGGGGGAAAAAGATTCTGCGCGTGGCCAAGCGCGCGCGCGTGCTATTCTTCCCCGGCATGATCTTTGAGGAGATGGGCTTCACTTATTACGGGCCTGTAGATGGTCACAATATCGCCGAACTTGTGGAAGTGCTCGGCTACGTTAAAAATCTCAAAGGTCCGGTGATGCTTCACGTGGTCACCAAGAAGGGCCGCGGCTACTCGCACGCCGAGACGGCCCCGACCAAGTTCCACGGCGCGCCCAGATTCGACGTTGAGACCGGCCTTTCGGCAAAGTCTGTATCGTCCGCCCCGGCTGCGCCTTCCTTCACTTCTGTCTTCGGCAAAACGCTGGTTAAGCTGGCCAAGGCTGACCCGCGGATCTGCGCGATAACCGCGGCCATGCCGGAAGGCACCGGCCTGGACCTTTTCCGCGACACTTTTCCGAAGAGATATTACGACGTGGGGATAGCCGAGGAACACGCCATTACCTTCGCGGCCGGGCTCGCGGCGGACGGGATGAAGCCCGTGGCGGCCATCTATTCCTCCTTCATGCAGCGCGCTTTCGACCAGGTGCAGCACGATGTCTCGCTGCAGAAACTGCCGGTGGTGATAGCTATGGACCGGGCAGGTATCGTCGGAGAGGACGGTCCCACGCACCACGGGGTTTTCGATATTTCCCTTTTCAGGATGCTGCCGGACGTGGTCGTTATGGCCGCCGCGGATGAGAACGAACTGCAGCACATGCTGGCTACGGCGTTCGCCTGCGGCAAGCCGGTGCTGCTGCGCTATCCCCGCGGCCGCGGCTACGGCGTGCCGATGGATGCGGAGCCGGAAGAACTCCCTTTGGGCAAAGGCCGCGTGCTCCTGCCTGGAAAGGACGTGAATTTTTTGACCATAGGCAACCGGGCGCACCCGGCAGTTAAAGCGGCGGAACTCCTCCGGGCCTCCGGTATAGACGCCGGCGTGGCCGACATGCGGTTTGTTAAGCCGCTGGACACCGAACTAGTAGGCAGGCTGGCCGCCTGCGGTCCGCTGATTACGGTGGAGGACAATGCGCTGGCCGGGGGCTTCGGTTCCGCGGTGCTGGAGCACCTCAACGCGGCGGGGCTGGAGACCAGGCTGCTGCGGCTTGGCATCCCCGACGAATACGTGGAACAGGGCAAGCCGGAAGAACTTTACGAAGACCTGGGCCTTACCGCGCAAAAAATGGCCGCCTCTGCTGAAGCGTGGCTAGCAAAAATAGATTTGATTAAGACTAACAGCTAAGGAACCAAGGAGCGCAACGTGAAACAGACACCTGAGATGAGGAAAATGGTTTTAAAATTACACAGGTCAAAGGCTTATCGGAAAGCCTATTCCGACCCCGACTTCCTTACCAGTGACGAAATGCGCCCCGTGCGCCTGCAGCTGGAGCTTCAGAAACCCGAGATGACGCTGGCGGCTCACGGCGTTAAGGCCACCGTGGTGGTTTTCGGCAGCGCCCGCATCTGGGACAAAGAGCAGTCCGAGGACAGGTCTGCGGAAATAGCCAAGCTTCTCAAAAAGAACCCCAAGAACCCGATGCTGCTCAGCAGGCTGGCCTCGGCCAAACGCCTGGAAGCGTCCGCCAAGTTTTACGAGGTCGCCCGCGATTTCGGCAGGCTGGTCTCCCTGGCCGACGTGCTGCCCGACCGCAAGCTGGTGGTGGTCACCGGCGGCGGCCCCGGCATTATGGAAGCCGCCAACCGCGGCGCCTACGAAGCCGGCGCCAAGACCATCGGCCTGAACATCACGCTCGACATGGAGCAGGGGCCCAACCCCTACGTCTCCCCCGAGTTCTGCTTCCGCTTCCATTACTTCGCCGTCCGCAAGATGCATTTCGTAATGCGGGCGCGCGCGCTGGTGGCGTTCCCCGGCGGCTTCGGCACCATGGACGAACTATTTGAAGTGCTTACGCTGGTACAGACCGGCAAGAAGCGCCACTTGCCCATAATCCTGGTCGGCAGGAAGTACTGGGACGACGTGATCAACTTCGCGAACATGGCCAAGTGGGGCTATATCGCGAAGGAAGACCTGAAACTTTTCCGCTACGCGGAAACCGGGTCCGAGATCCTGAAACACATCACCGACTTCTACCGCAAAAACCCTCCGGTGAACGGTAAAAAATGAAGTCCTTACGCGGCGGCACGGCTGCGGCGCTGGCGGTATTAACCGCCTGCGCCGCGCTGGGCGCCTCGGCGCTGATCTCGCGCCTTCCTCCGCCTTCCACCTTTTCACTGCTCTTCCCGCTGCAGAACTCCCATGTGCGGGCCGGCCGCTTCTCCACCCCGGTCTGCAACGGGGTACAGTGCCGCCTCTGTCCCTACAATTGTTTTCTGCCCGAAGGCGCCCGCGGGCGCTGCAAGGTACGCATCAATTACGGCGGTCAGATAAAAACCCTGGTTAACGTAACAGACAAATGAAAATCACCGGTACTGCAAAGGAGGTGGCGGCAGCGGCGGCGCTGTTTTCGGCGCTGGTGTTAGTGCCCGTTCTTTTCTTTGGCCGCCTGCTGGCGGGTCGGGAGATAAACGTCCTTTACGCGCTGCCCTGGGCGCTGTTCTCGGCGGCCATCGCTTTCGCTATCGTGTATACCGGCCGCGTATCTTTTTACCGCCGCATCTTTTTTTCGGTTTCCGCGCTGGCCTTCCTGCTGCATTTCAAGCTTAGCCTGCTGGGCCCGGTAGCACCTTCCTCCTGCTTCAAAGAAACGCCTTTCTGCCACATCGCCATGGCCCCGTATTTCCTGACCTACCTTTACCAGCAGTATCTGGCCGTTACGGGCGGGGAGTGGAAACTGTGGGGCCCGCTCACGCTGGGCGCGGCCTGGCTCTTTGTAACGCTGGCGCTGGGCCGGGGCTGGTGTTCCTGGGCTTGTTTTTACGGCGGCATCGACGACGGGCTTAGCGCCCTGCCGCGGCGCCCGCTGCTCAAGCCTGGGCGCTGGGCCCTGAAGCTCCGGGACCTGCCCGCCGCGCTTTTGGTGTTCCTGCTGCTGGCCTCCTTCGCCTACCTGCTGCCTGTTTACTGCCTGTGGCTCTGCCCTTTCAAACTGACCGGGGTTTTTCTGGACGCTGAAGCCGGCCCCCGCAGGCTTCAATACGTCCTGATGTTCGCGGCCCTTGCGGCGCTGATTCTAGGTCCGCTGCTTACTAAAAAAAGGATTTTCTGTTCCTACCTCTGCCCGTTCGGCGCCTGGCAGGCTTTCTGGGGAAGACTGAACCCGTTCCGCGTTTCGCTGGACGCGGAGAAATGCTCGGGTTGTCTTAAATGCGCCAAGGCCTGCCCTATGCTGGCCATTAAGGCGTCTCCGGAGGGGAAGCCGGAAGTCCTGGCCTATTGCAACCTTTGCGGGCAATGCCTGGGCGCCTGTCCTTCGGGCGGCCTGCGCTATACCGTGCTGGGCCGGCAGTTGCCCGAGGCCGCCGGTTGGGCGGGGCGGCTGTTCACCGCGGGATATTTCTACGTGTATACAGGCCTTGTTTTGGGGGCTGTTTTCTCTTCCCTCTGGGCCCCGGCGGCGCTGCGCGATCTTGTTAAATTTGCGGGATTTTAGAAGTCAGGAGGAAAAATGAAAGACGGAAAATGGCTTGAGCCGCGCTACACCAGCAAGGAGATCTTTGAAAAGGATTATTGCAAGCTGGACCTGAACGGCATGGACGTGAAATGCCCCGGGTGCAAGGATACCGTTACGCTCAACCGCAAAAATAACTTCGGGAAAGCCTCCGGCTGGTGCAAGCGCTGCAACCGGTCGGTTAACGTTTAGCGAGCCGAGAATGCCGGCTTTATTTTCCGAAGGCTTCCTGCTGGGGCTTTCCACGGGTTTTTACTGCCTGACGGCCTGTCTGCCGCTGCTGGCCCCATACCTGCTGGCTGAGGGAAAAACTGCCTGGAAGTTCAATTTTTGGATCTTTCTGGAGTTCATGGGGGGGCGTTTCGCGGCCTATATGCTCTTTGCCCTGCTAGCCTCGCTGGCGGGCAAGGCCGGCCAGGGAGCACTTCCCCCAAGGCTTCTTCCGGCTGGTATGCTGTCTTGCGGGCTGGTGATGGTGCTGCTGGCCGTCTTCCGTATTACTTCCGGTCCCGCCGCCTGCCTGCTCAAGACCGATATCAATCCTTTCTTAAGAAGGCTGCCCCTGGCGATGGGCTTCATTACCGGCATAAATATCTGCCCGCCTTTTGCTGCCGGCTTTCTGCGCCTGATGGAATTAGCGGACGTTTTTAAGGGTTTAACCTATTTCTGCGGCTTTTTCGGCGCTACCTCCCTTTTTATCTCACCTATAATGCTGGGCACTCCCTGGATAGGACCGCGGGTTAATGAGATAGGCCGGCTTACGCTGTTTATAGCCGGGGTTTGGTACTCAGTTCTCGGGATAAGTGGCCTTTTATAGGACCAAAGGACCTATATTAGTATAGGCCCTTTGGCCTTGCCGGTATTTGCCTTTAGGGCCTATACTTAATATAGACTTGATTGTTATCAACCCCAGCGGAGGTTTTTCAGCGATGAATAAAATTTTACTCTCTTTTGCTTTACTCGGGACGCTCACCTTGTCAGTCCGCGCGGCAAACGACCTGCCGGCTGATTCCTCTTCTTTTGACCAGCTGCTCAAGCAGATAACCGTTGAGGCGTCCGCCGCCCCCGAACCCGCTTTCAATATAGAGAAGCTCGAAGTCCTCCCTGCCGAGGGCCGCTTCTGGGTAACCGTAAAAGCCGCCGACAAGTACGAGCGCACCCGCCTGCTTGAGGCCGGCCTGGACATCGTGGAAATAAAGGGCGACCTGGTTTCAGGTTTCTCCGGCCAGCGCACCATGGACGCCCTGTCTTCGAAAGCTTTCACGCTGGTCAGCAAGATGACCGTGGCGGAGAAGTACGCGCCCCGTTACACTAAGGACTTCCCGGCCGCTGACGCCGCTTACCACAACTATAAAGAAACCACCGACCTGCTCAACCAGCTGGCCGCCAGGAATTCCGATATCGCCTCCGTGTTCTCGATCGGAAAGACCACCGAAGGCCGCGACATCTGGTGCCTGCGCATAAATGCGAACGCCAAGGGCAAGGCCGCCAGCGCCAAGCCGGGAGCTTTTTTTCTGGGCAACGTGCACGCGCGCGAGCACCTGGCCAATGAAGTGCCGCTGCTGTTCGCGTCCTGGCTGTTCGACCACCGGAATGACGCCGACATTAAACAGTACATCTCCGCCCTGGATATTTATATAATCCCGATGGGCAACCCCGACGGCGTGGAATACGACATCAAGAGCGGCAAGTACCAGTACTTCCGCAAGAATGCCCGCGTGAACCCCGATAAATCCATCGGCGTGGACCTGAACCGCAATTTCGATTCCTGGTGGTGCGAGGCCGGCGCCTCTACCTACCCCGGCGCGGACACCTACTGCGGCCCCAAGGCCTTCTCCGAACCCGAGAGCCAGCGCCTGAGGGATTTTATGCTGGCCCGCAAGAATATAAAGACGCATATCAGCTACCACAGCTACGCCAGCGAGATCCTCTACCCCTGGGGCGGCAATGACGCCGACGTGCCGAACGCCAAGGATAAGGACGCTTTCGTAAAGCTGTCTGGCGAGATGGGCAAACTGACCGGCTATACCGCCCGCAAGTCCAGCGATATGTATATCGCTACCGGGGACAGCTGCGACTGGGCCTACGCCGCCGGCGGTATCCTGGCCTTCACCTTCGAGCTTGAAGGCAACGGCTTTTACCCCGGAGCGGGCCTTATCACCAAGACCGTTAATAATAACATTAAGGCCGCGGTTTACCTGCTCAGCAAGACGGCGAATCCTTACCAGTAAACGCGCAGGGCGAAGAAAAAACCCGGGAAGCTTCCCAGGTTTTTTATTTTATCCGCATAAGCGCGCTATTTTAGCGTGAGCGTGTAGGACTTTACCTTTGCCGCCGGGTAGTAGGATTCCTTGGTTTTGGTCAGGCCTGGCTTGCCCAGGTCGCTTTCCTTGTTGACGCTGGTGTAAGCGGGCGGGAGGCTAACGGCGAATTCCTTGTCCAGGAACTGGTAAAGGCCCTTGATGTCGTCCAGCGCCTTTTCGAAGTTCAGTACAAAGGTATCCTGCGAAAGGCGCGAGCCCAGGGCGAAACCGCATATCTCTCCGTCGATGAGCACAAGGATGCCTTTCATTTCCAGCAGCTGCAGGTGCTTCAGGGAATTTACTATGGCCTTGCGCTCGCAGTTGAGCATGTCCAGCCGGGCGCCGGTCTCGGGGTCGTGCGCCCAGCGGTCCAGCAACTTGAGGCAGGCGTCGGTATTAGAGGGGGTAATCTCCTCCACCCTGACCTGTCTGACCGCCGCGGTCTGCTTGTTGAACTGCGCGATCAGGTTGCGCTTCTTGGAGTATTTATGCCCGGCCAGTCCGGCCAGATCGGAAGTGTTGTAAAGGTAATCCATGAAGCCCGGCTGTTCTTCCGCCGTAAAAAGGGCTTCAAGCGCCGTTTTGTGCTTTTCGAAATAGGCTTGCGGCACGTAGAAGAAGCGGTTGTGGCGGTTGCGCGCGGCAATTTCGGCCAGCTCGGCCGGCTGCACTTCGCGGAACGGGCAGGGGACCGGCATCAGCAGGCGGCGCGCGGCCGGCGGTTCCAGGTCGGTTTCGGCCAGCAGCAGCAAGTCGCCTTCCAGCTTCCAGGAAACCTCGTAAAGGCAGCGGTTCCAGGCTATAACGGCTGAAAGGGAATATTCACATAACGGGTATTTATGCCCGTTAAAGTATTTCTTCAGGGCCGGGTAATCTTCGGGCGTCAGTAGTTTAAACATTGCTGCCTTTGGAGAGCATCGGCGCCGCTTTGCCGAGAGTTTTGAAGCCCAGCCGGAGGTAGAATGGTTCTGAACTGTCCTGGGCGATCAGGGCCAGCCAGCTTACCCCGTCGCGCTTGAGGCGGGCTTTAAGGGCTTTGACGATGGCGCTGCCGGCGCCTGAACGGCGTTCGCTCTTCAGCACGGCCACGTCCTGAATGTAAGCGTCGCTGACCCCGTCGCTGATGGCCCGGCCTATGCCTATGACGCGCCCGTCCAGCTCGGCCACAACGAAGCAGTGGCTGCCCTTAATTATCTTTTTGAGCAGAGTTGGGCCGTCGGAGCGCTTCCACCAGCCTTGCGCGCGGTAAATTGTTATAATTCCGTTTAACGTTCCGGCATCCGCCTTGCCGATGAACCTGCAGGTAACGCGGTGTGACATGGAGTTATGATAACAATCTTGGGGCCGGTAGTGAAAGCCGGCCCGGCTTACCAGGGGGGGCAATGCATACTGAAGAAAAAAACGGCCTAAAACTTCTCAAGTTCGACCTGTTCAAGGGCCTGGGTGAGATTTCCTGCGCGGTGGCCACCCGCGCCGGCGGGTTAAGTTCCGGGCATTATTTCGGCCTTAACCTGGGCGCCGGCAGCGGCGACAAGCTGGAGCTGGTGGAGGAGAACCTGGAACTGTTCTGCGGCGTGATGGGCGCAGAGTCCGCCAGGCTAGCCCGGATGCAGCAGCGCCATACGGCCAACGTCATGGTGCTTGAAAGCGGCGGCGGGGCCGCTACGGAAAATACCGACGCGCTGGTCACCTCGGTCCCGGGGGTGCCGCTGCTGGCCCTTTCGGCCGACTGCGCCCTTACCTGTTTTTACGACCCCAAGCGCAAAGTCATCGCCGTAGTTCACAGCGGCTGGCGGGGGGCTTTTCTGGGCGTCTACGCCGCCACGCTGAACGTGATGCGGATGCGTTATGGCACGGAGCCCGGCGACGTGCTGGCGGGGATCTCGCCCATGATCTCGGCCGCCAACTACCCCGTGCGGGAGGATTTTCTGGAAAAGCTGAAGGCTTTTTATCCCGCCGGCGGGGACAAGAGGTTTCTGACCATGAAGGACGGCCTGCATTTCTTCAACCTGCGCGAGCTGCTGCGCTCCCAGCTGGAGACGCTGGGGGTTAAAAGCCACGAGTTCATGCACCTCTGCACCTATGCGGAAAAAGAGATGTTCTATTCCTGGCGGCGGGACGGCGGGAAGACCGGCCGGTTCGGCCTGCTGGCGATGATAAAGTAGGAAACTTCTTTTTAGCGGAGCATGGTCCACACTATTTTAAGCAGCAGCGCGGCAGAAACGGTGAACAGCATAGGGCGGATGATCCAGGTGCCCTTCTTTAGCGCCAGGTGGGAGCCGGCGTAATTGCCGGCCATGCCGGCCAGGCCCATGGCCAGCCCCAAACCCAGGTGCACCCTGCCCAGATAAAGAAAAGCGCCCAGCGCCGCCAGATTGGAGACCAGGTTAAGCAGCTTGGCCAGCGCGGTGGCGCGGAGCAGGTCGTAGCCGCAGAGCCGCGCGAAGGCCACCGCCAAAAAAGTGCCGGTGCCCGGCCCGAGCAGCCCGTCGTAAAAACTTACAAAAAAAGAGATGCCACCCGAACGCGCCAACAGGTCGTTGGGATGGAAACGGGCGCTGGTATCCGCCAGGCCGAAGCTCTTTTTGGCGGCCAGGAAGATGGCTACCGGGGGGAGCAGGACTATTAACAGGTAGCGGATGGCTTCCGGCGGTATCAGCGAGATGGCCTTGGCGCCCAGAAAAGCCCCGGCCGCGGCCAGGAAGAGCAGGATGAAAAGCAGGTCAGCCCTGGTGCGGGTTTCCTTCAGGAAGCGCGCGGCGGCTACCGTAGTGCCCATGGCGGAGGAAAGCTTGTTTGTGCCGAGAAGGTAGAAAGGGCTTACGCCGTAAGCCAGGTAGGCCGGCAGGGTTATAAGCCCGCCGCCGCCTGCTATGGCGTCCACGAAGCCGGCCAGGAAGACGAGCAGGGCGAGGGGGGCATAAGGCAGCGCGGCGTGAAGCAGGTCCATAGAAACAATATCTTACTATTTTGCGAAGAACCCCGCGAAAATGTAGAATTAAGTATTAACTATAAGGCGGAGGCAAGCATATGGAAATAGACGCGAACCTGGAAAAACTTAAAAAGACCATAGAGATCTCCGGCGGCGCCAAGCCCGTGGACCTGCTGCTGAAGAACGCCCGCGTAATAAACACTTTCTCCGGCGATATTCACCGCACGCACGTGGCCATCCACGGCGGCCGCGTGGTGGGCTTCGGCGACTATAAAGCTAAAAAGACCATCGACCTTAAAGGCGCCTACGTCTCTCCCGGTTTTATCGATGGCCACGTCCATATTGAAAGCTCAATGGTTAAGGTCCCCGAGTTTGCCAGCGTAGTGCTGCCGCACGGCACCACCTCCGCCGTGATAGATCCGCACGAGATCGCCAACGTCCTGGGACTGGACGGCATAAGGTACATGATGGCCTCCAGTGAGGACAGCCCCTTGAGCGTTTTTGTTATGCTCCCTTCCTGCGTGCCCGCCACCAGCCTGGAGACCGCCGGCGCCGAGCTTTCCGCCCACGACCTGGGCCTGCTCCTTAACGACGAGCGCGTGCTAGGCATCGGCGAGATGATGGATTATCCCGGCGTGATCAACCGCAACGAGGAAGTGCTTAAGAAGATTCTGATCGCCAAGAACAAGGTGATAGACGGCCATGCCCCGATGATGAAGGGTAAGCAACTGTACGCCTATGTGGCCGCCGGCATCCGCTCCGACCACGAGTGCACCGACGTGGCCGAGGCCAGGGAGAAGCTGCGCGTTGGTATGTACATCATGATCCGCGAGGGCACGGCCGCCAAGAACCTTAAGGGCCTGCTGCCGCTGGTAAACTCCGAGAATTCCCGCAAGTTCTTCTTCGTTACCGACGACCGGCACCTCGAGGACATCGCCCGCGAGGGACACATAGATTACCTGGTGCGCACCGCGGTGCGCCTGGGCGTAGATCCTATCCGCGCTATCCAGATGGCCACTATCAATACCGCCGAGTACTTCGGTATCAAGAACCTGGGCGCCATCGCCCCCGGTTATGCCGCGGACCTGGTGGTGTTCGACGACCTTAAGAAGATGAAGATTTCCAAGGTGTTCAAGAACGGCAAGCTGGTCTCCAAGGACGGCGAGATAGAGCCGGGCGTTATAAAGGAGTACCTGGGCAAGACCCGCGGCACCGTCAACGTAAAGTGGATCGAGCACGAGGACTTCGCGCTTAAGGCCCAGGGCAAGTACGCGCGCGTGATGAACGTGATCCCCGACCAGATCGTCACCAAGATGACCGTGGAGAAGGTGAAAGAGGACGGCGGCTACGTCTCTTCCGATACCGACCGCGACATCCTGAAGATCGCCGTGATAGAGCGCCATATGGCCAGCGGCCGCGTGGCGCTGGCGCTGGTAAAAGGTTTCGGCCTTAAGAAGGGCGCCATCGCCTCCTCCGTCTCGCACGATTCCCACAACATTGTGGTGGTCGGCACCCACGACGGAGATATGTATACCGCCGCCGTGCAGGTGGTAAAAATGCAGGGCGGCATTGTGGCGGCTTTGAACGGCCAGGTGCTGGAAGCCCTGCCGCTGCCCGTGGCCGGCCTGATGTCCGACCGCAGCGCGGAATTTGTGCGCGAGAAGCAGAAGCGCCTGAACGAGATCGCCAGGATGCTCGGGTCCAAGCTCTCGGACCCGTTTATGGCCATGTCCTTCCTTACGCTGCCGCCCATCCCCGAGATCCGCATCACGGACCGCGGCCTGATCGACGCCGTCCAATTCAAAGTGGTGCCGCTGTTTTGCGGCCCTAGGGGCAAATGAAGACACTCCTTGCCGCCGCGCTGCTGTGCCTGGCCGGGTCCGCTTCCGCGGCCCGCCTGGAGCGCGGGCCGTATCTGGAGAACATGGCCCAGGAGATGGTGACGATACGTTTCAGGCTTGATGTTTCCACGCCGGTCTGGCTTTCATACGGCGCAGCGCCCGATTGCGAGCGGTTCCTTACCAGCGCGGCGCAGCTTAAGGAGCAGCGGATCACGCTTTTCGGCCTTATGCCGGACACCACCTACTGCTACCGCCTCTACCTGCCTGCCGACCAGAGTACCGGCGTCTACAAGGCTTTCGAAGGCCCTTTCACCACTTTTAGAGGGGAGGAGAAGCCGGAATTCTCGTTCCTGGCTTTCGGCGATTCCGGCTCCGGCTCGCAGGATCAGCTCGACATAGCGGCCCAAATGGATAAGTTCCGCCCGGACTTCGTGCTGCATACCGGGGACATGGTGGAATCCGGGCTGGACTCCGACGCCGACGCGCAGTACTTCAGGCCTTACGCCGGGCTACAGGCCCGCGCGCCGTTCTTCCTGGCGTTGGGCAACCACGACTATGGCAAGGACCTGCGCGGTCCGGGCGGCCGCGGCTTCATTAAGGCCAACTACGCCCCTTTTCACAGCGTGCCGCTTACCGGCCTGCCGCCCCATTATTATTATTTCGACGATGGCAAAGCGCGTTTCTTCGTGCTGGACACGAACGCTTTCGACGGGGCCAAGTTCGCGCCTGCGCTGGAGCCCGGTTCTAAACAATATAAATGGCTGGAGCGCTACCTGGCCAAGACCGATAAGGAATGGATCTTCGTGGTTGTGCACGAACCGATGTATTCGACCGGCGCGCACGGGGCGTACGAAGCGGAGGTTAAAGCGCTGGAGCCGCTGCTGCTTAAATACAAGGTGGACGTGGTTTTTCAGGGGCACGACCACAATTACGAAAGGACCATGCCCGTAAAAAACGGGCTTTCCGACGAGGCCGAAGGGATAGTCTATATTACGCTCGCGGGCGGCGGCAGTACGCTGTACATCCAGCGCCGCAACGAGGACTGGTCTGAAAAATTTCTGCCTACTTACCACTTCGCCTACATAGAAGTCAAAGACAAGGTCTTCAATATGTCCGTCTACAACAAAGACGGCGAGGTAATAGACTCCTTAGAAATCCAGAAGTAAAGAAAACCGGAAGACCGGAAGAGCAGCTACGGTGTCTTTTCTTTAGAATGTACTTTAAGGGCGGATTTGTGAGCTTTCAGCGGGCATCAGCACGACGAGGGGCGTGCTTTTTTATTGTCACCACGGATCTTCCGGAACCAGGCAGAAAGACCCGGAGCCGGTCTATTTCGCGCAGAAAGAGCGGAGCAGTTTTTTGGAGTCTTGAGGGAGGATTTTATAGTTAAAGGCTTTCTGCGGTAAAATTAATAGAATAAGTAATTGTAATCATGCTTTCAAAATTTAAAACCGGATTGCGGTTCAAGCTTACGGCGGCGTTCATCGCGCTGTCCGCGCTGACGGTTATATCCCTGGCTTACTTTACCATACAGCACAGCTATCAGGCGCTTAAGAGCCAGAAGCAGCAGGACGAGCTTGTTATAGCGAAAAACATCTCCGCCCAGATAGACGAAGTTCTGGGAAAGGCTAAGGCTACTATTGGCACGTTATCCCTACACCGTGATATCTTCAGTATCGAACACTTCAGGCAGAGCGAAGCCCTTGATCTGGTAACGCAGGTCACGGAGTTGATCGACGGCATAGCGGTTATGGCCCCTGATGGAAAGGTGTTGGGGATAGACAGAACGGACCCCGATACGGAGGAGCTCCTGCCTCCTTCCGCCGACATTAAAAAGCTCTTCGTGCTGCCGCTTAAGAGCAACCCAACTACGCAGTTTTCATCCATCTTCCGTTCCAGGTCAGGGGAGATCATGGTTGGGATAGTCTCTCCTATCTTAAAGGACAACAGCGTTTCCAGCATCCTCGTCGGGTTCATTATCCTCAAGAACCATACGATGGGCGGGATAGAGAAGATACGCATAGGCAAGACTGGATATGCCTACATCGTCGATTCTTCCGGCAACGCGATAGTCCATCCCCAAAAAGAGCGGCTCCTGGAGAATTTCAGCGACAACCCGGCCGTCAGCGGTCTGCTTAATCAAAAGGACGGCATTGTGGAGTTTACCAATAAGGACGATGTCCGCATCCTTGCCGCGTTTGCGAGGATAGAAGAGACGGGCTGGGGCGTGGTGGTTCGGCAACCCACGGAAGAATCCTATGCCGTAGCTGAACAGAACCTCTTTTTCCTTGTTGTGGTGTTTATTTTCTCGCTTTTAGCCGCACTGGTGCTTGGCGTATATCTGGCCAGAAAAATATCCGGCCCGGTTACCGTTCTCCTGGAAGGCGTCAATCAGGTGGCGGCCGGTGATCTCGGGACAAAAATAATGGTTGAGACGGGTGACGAAATTGGTCAGCTTGCGCTTGCCTTTAACGATATGACCGGGAAGCTCAAATTGCACATGGAGGAAATAGATAAGGCCCATTCCGAGGTTTTAAAGACCCAGAAACAGCTGCTGCAGTCGGAGAAAATGGCGGCCATAGGCCAGCTTGCCGCCGGGCTCGCGCATGAGATCTATAATCCGCTTAACGTAATCTCCGGTTTTACGGAAATACTGATAAAGCAGGGCGAACGCACGGGGGCGGAGAAAAAGCACCTCGAAGAAATTTACCGGGAAACCGGGAGATGTCAGAACCTAATTGCCGAACTCCTGCGGTTCGCCAAGCCGAAGAAATCCGGAATGGACCTCTCGGACCTGGGCGGGACGCTGAAAGAAACGGCCGCGTTGGTGCGGGCCCAGGCCAAAACGCAGGGGATAGTATTAAGTATCGATGTACCGGAAGACCTGCCCCGCGTGCTGGCCGATAAAGACCAGATGAAGCAGGTTTTCCTTAACCTTCTGCTTAACGCCTGCCAGGCAATGCCGTCGGGAGGGGATTTGAGCGTCAGGGCTTATGCGGCGCCTGTCGGGCTGGCGGTGGATATCCAGGATACCGGCGTGGGGATAAAGGCGCAGGATCTGCAAAATATCTTTAATCCATTTTTTACCACCAAAGCGGAGGGCACCGGCCTCGGCCTGGCCCTGAGTTTCGCGGTAATGGAAAGCCATGGCGGGACCATAAACGTTAAAAGCGTGGAAGGTGCGGGCGCGGTTTTTACGCTGACCCTGCCGCTGCCGGAATACACAAATGAAAAAACAGCTTGAAAATATTTTAGTTATCGACGATGAGGCTGGAATGTGCAGCCTTATAACTACGGTCCTCACCGGGGAAGGCTATAAGGTTACCGCCACGCAGAAGCCGCAGGAGGGCGAAGCCGCGCTGAAAAAAGAAATTTTTGATCTTGTTATAACGGACCTGCGCATGCCTAAGATGAACGGGATGGAAATATTGCAGGCTGTTAAGGCGGTGTCCCCGGATACCCCGGTAGTGCTTATTACAGCTTACAGCACTGTAGATTCTGCCGTACAGGCCATGAAACTCGGCGCTTCGGATTATCTGGCCAAGCCGTTCAAAAACGACGAGCTTTGCGCGGTGGTGAATAACGTGCTTGAGAGATTTCGCTTAAGGGAAGAGAATGAGCGGCTTAAGCGGGAGCTTAACGAGAAGTACTCTTTTTCCAACATCATAGGGCAGAGCGCGAAAATGAGGGAAGTGTTCGGTCTTATCTCCAGCGTGGCCAAGGCGGAGGTTACGGCTATCGTACAGGGGGAAAGCGGCACGGGCAAAGAGCTGGTGGCGAAGGCCATACATTTCAACGGATCAAGACGCAATAAACCTTTTGTAGCCATACACTGCGGCGGCCTGCCCGAGAACATGCTGGAAAGCGAGCTGTTCGGCCACGTGAAAGGCGCTTTCACCGACGCTATAAAGGACAGGCGGGGACTTCTGGAGTCGGCGGACGGAGGAACGGTGTTCCTGGACGAGGTGGGGGACATGCCCGCGCCCCTGCAGGTAAAACTGCTCCGGTTCCTGCAGGAACGCGAGATACGCCGCCTCGGCAGCGATGAAACCTTTTCCGTAGACGTCCACCTAGTAGCGGCGACTAACAAGAACCTGCTGGAGGAAGTTAAAGCCGGGCGTTTCAGGAGTGATCTGTATTACCGCCTGGCCGTGGTGCCCATCTCCCTGCCGCCCTTAAGGGAGCGAATGGAGGATCTGCCGCTTCTGGTGAAGCATTTTATTCAAAAGCACGGAACAAAAGGCGGCGGGAACTGCGTTGAGATTTCCGGCGAAGCCATGCAGGCTATAACGCGCTATGCCTGGCCGGGTAATGTGCGTGAGCTTGAGAATATCATTCAGCACGCTCTGGCTTTTCTTGGCGGCGGTGAGTTTATCACCCCCGCAATGCTCCCGCGGCCTGTACAGGGCGGCGCTGAGGAGGCTTTGCCTTTAGCGGCGGCAGACCGCAGTTTTCGCGACGCAAAGCAGCAGGTGGTGGATTCCTTTGAAAAAATTTACCTCACAGATTTGCTGAGGAAGTCGTCCGGAAATATTACCCATGCCGCGCAAACGGCGGATATGGACAGAAAGAATCTCCAGGACTTGATCAAGAAGCATGGCCTGACCCCGGCCGATTATTCCCACAACGGCCCAGAAAAGCGGTAAAACCACCCCGGTTCAGCGGTAATTACACCCCAAATTAACCAGTGCATGAACAAAGCCTCCCTATGAGGCGGTCTTTGTTGGCGCCTTGGCATGTTTATTGCTGTACAAGATATGCAGGGAACTATTAAGTGACGTTTAAGCTCTGCCAAGAGAGCTAGTTGTCAGACCTGAAGAATCTTAAGTGAAATTAGCTGTTTGGGAGAAGGAGACTAAAATGAAGACGAGAGTAATGAAAACCGGCCTGGGCCTTATGGCTTTTGCCCTGGTGCTGGGCCTGTCCGGGTGCGGGCGCTCAAAGCAGGCTGCCGCGTTAGCTCTGGATGAAGCGAGGCTTATGATATCCTCCGCTAAGAGCGCCGGGGCGCAGACTTTCGCCGCGGACACGCTGAAGTCTGCCGAGACATTCCTTGAAGCCGCCGATAAGGCGTTTGGGGCGCAGCATTATAGCCCCGCAAAGGTGGATGCGGAGAAAGCTGTGCAGTTGGCCAAGGCCGCTCTGGGCGAGGCCGAGAAGAAGGCCGCGGATAAGAAGTTGAAGGCAGCTAAAAAGAAAGTAACGGCCGCGGTAAAAGCGGTAAAGCCAGTTAAAAATAGTAAATAATATTTCAAGCGGAGGCCTATTGAGATGATGGCAAAATTGTTTATCCCGACGGTATTCGTTCTGCTGACTGGCTGCGCCATGCTGCAGCCGCAGAAGGCGGCCATGAATTCCTCTTCAAAGCAGATAGCCGCGGCCGAGCTGCGGGTGAAAGCGGCCAGGGACGCGGGTGCGGCTTCGTATGCGGCCAAAAACCTGAAGATGGCCGAGGCAGACCTGCAAACCGCTAAGAGCAACCAGACCAAAAAGGTTTATGACCTGGCCCTGACCCTGGCGAAATCAGCAGAGTCCTTCGCTAACGAAGCTGTCCGGAAAACCGAGGAAGCCAAGCGCAAGGAAGCCGACAGTAAATCTAAAGCGAAGAAAAAATAGGAGACAGCTATGACTAAGTTAAATAAAATCTGGACAATGCAGATTCTTTTTGTGCTGGTGGTTTGTGTTTTTGCCGCAGCCTGCAGCAAGAAGAACGTAAAACAGACCTCAGCGCTTCCTGAAACGGTGATGGAATCCGTTGTGCCGGTGCCGGCTGAAGCAGAGGGGGACGAAGGCTCCTTACGGAATAAAAAGTACGCGCAGATAGCGGAGGTTCAGACGGCGTATTTCGACTTCGACCGTTCCGAGCTTAGCGACAAGACGCGCAGCACCCTGCAGGCTAACGCGGCCGTGCTGAAAAAACGGCCTTTGCTGGAAATACAGATAGCGGGACATTGCGACGAAAGGGGCACTACCGAGTACAACCTGGCTCTTGCCCAGCGCCGCGCCACCGCGGTCAGGAACTATTACAAGGCTTTGGGAATAAAGATAGGCAGAATGTCCACCATAAGCTATGGGGAAGAAGGCCCTGTTTGCGCGGATTCTACGGAAGAGTGCTGGGATAAGAACCGGCGCGCCGAAACGTTGGTGAAGATCCAGTAAGGGCTGACCGGCCGGTGCGGCATATACAGCACCGGCCGAGGCACCCCAGCAAATAGAGAGGCTTATGCTTGATTCCTGTTGGACCTATATACTGATGGGTTTATTCCTTGTAGCTTTTCTGTTCGTGTTTTTTTGGAATACGGATCCAGATGCGGGAAAAGGCGGGGATTAGTCCCGGAGTTTGCTCTCCCAGACAGGGAGCGTGAAAGAAAAAATACTGCCCCGGCCCGGAGTGCTTTCTACCTTAAGCTGACTGCCGTGCGCCTCTAAGAGCTCTTTTGCCACTTTTAAGCCTATCCCGAACCCTTTAGCGAGATTTTTACCGCCGGCGGCCCGGTAAAAGCCGGAGAAGATGTTCCCGAGGTCCGTTTTATCAATTCCTATCCCGCTGTCCTCAACTGAAACAAGCACCTGTCCGTTGGTATCTTTCATGCGCACGATGCGGATGGTTACGCGGCCGTTTTGAGGAGTGTATTTTATGGCGTTGCCTATAAGGTTGTTTATTACTAGGGAAATAGCGTCGGGGTCAACCTTTACCGGGATTACGACAACGGGGAAATCCGTGTTTAAGGAGATGTTCTTCGCGTCGCCTAAGGGGCGGACGATGTCTACGACTTCTATGATTATTTTGCGCAACTCAGTGGAATGAATATCCAGTACGAAGCGTCCGGCTTCAATCCGCGCTTTGTTCAGGAAGTTCTTGACCAGGATTTTAAGGTTTCGGGATGTCTGGTCTAATATCCCATACAGTTTAAGGCGCTGTTCCGGAATGGGAGCTTTGTCTTCTTCCTGTAAAAGCGTCGAAACGAGGTTTATAGTTACAAGCGAGTTGTTGAATTCATGGCTGACCATGGAGACCAGGTCCGACTTCAGCCGTGAACCCTCCTCCTCCCGGTTCAGCATTAACCGGATTCTTGCGAGGGAAACAGCTGTTATAACGAAAAAAGCCAGCCTGGCCAGAGAGTTCCAGTATGCCACTATCGGACTGCTGTAGACGTGCCCGCCAAGCGCGTAATCCATGACGAACCAGGTTGCCGCGCCGATCACTGACATTACGACCCCGGACACAAGGCCGGCGTTCCAGGCAACCAGGGAGACAGGGATAAGGTAAAAGATGGAAAAGGAGATCTCTACGCCGGTTTTATAATCCAGCCAGGCGACAAGCCCGAGTAATGCGAACCCTGCGGCTATAGTCAGGTTCGGGTGCTTGCTTAAGTGTTCTGAAATTACCTTTCCCATAGAATATAACTTAGGCTAGCGTTCGATGAACTTAATGAAGAGATCTATGTACCGGTCGAACTTTGCCGCCGTGGGCAGGTGGCCCACTATAGAGCGCTTAACGGACGGATACCTGCCCTCCGCCGGCCGGGAGAACGCCTGGAAGAGCTTTTCCTGGTAGGGGTCGCGGACAAACCTGTCCCCATGGCCTATTACGAGGAAAATGTCCTCCGGGTTGCGCAGGCTCGCAAAATCCAGCGGATCTACAATCATGGTCTTTTCCAGGTAGGCCCTGAACTCTTCGAGCGTCGCAATGCCCTCTATCCTCATGCGCGTGTCCCGAACACTTTCCAGGAGTTTAAAGCGGGTGTCCGTTATTATTCCCGGAATATCTCCGCCGCCGACTATCCCCATCGCTTTTTTAATCCTTGGTTCCACGCCAAAAGCAAGGCTGGTCCTTATGCTGCCCATACTGATGCCATAGGCGTAGATCCTGCTGCTGTCCACCTCGGGGAAAGTCTCCAGCAGGTCTATGGCCATCCTTATCATTATGGTGTTGCGGATAAGCAGGTTGCTTATTTTGTCGAGGGGCCGTGTTGTATCCGTGAGCGATTCGCACGGCGTGATAACGACAGCGTCGTAGCCTTTTCGAACGAAATCCATAGCCGACCACTGATCTAACTTCTGCGGGACGAAGGGCGGGGAGATGAGGACGGCTGGGTGCGGGCCCGGCCGCCTGGTCTTGTAAATCCGGTAGGTCTGGGTGAACTGGCCCAACTGCCGCAGCGGATCGTTGACCAGCAATTCTATGGTTTCTACGGTATAGTTCTTGTGCACCGAAGGCGTGCTGCGTGTTACAGAAATGACATCGCTCTTCTGGTAATCGAACAAGGGTAATTTTTTTACGGCTTCTTCGGGCAGGAGCGGGACGCGTCCGGTAAATACAAGCTCGGGCGTAGGGAGGGGCTGCTGCGCGGCGGAATCCTTAGGCGGGAGCTGGGCTAAAGCTGTTTCGGCGCGGACTGAAACGTTCAGGAATGAAATAAAAAACAAAATCGCAAATATTGTTATTTTCTTCATCTGGTATTGTTCCTTCTTAGTGCTGGATATGTTTAGTATTGTATATATTATTAATCTAAAATACGTTAAGCACAAGTGTCAATGTGCCCATTATGCGGGTGGGCCATTTGTCCCCGCTGCGGTTTTGGAAGAGGAAAGTTTACCGCAAATCCCCGGCAATGAAAGTTTTCATGCCTGCGCCGGCTTCCAGCAGCAGCCGTCCTTGTTCGTCCACGCCTTTTACCGTGCCGGAGAACTCCAGCCCGTCCTGGGTCAGGGTTACGCTCCGGTTAGAAACCGCGAAATATTTATTATATTCCCCGCTTATGGCCTGAAACCCGGCTCTCTCGAAAGCCGCATAACGCGCGTAAAAAGAGCGCAGGATCTTTTCTAAAAACGCGCGGCGCCCGGCGACAGGTTTTCCCAGCATCGCCGTGGAAACAGCCGGGTAAAGCAGGCCGCCGAAATCCGAGGCGTCCTGATAAAGATTTATGCCTGCGCCAAGAGCCGCGCCGGTAAGCTTTCCGTTCACAACCACGGCTTCGGCCAGCACGCCGGCTAGCTTGCCGCCGCCGCATAGAATATCATTGGGCCACTTTATCACCGGCTCCAGGCCGCCATCGGCCAGGGCAGCGCAGACGCTCACGCAGAGCAGCTGGGGCAGGTTAGCGAATGCGAAGCTGCCCGGCTCGCGCGGCTTCACCGCGATAGTGAAATAAAGACCTTTGCCCTCGGACAGCCAGGCGCGGTTAAGCCTGCCTCGGCCTGCGGTCTGGCAGAGGGCGGTTACGGTTGTTTTGTCGGGGAGCTGGCTGAACTCGCGCAGCACATAGGCGTTCGTAGAATCCAGGGTTTCAAATTCCTGGATATTTAAATCGGGAATAGCCGCGGTGGCAGGCAGGCCTGGCTTTAAGTCGGGTTTGCCGCTCCTCATGGCTTTTGACCGGTTAACGGCAGAGCGCCAGCAGCACCCCGGCCGCCACCGCGCTGCCTATAACGCCCGCCACATTCGGCCCCATGGCGTGCATGAGCAGGAAATTATTGGGGTTATCTTCCTGCCCCACCTTGTTCACCACCCGCGCCGACATGGGAACGGCCGATACCCCGGCCGCGCCGATAAGCGGGTTTATCTGCATGCCGAGGCGGTTCATTAACTTGGCCAGCAGTACGCCCGATGCGGTACCCACCGAGAAAGCGATAAGCCCAAGGAACAGGATGCCCAGAGTTTCCGGCCGGAGGAATTTGTCGGCGGAGAGCTTTGAGCCTACCGCCAGGCCCAGGAGTATAGTTACTATATTTATAAACTCGTTCTGCGCGGTTTTGGACAGTCTGTCCACCACGGCGCTCTCCCGGAGCAGGTTGCCGAACATCAGCGCGCCTATAAGCGGGGTGGCGTCGGGGATTAACAGGATGCAGATAGAAAGCACCAGCAGCGGGAACAGGATCTTTTCGCGCTTTGAAACCACGCGCAGCTGTTTCATCTCTATCATCCGCTCTTCTTTAGTGGTGAGCAGGCGCATGATGGGCGGCTGTATTATAGGCACCAGCGCCATATAGGAGTAAGCCGCCACGGCTATGGCGCCCAGCAGGTGGGGCGCCAGCCTGGAAGCCAAGAAAATGGCGGTGGGCCCGTCGGCGCCGCCAATGATGCCGATTGAGGCCGCGTCCTTAAGCGTAAAACCGAACCCGAAATACTTGGAAAGCAGCAGCGCCCCGATCAGCGTGGTGAAGATGCCGAACTGCGCCGCGCCGCCCAGCAGTGAAGTTTTGGGGTTGGCTATCAGCGGGCCGAAATCCGTCATGGCGCCTACCCCGATAAAAATAAACAGCGGGAACAGGCCTGACGCTATGCCGAACTGGTAGATCTGTCCCAGGAACCCGCCCGCCTGGGTTACCAATTGCCCGTCGATAAGCGTGGTTGTGCTGAGCAGCGCTATACCCGCCACCGGGATATTGGCCAGCAAGCCGCCGAAACCTATAGGCAGCAAGAGCAGCGGTTCGAACTCTTTCACAATGCCCAGCCACAAAATTACAAAACAGACCAGGATCATTACGGCCTGCCCGCCGTTAAAGTTGTAAATGCCGGTGGCGTGGTACAGATTAGCGAGAGAGGAAAGAATGTCCATTGGTTATCCTTTAATATGAGCTAGCACGTCTTCGGTCTGTACCTGCTGGCCTTGCGTTACCGCCAGCGACTCTATGGTGCCGCCGTGGGGAGCTCTTATGGGTACTTCCATCTTCATGGCTTCAAGTACCAGGAAAATTTCATCCTTGGCTACCAGGTCGCCGGGGTTTTTTACCAGTCTTAAAACCAGCCCGGGCAGCGGCGCCCTTACTGCTGTAGCCGCCGCGGCCGAAGGCTGCGCGGCGGCGGTGTCAAAGCCGTGTTTCACCGCAACCTTATATTCTTTCCCGTTAACGGAGGCGGCGTTGTTTTTAAGCTCCACCTTATAATCCGCGCCGTTAAGCGTTACGGTAAAGCGGTGCTGGCCTTTGTCCGCGGGAGCCTGGTTAGTGCGGATGGAAACGGCTCCCTTGCCCTGCAGGAAGGCTATCCCTTTTTCTTTGCAGGTCGCGGCTATAAAGATATTTTCCGGAGTGTCGGGCAGACCGGCCGCGCTGAGCGCTTTTTTGGCGGGGGCCACGCCCTTGGCGGGGTTGGCGTCGTCCAGCTCCAGCGGCGTTTTGGTAGTGGGTTCCAGCCCCAGCTGCGCGGCGGCCGCGGCTATCACTTCCGGGTCGGCCGGCACGGGAGTTTTGCCGAAATAGCCCAGCACCATCTTGCCGTAGCCTTCGGCTATTTTTTTCCAGGGGCCGAACATGGCGTTATTAAAAGCCTGCTGAAAATAAAACTGGGAGACCGGCGTGACCGAGGTGCCGAAACCGCCGAGGCGCACTACTTCGGCCATCTCGCGGATTACGGCCGGGTATTTGTCCATAATGTTATTGTCGCGCATCATCTGGGTATTGGCCGTAAGCGCGCCCCCGGGCATGGGGGAGAACAGCACAAGCGGCTCTACCGCCTTCGCTTCGGGCGGCACGAAATAAGCCTGCATGCAGTCTTTAAAAACCCTTTCAGCCTCCAGCACCTTGTCTATATCGAGGCCCAGGTCGTAGTTGGCGCCGCGCAGGGCGTGCCACATGGAAATAATGTCGGGCTGGCTGGTGCCGCCGGAAACCGGGGCCATGGAAAGGTCCAGCGCGTCGGCCCCGCCGTCCAGCGCGGCGCGGCAGCAGGCCACGCCGGTGCCCGCCGTATCGTGGGTGTGAAAGCGGATCTGGGCCTCTTTGCCCAGCAGGGCCCGGGCGGCCTTCATCGTTTCGTAAGCGGTGGCGGGGGTGGCGGTACCGGAGGCGTCTTTAAAGCAGACCGAGTCGAATTCTATGCCGGCGTCGAGTATCCGGCGCAGTATGCCGGCGTAGAACTCCGGGGTGTGCACGCTGTCCGCGCCCTTGCAGCCTGGAGGCAGCGACATCATGGAGACTACGGTTTCATGCTTTAACCCGGCTTCCTTAATGCAGCGGCCGGAATAGATAAGGTTGTTTACATCGTTAAGGGCGTCAAAATTGCGAATGGTGGTAATGCTGTGCTTTTTAAAAAGCTCGGCGTGCAGCTTGATTATGGCGGAGGGCTGGGAATCAAGGCCTACTACGTTAACGCCGCGTGCCAGGGTCTGCAGGTTGGCGTCGGGCCCGGCGGCTGTCCGGAAAGCGTCCATCATGGCAAAGGCGTCTTCGTTACAGTAGAAGTAGAGGGATTGGAACATGGCGCCGCCGCCAGCCTCAAAATGGGTTATTCCGGCGTGACGGGAGGCTTCCACCGCGGGCAGGAAATCTTTAGACCGCACGCGGGCGCCGTATACGGACTGGAATCCGTCCCTGAAAGCCGTCACCATTACTTTTATCTGCTTCATATTGTCCTCCCGCTGTGTTTACAAGCCGCCGCAATCGCTATGGCTATAGCGCTACTATCGCCGCCCGCAACTGGGGCCGCCGCCGCTTGCCCGGAGGCGGCCTCTGGCATGAATTTGCTCAGATATGGCAGGAACGAGCCCAAAAGGTCTATGGCCGCGGTCATCACGAAAAGGAATAGGAATACTGTTCCCATGCCGAGCAAGGTAATTATTAATGCGTCGAATATCATGAGCGCTCTCCTGTTTAAAGGTTATTGCAAATCCGCGCGTAGAGTGATTCATCTGCGTTACTATTAATTGTGGGGTCAGGCTGTACGTTGCGCAGACTTGGATCCGGTTATATTATCAGGTTAGCATTTTACCGTCGAAAAACAAAAGGCGGCAGGGCAGGCCGCTGCTTAGCGGCAACACCGGTGCCGCGCGCAGTTCAAGGGCCTGTTCACCTTCCAGCCCTGCCTGCCCTTCCCTCCCGTATATGTCGTAAACGCGGATCAGTTGAACAGCGTGCAATTTATAGTAAACTGTACAAGCAGTAAGTCAGCCGCCGCGCGTAACCCAGAGTATATTTTTATGAACAGAGCACGTCTATTTTGTTTTTTAGCCTGGGGCGCTCTCCTGCTGTCCGGTTGCGGCGCGCAGCAGCGCAAACCCGCGGCCCAAACCGCGCCGCCGCTTCCTGAAAAGGCGGGCGCGGCCGAAATTTCGCCCGAGAATATAAAAAAAGCGGAGGGCCTTTATTACAAGGCCGTGGACGCCTACAGCAAAAACGACATGAAAGCCTCTCTTGAATATCTTGGTGAAATCCTGGTAATAAACCCCTCTTCCCGATCAGCCCTGGAACTCCGTAAGAAAATCAGAATAGTTACCGGCGGAAATACTGAAAGCAGATAATATCATGACGATCAGCAGATTAAGGGAAATTGGCGTGGCAGTTTCCCTGTTTTTTTCTTTAGCTATCTTCCTCCTGATCGCGGTTACTTCCCGCCGGATATTGCAGGCGGAGAAAGATTCCGTGTTAGAGGACGTGCGCCTGAGCACGGGGATATTCGCGCTCAGGGCCGGCGAAACTCTGTTCCCTAAGGCGGACCTGTTTTCCCTGCATTTCCTGGTAACCACCCAGATGACGGACAAGGTGATAAAGTACGCCATGGTCTCGGACTCGTCCGGACAGATCCGTTCCCATTCGGACCCGGAAAAGATCGGCGCCAAAGATCTGACCACGGAGGGGGAGGCGGCGCGGCGCTCAAAGATCCCGTTGCGCCAGGTTTTTAAAGGGCCGGACGGCCTGGAGTATTACTATTTTTCGCACCCGGTAAAGCTGGGCGCCAGGAGGCTGGGGACTGTTGCCGTGGCGGTAAACTCCAAGACTATTAACACCCGCCTGGCCGCCATAAAGCAAAAACTGCTGCTGGTCTTCCTGGCTGCCCTGGCGGCCATAGTAATGCTGGCCCAAATGCGCTCGCTGCTTAACAGGGAGCGCGCGGCCTCCGCGTTTAAGTCGGCGATGGTGCGCACTGTCAGCCACGAATTCAACAACTCGCTTACCGTCCTGTCCGCAGGCATGTTCATGCTGGAGGAAACTGACTCCGGGAAAGGCGATCCTTCCAGGCGTAATCTCTACCGCATGCTGGAGGCGGAGCGCAAATCGCTGGAACGTTACGTTAAGAATATCCTTAATGAGGCGCGCGTGGAAGCCGGGCGGTTTAAAATAGAAAAAAAACCCATGGCGCTGAACGAACTTGTGATCAAGTCGGTTTCCTCTGTCGAGGGACTGATGCGCCAGAAAAACATTTCTTTTTCCCTTGAAATCCCGAAGGAGCCGGTTCTGGTGCTGGCGGATCATGAAGCCCTGTCGCTTGTGGTGACCAATCTGACGGGCAACGCCGTGAAATATACTCCTAAAGGCGGAGCGCTGAGCGTCAGGCTGGTTTCTGGCGCTGAAAAAGAGGGGCAGATAACTTTTTACGCTGAAAATTCCGGCGCCGGAATATCCGCCGAAGATATAGAAAAAATCAAAATGGAATTTTTCAGGACATCGGACGGGAAAGCCGCCGCGTCCGGATTCGGGCTGGGCCTCAAGATTTCAAGCGAAATGCTGGCGCTGCACGGCAGCTCCCTTGAAATACAAAGCGAGCCGGGAAAAAGCTCCCGCTTTTATTTCTCCCTGCCTATAATCGGGTCAGTAAAGAGCCCTGATAAAGCCGCGTAAGCCTAGCCGGAGGAGCTTAATGTATAAATTCCCCGAAGACCTGTTCTGCGACGTGCGCATAGAGAAAGTGCGCGACACCTACATAAGCTACCTCAAGGGCGAACTGCGCGAAATGCGCGAGCGCGACACCGCCGGCGCCTTTATCCGCGTTTACGACGGCCGGCGCTGGTACTTCTCTTCCATTACCGCGCTGGACAGCGTGCAGGCGGAAATAGACCGCCTGGCTGGGCTGGCCGCGCCCAGCGCCGGGCTAGCGCAGAACATAGTGGTAAGGAACCTGGCCGGGGAAAAGCGTGAGCCGCATACGTTCTCCGGCAAGGACCTGCGCGCCGTGCCCCTGGCGCAGAAGAACACCCTGCTTGCTTCCCACTTCCCCGCCGTTGCAGCGGAGAAGGCCATAACCATGTGGTCAGCCTTCTACCAGGATACCTGTACCCATAAAGAACTCTACAATTCCAAGGGGGCGCAATTCGTCAACAAGTCGCAGCTCTGCGGCCTGCGCTTCAACCTGACGTTCACCGAGAACGGCCGAACCTTCGCGGAAGGAGCCAACCTGGCTGGCGGGGAACTCTCTCAGCTGGATCCCTTCGGGACAGAGCTGCGTAAGCGTCTGGCGCAGTCGCTCGACTTCCTGCGCAAGTCCGCGCCGGTTAAGCCCGGCAAATACACGGTGGTGCTTTCTCCGCTGGCTGCCGGCGTCTTCGCGCACGAATCCTTCGGCCACAAGAGCGAGGCCGACTTTATGCTGGGCGACGAGACAATGCGCAAGGAATGGAGCATAGGCCGCAAGCTGGGGCCGGACTTCATACACATAACGGACGACGGCTCCCGCCCCGGCAGCGGCTACACGCCCTACGACGACGAGGGTACCCCCGCGCACCGGACCCCGCTCATCAAGGACGGCAAGCTGGCCGGCCGCCTGCACAGCGCGCAGACCGCAGCGGAACTGGGCGAAGAGCCCACCGGCAACGCCCGCGCGGTAAGCTTCGAGTTCGAGCCCATTGTCCGCATGACCACCACCTATTTTGAACCTGGCAATATGACAAAAGAGGAGCTCTTCTCCGGCGTCAAGGACGGCCTTTATATTGACACCATAAAGCACGGCTCCGGCCTGAGCACGTTCACTATAGCGCCCTCGCTGGCCTATTTCATAAAGGACGGCGTTCTGGCCGGCCCCGCGCAGATCTCGGTTATCTCGGGCAGCGTGTTCGACACGTTCGGGCTGATCGACGCTATTTCGGACAAGGTGGAACTGCTGTCCTTTGTGGGCGGCGGCTGCGGCAAGATGGAACAACACCCCCTGCCGGTGGGCTTCGGCGGGCCCTATGTGCGCGTGCGCGGCATGGCGGTGCTGTAAGGAACCTATGACGAACGAAACCTACACCCTTACCAACGACGAGGTATCCGTAAAGATCTCCGCTTCCGCGCCTGAATCCCTGCGCGCCAAGCGCATAAAGCGCACCGGCGTGCGGGTTTACCGGGACGGTTTTATAGGCGTCTCCGGCTTTATGGGCGAAGAGGGGGAGGCGCAGGCGCGCGAACGCGCGGCCGCGGCGCTGGCCTACAAGATCCCCTATCCCTGTAAGCCCGAAGGCGGCCTTGAGCGGGCCAAGACCGTGGGCGGCAGGCCCCTTACGCCCGGCGAGCTGGACGCCGAGGTGGCGGCCCTCCTGGCGGCGTTCAAAAAAGATTTCCCGCAGTTCGTATTTTCGTCCCCCGGCATAAAGTCCGGCACTGACACGGTAACGCTGGCGAATGACGCCGGCCTGCGGCTAACCTCGTCCATTACCGCGCACAACTTCGACATAGTCTATAAGCTGGCTTCTTCTTCCAGTATCATGGACGGCTATTTCTCCGTAGCCGGGCCGGACTATAACAGGGCGGCTTTCCTGGCCTACGGGACAGGCATACTCGGCGCCCACCTGCGCGAGGTGCCGCTGCCCGCCGGCGGGAAACTGCCGGTTTTCTTTGAGGATTCCGATTATCTGACCAAGCACATCTTTGTGCGCGAGCTTAACGGCATGGCTTTCGGTTCTGGCGGCTCGATCTTCGCCGGCAAGACCGGGCAGAAGCTCTTCTCCGAGCAGCTTACAATGTTCAACGGGCGGGAGAAGTATCATTTGCCGTTCTTCGACGCCGAGGGCGTGTGCGGCCAGGGCTTTAAGTTTATAGAGAACGGCGTGCTGCGCGCGCCGATCTGCGACAAAAAGACCGCGGCCAGGTTCGGCTTTACGCCCAGCGGCAACGCCGCCGCTGACTATGACGGCACCCCTGAAACCGCCGGTGGCGCGCTTGTGCTGCAGCCCCAGGCCAGGACCGTAAAGGAAATGCTGGGCGGCCAGCCGGCGGTATTTATCGCCATGGCCAGCGGCGGGGACTTCACCAGCGCTGGCGGTTTCGGCACGCCGGCACAGATCGCCTTCCTGCTGCAGGACGGAAAGTTGGTCGGACGCCTGCCCGAGCTGCAGCTTTCCTCTTCGGTTTATGACATGTACGGAAAGGATTTTCTGGGCGTGTCTTCGGACAGAATAATGCCGCTTTCGGAGAACCGCTGGCTGGGCTTCATGATGGACGTTAACAAGTAGTAGCGCCTGATCAGCTCACACAGGTTCGGCCGATCACTTTTGCGATTGGTCACCAGGAATGACACCTTTGTAAATACCTGGTTTATCGTCGAGCGATTTGCTTCCTGCAGGAATGTTGTGCTATACTAATCCTGCGGGGTAGAGCAGCCTGGTAGCTCGCAAGGCCCATAACCTTGAGGTCGTAGGTTCAAATCCTACCCCCGCAACCATTTAGCCTAAGTGCTTACAGTTCGAACTAGCAATGAAAATAGCTGGACACTAGCCCCCGAAAGGGGGTTTTTTGTTGCTATGGCTGGGCATCCCAGCGGTTTTTATATTGAGTGGGTGGGATAGAGCTGCGACACCACGTTGTCGTCTACCAACTGTACACTATACTATCGGACGAACAGGCAGGTAGCTGTATGGCGATTGTCGCAATTTTTATAATAATTTGTTTGGCTTGCTCGGCTTCGCGCGAAAGCGCCAGGTCCGAGGTGGTACGGGTTGTTGCCGAAGACCGCATAGCTACGCTTATAAAGGTTATTGAATACCTTGAAGCCCACGAAAACGCGGGCAAACTGGCTGACTCTTCTGAATACGTAGCCATGAAGAAAGTTATTGCGGAAGCCGAGCAGAATGTTGGAAGGAAAGAGTAATAATATGGAACTAACAGTGTACAGAGGTAGTAATCAGATTGGTGGCACCTGCGTGGAATTGAAGTCAGGCAGCTCAAGGATATTGGTAGACCTGGGCATGCCGCTCAACGACAAGGACGGGCATGATTTCCTTATTGACCCCCTGAAGGGGAAGAAGGTTTGGGACAAAACCGATATCGCAGCCTTAAAGCAAAGCGGGATCCTGCCGGATATTAAAGGCCTTTATCAGGACGATAAGAAAGACTTTGACGCCATCCTGGTCAGCCATTCCCACGGCGACCATTACGGGCTGTTGCAGTTTGCTAATCCGACTATCCCCGTGGTCATGGGCCCCGGGGCCACTAGGATGATAGAAACGCTTAACGCGTTCGTTCCCCGGCAGGTGCCGCTTTCAAATATCATTCCGGCCCTTCATAATGAGGATATCCAGATAGGTGGTTTTATCGTTAAGCCGTACTTGATGGACCACTCGGCCTTCGATGCCCGGGGCTTTTTTATAACGGAAAAGAGCACCGGCAAGACGCTGTTCTATTCCGGCGACTTCCGGGCTAGTGGGCATAAGAAAGCCGCTTTTGAGATGCTTGTGGCCCGCCCACCCATGAAACCGGACTATTTAATGCTGGAAGGGACCTCAATAGGCAGGGGTGAGGCCGAGTATAAAACCGAGAAAGACGCGCAGCGCGGGATCCGGGAGGTGCTTACGCAAGGGCACCGCCTGGTGCTGGTGGCGTGTTCCGGGCAGAACATAGACCGGATATGCTCCCTGTACGCAGAAGCGCGCCAGGCGGGCTATACGTTCGTTATAGACCCGTATGTGGCCTGCGTGCTTGAGAACCTGAGAGATTTGCCTTATGCCGGCAAGGTGCCGCTTCTTGAAAACCCCGGTATTAAAGTCCTGATTCACAACTACGCACGGGGGGACAAATATGTATCGAAGATGGATAAAGAAGGCTGTAAGTTCAGGCCGCTGGTGCGCCTGCTAGGCAATAAGAAGATAAAACCGAGGGATATGGGGGAGGGTAAGTATGTGGTTTTGGTGCGGGACGGTATTGTTCCCGCAATTAAGGCTATCCCCGGCTATAGGGAAGCTTTCTTGATCTACTCACAGTGGCAGGGCTACCTGAAAAAGTCGCACATGAAACTGACTGAATTTATAATCGAGTCCGGCTTGGATAAAAACATGAAACATATCCACTCTTCAGGACATGCAGAAGTGGGTACACTTCAGCGTTTTATCAACGCACTAAATCCTGGGGTTATAATCCCAATCCATACTGAATCACCGACAAAATATTCGGAAACATTTGGAGAAGAAAATGTTGTTCTTGTTCCTAACGGGAATAGTCTAGGATTATGAATCTAGCATAAGACGATTCGTATTCCTATGAGACTAATATCTTGGAAGCATGTTTTGAATATTTAATAGGCGATAGGGCTTGCTATTGCTTTTAATACCTTTTTTGAAATACAAAACATAAGTGTCTATCTTGAATTTCCTTTGAATGGCTTTGATGAGAATCTTGGCAGAATCCATGTGGATTGTGTTGGCCTCATGCCAAGGATAATCACCCAAAACCACAAGTGATACTTTTTTTAATTTTGCGAACGGGTTACCTTTTCGCCAAGCTGTCTGATCAACTTTATTTCTCTTCCAGTGCGCTATAAGTTTTGATTTATTCCTGTTCGATAGAATTAGGTTTATTGCCCCTTCCGCAATTGCGTAAATAAGGTTATCTGCAGAAATGCCACTCTTTAGTTCTATTGCACACAATTTAGCTCCGTTATTTATATAGCTAAGACCGAGGAGGTCTGTAGAAAAACTTCTTGAGCCTTTTTGTTTAAGGTATATAGGGCTTTCGGAGTGAAGATTTATGAAGTGGTGTCCAGCCTCCAGCGGTATCGTTTTAAGCCAGACCAGCGAATTACGGAACCATAATTCGCCTCTGGTCCCAGTCCCAGGTTTTCTACTAAAGTCGATTTGCCCCCGATTTAAAGGAGAAAATGTATGAGCATCGGCAATAACTTCCAGAGCGCCCTCTACCGTAGGAATAGTTTTTAATATGTTTCTTTTGTCTGCTAACTCTTCAGGTGTTATCGGCATAATGTCTCCAAAACTTCCAGTTTGTTGACTACAACTAATTTATTAAAGCATTTTGCTAATGAACCTGGTTCATGGCTGTGCTAGAAAGCAGATTAATGATTGCCTGCGGAATTGAGAATTGATAATTTGATTGAACGTTTACTGCGGAGTACCACGGCGCGCCCCATCCTGCGTGGCCGCTCATTACACCGGCATTGCGGGCGGCGGCTATGTCGGCGGGGGAATCGCCGATGAAAAGTGTACGATTGCGTTCGGCTTAGATCTTCCCTAAAATAAGGTTCAGGATGGCCACCATAAATTAGCGCCGTCGCAATATAAACGCCTCGGCGGGATCGGACCCAAGCCGGAAATATTCCACAATATTCTGTGTTACATCCGTTTGCTTTTCTTTGGGCGGCATGCTGTATATTCCAACGCTGCCATCGTCGTTGAGGCAAAGTATACGCCGCATATCGCGCGAAAATGCAGCACGCTGGATATAGGCGGCGTTATTGGCAATGAGGCGGTAATATTCTTCACCGCTCGCCATCTCCACCACTTGAATAGACCCACCACGCCCCCAGGCCAGGCCGTATTTGCCGTCTGGAGAGATATCTCTAGTTTTCTTTTTCATATTGGGTAATCTACCTCCACAAATAGTATAGAACCCTGCTCCGACAACGTGGTGTCGTTTACAAGGGAACAAAAAGCCGCCCCGGAGTTAAGGCCGGGGCGGCGTTGTGCCTGGGAGCAACTAGCGCTACTATTTTTTGCCCAAGTAAGCTTTTACGCGCCAGTTTACTTCGTCTCTGAGTTCCTTGGGTTCAAGCACTTTTATATTGGGAAGAAAGCGCAGGATGTTGGGGATAGCTTCGGTCAGCACGCAGATCTTGGCCTCTATTTTGAACGAGTTCTTGCCTTCCGCTATTATTTTCTGCGCGGAGAAATATTCGTTAAGCTCAAAGTAATCCTTAATGCTGTTGGCAACCTCCAGAACTATCCGGAGGTCACGGTCGCGGCTGAACCAGATGTTGCGCGCGGTCTTTAAGGCTTCTTTTACCCAGGCCGGCTTTTCAAAGGTTTCCTCTGTTAGCGGCTCAACCCGGAGAATATGCGAGTAGCGCAGTGTGCGCATTTCCTGCCTGCGCTGTTTCTGCGGCTCCAACAGGTAGCCCAAATACCACATGCCGTCGCAAAGGATCAGGGAGAACGGGCAAACCTTAGCCGTTTTCTCGCCGTCGCCGCTCTGGTAGGTAAGGTTTATCTTATTCTTGTTCTGTATGGAGTCGTACAGGTCCTTGTAAAACGGTAAGTCCGTATCCGGCTTCTTAACGCGGGGGGTTATCATGAAAAAAGGATATTCAGCCTCTGGCAGGTAAAACATTTTGTCTATGGCTTTAAGGACTGACTTGCTGATTTGCCCGCCGAAAACTTTTGAGAACTTGTATAAAAAGGCCAGCGTGGCGGCGTCGTGATCGGTAACCTCAACCTTATCCCAGCTTTGTTGCGTAGTGTCAAAAAGCCACTTACCCCTTTCGGTCGCGTCCTCTACTACAAAGTGATCTTCTTTTAGTACGGTCAGGTCGCGCTCTATAGTGCGCACGTCCACACCAAGCTTCCCTTCCAAGTCTTTGGCCCGCACAAAACCCTTGTTGTGAAGCTCGGCAATTATCCGCATAATCCGGTATTTAAAGTCGTTAAATCTCCGGATGCGGTTTTTAGGATTAGTGGTTATTGTTATTTTCTTTTTAGCCATGGTGTCCCCCGGTGCTGTTAACCCGATTTATTGATTATAGGATTTAAGCGGTGCCGACACCACGTTGTCGGCACGTCCGTTTAAAATATAGTTGGACATAGAACTGAATCTCGCGGCCCGATTGCCGCGCATACATTGTGGGGTGTGGCATGAACAAAACACTTGAAGAGAAGCCCTACTGGACATACCCAGGCAACGAAATCTGGTATACCGATCAGGATTCCGGAAAAATCCCGGTAGGCGCGGACTTCTGGGGGCAGTTCCCGAAAGAACCCAAGGCTTTTGCAAGAATCGTTAAGAAAGGCTGGGGGATACGCATTTCTTTTATGCCTAACAGCACCAAGGGGCGCCCGTTAAAAGCAGCCTATGGGGGCTACAAGACCACCCTGCTTTTGGCCTTTATAGAGAGCTGGCTTGCGGATTCAATAAAATTTATAAAACTCCATCCGCCAAAATTGTCCGCAGCAATGCCGGTTTTTGAGCAGGACAGGCTTATGGACTGGTTACAGGCCTCGCAGGGGTTCTATGATAAATTTGCAGGCCTGCCCACGCCGCCGCAGGGTTACTATTGGGAACCATTCGGAGGTGGCTATCGGTGGAGCGGTTCTCATACGTGCCGCCTTTGGCATAAAGGCTTCGGTAAAATACGGTTTTGATTTAGGAATGGACTTTAAGAATAGCCTTATTTGCCCCGACACCACGTTGTCGTTATAGTGTTGTAAAGTATATTTGGGTAAAGACAGCAAGATTCTCGAAATAGATTTAAGGGGCTTACCATGGAAACGAGATAAAGGGGAATCGATATGAGTGACTATGCTTCCTGCAAAAAAACTAAGAACGCCTGCGGTAGCTGTAGCTTAGAGGGCCCGGCCGCCAGTGCGCCCGAGCCGCTCCTGGGCCAGTCCGATTTCTACAAGGGGTTAGCTTTTCACCTGGCGCGTAAGGAAAAAGAAGCAATAGCCTGCCTTAAGAAAGCGCTAATCGCCAATCCAAAATACAAGGAGGCGCTTAATCTCCTAGGGCAGTCTTTGGCTGATGCCGGGCAATATTTACAGGGCGTGTACTGCTTGCGCGAAGCGCTAAAACTGGATCCCAATTATGCCCTTGGTTACTATGACCTGGGAACCTTGCTTGCGAAAAAAAACAATCAGCGCAAAGAAGCGTTGTGTTGCTTCGAGATCTATCTGTGCCTGCCTTCAGGGGACTGTGAAATGATTCCATGGGCGTTATACTCCATCGCCTGTTTACACTCCCTGTCTGGCCGCACAAAAGAAGCCCTCTATTTTTTTCAGCATGCGTTAGACTACGGCTTTAATGACCGCGAACATGTTGATAAGGATACGGATCTGGACCAGCTCCGCAGCGAGCCCTATTTTATAAAGCTTGTCGAAAAGTATCTCCCGGAGGTAAAAAAAGCATGACTACTCACACAATAACTCTTATAGAAAAAGCTGCGCGGATAGCCCTGCGCGAACATGCCGGCCAAAAACGCAAAGACGGCTCGCCTTATGTAATACATCCGTTCATGGTGGCGCTGAAACTGACGCAGCATAACTTCCCGGAAACGGTAATTGCGGCGGCCTTGGTGCATGATGTTATGGAGGACACTACATTCCCGGAGGCGGAATTGCGCAGGGAACTGGGCGATGAGGTCGTAAATATAGTCAAAGCCGTCACTAACGAGAAGAACGAAGATTGGGAGGCGAAGAAAAGTAAGTACGTGGAAACAGTCCGCAATGGCCCTGTGGGCGCAAAGGCTGTGTGTGCAGCGGATAAGATCCACAACCTTGAGAGTTTGCTTGCCACCCATGCCGAACAGGGGCCGGAGCTTTGGAAAACATTTACAGGTACCAGGGCGCAAAAACAGTGGTTTGAGTCCAAAGTTTTAACGATGCTCAAAGAAACATGGAGCCACCCGCTGCTAACCGAGTATGAACGCCTCCTGGAAAAGGAAAAAAGCCTGAGTTAGCCGCCTAGGTACCAGTAATTGTTTAGTAAGCCTGCGGAATAGTGCCGAGAAAGTACTTGGGCCGAATATTATGGAAACTATCAAAAAAGTAACCTTTAGAATTCTCCGCTGGTTTGCCATGATGCCTTACCGGATTCTCGGTAACGAGCTTTACCGCCTAGATCTCTTTAAGGCTTGCGTGCGGCCCTATTCCATGGCTATAAGGCTGTACCCGTGGAACTACCTGCTTTACTTCAAGCGCGCCCGCGCCCTGCTAGAACTGGAGCAGTGCCACGAGGCGCTTGAGGACCTTGAGCGGGCTTTAGCCATTTACGCCGAGAACCCTGAGGTTTACGAGGAAAGAGCGCACATTTATTACTGCCTCGGGCAGTACGATAAATCCCTTTCCGATCTGAACCACCTAATAGCAGAGTGGCCCAAACATAAGGGGGCTTTTGCTGTAAGGGGCCTGGTGCATAAAGATATGGGCAGCTACCTTAAGGCAGTGGACGACTTTACTGCGGAGCTGGATGCAGCAGGAGAACATTTTACGCCTTTGTTAAGCAGGGCTGAATGCTGGCTGGAACTTAAAGGCTTTGAACTGGCTGCGGACGACGCCAAAAAAGCGCTGGAACTTAAACCGGATAATGAAAAAGCTCTTGCCGTCAGGGTAAAGGGCCTAACGGGAGGTAAAAAGTATGAGGCCGCAGTGCAGGCCGCCAATAAGCTTATTCCGGTTTCGCGCTGCGCCGCTTATGCTTATACTTTGCGAGCCAATGCACTTGAGGGTTATAAAGAACTGGAAAGGGCGCTGAAGGACCGCCAGCAGGCCGTAAAGCTTGAGCCAAAGGCTGCTCTTAACTGGAATATGCTGGGTTTGCTCTACGTAGAACTGGAGAAGAACAAAGCTGCCTTAAAATGTTTTAACAAGGCCATAAAGCTGGCCCCTGAATCCGCGGCGCTGCGCTTAAACCGCGGCATGGTTGAGGAAGCCGAGGCTGAGCTTGAAAAAGCCTTTGCCGACTACGATGCCGCGGTACTCCTGGACAGCAGTGATTCAGACAACTACTACTTCCGGGCCCGGGTCTTACTTGAAATGGACCGCCCGGACGATTCTGAGCGTGACCTGGACTTGGCTATAAAGCTACAGCAGAAAGACCCTTTTTGTTACTACCTGCGCGGCAAAGTCTATGAAAAGAAAAAAGAATTAAATAAAGCGCTTACCGACTATTCAAAAGCCATAGCGCTGGACCCTAAATGCACTAAAGCCTACCGGCGCCGCGGTGCCGTATACTACGATCTGGGCGAAAAAGCAAAATCCCACGCCGACAGCGCCAAAGCCCGCGAACTTGAGGGAAAGATATAAAGTTGCAAATAAAGTGACCTTCCTCCCTGAAACTGGACCAGTTGAGAGTTGTTGAAATAACTCATGGAGGGCAACGGGTATTAACAGGTATCTTAGTGAAGTCGTCTAGTTGTTAAATATTTGGAACATTTATGGCCGCCAAAACAATGACTGACCCAAAATTATATTATCAGCGCGGGTTAGAATCCTTGGATTTTAGGAAAAGCATTCTCTATTTAACCAAAGCGCTGGACCTGGGGCTTAGCACCCCCGAGTGTTACTACGAAAGAGGCTTGGCGTACTGGCACCTAAAAAGGTTTAAGCAGGCGCTTCAGGATTTTAACTGCGTTATAAAACTGCTGCCAGGCACTGAAACGGGCTATATCTGGCGCGGGCATTGCTATCTTGATATGAAGAGATACGCCCTTGCAATATCCGATTATCGCCGAGGACTAAAAATAAATTCGGAACAGGCCTTCGGCTACCCCAGGCTTTGCCTGGCCAAAGCCTATCTCAAATTGCATAGATATCATTTGGCATTAGGGGAATACCGCGCCTATATGGCCCAGAACAACTGGCTTAAAAGCACCCGCAAAAGAAAAATAGGCGATAATCATAAAATTGATATTTATGCCAGCTGTCTGGCGCCATTGTATAAAGCAATGGGAAAGAACAGAGAAGCGCGCTGGGCTTATGAGCGGGCGCTAAAACTTGCCGCTGAGAATGGGCCCAAAGCCAGGATCATCCGGCAAAAGATATTACGGCAGATTCCTAAAAGCATCCAATCGCATACACCTGAATGGTTTTGTTTGGCCAAGTAATATTTACTTATTTGAATGGCGGGGGTAATATGGAAAAATACAAGATAACGCTGCGTGATATTTTGATAAATCCTAAAAAGATTTTTGCGGCCAGGTGATCGCTATCGATAAATACGTTAAGCTGGAAAAACGTTCCGGTTAAGAAATGTCTTTTGATCCGGCCTTTTTAGGCTCGCAAAAGCAAAAGACCTTAAAAATTAGGAGACGCGCCCTAATGTGGTAGGTGGGGGGATTATGATAACTGAAAAGACAACTTACAAAGGTCAGCCCGTACTTTACATCGCGCATACCCTAAATCAGGTTAGGAACGTGTGAAGTTATTGAAGCTAATTTTTAATCAATGAATAAGGGGAATGATATGACCAAAAAAACAAAAGAAACTAAGAAATATGGAATAAAAGAGCTTGTGGTACCTGCGGAGAAATTTCATTTTGATAAATTCATAGCCGCGTCTTTGCGGTTTAATAAAAAGATCGGCAGTTCGGAGATCCATCCGTCCGCCTACATCTCCAAGGTAGCGTCTAACGGCGAGGCGCCTGAGGAAGCTCCTGAAACGGGCTGGGGCGGCTTTAATGAAGACTTAAAAGCAGGCAAGGCACTGTTCTTCCCGTTTGCCGGGCCCAATACTGGCGAAAAGATGGACTGTGCAGACGGCAAAAAACTGTCAGTAGATGATGAAGTTGATGAGTTCACCTTTGGGGACAGTGATGTGGTCGGCCTGTTTGTAACGCTTCAGAAGGGTTCTTACAAAATTAATCCGGCGGTGTACTGTATGATGGGTATGACTTGCAATATGCCTGGTGACATTACTATTAGTGATTGCGGCAAATTCAACGCCCCAATGCGCGCCTGGGCTGAAAAGTTCATTAAGAAATAGATCGGCCATAAGCCTGAGGATGTTATGCCCTATCCGAAACAAGAAATACAGGATTACTGTGTTAGTCTCCGCCTAATGCTAGGCTGGTCTACCCCTTAAGGGGTATTTAATGGCAGCTATTAATAAATTAGACTAAAAGAATAGGTAATTTTTAATTCTTTCTAAAAATGAGCCTGGATTTCCTAACCTTTTCTCTTGATCCTAAGCTTAAATACGGAGGTAGCATGAAAAAACCAGAGGTAAACAAAGAGCCGTTCGCCCCAGACCCGTGCCCACAATGTGAAGGTGTTAATACCTGGGTCAAAACGGTCCTGTGCAACTTAACTAACAGAACCCCGTGCGATGAGGAGAGCAAGCGCCGCAAATGTCTACCCAAAGTTAAGGAAACTTGTTCACATAAATTCACAGAGAATATATGCAAGGTATGTAAGCGCATAGAATAGGTGGGGGTAATCTCCTGCAGTGTAAAAATGTAGTGCGGTATTGACGGTGTGTCAGCAGAGACTGCGGCTTGGTCGCGTGAAGACCTGGCTATAAGCTCGCTTATGTGGCATGTATACTATAGGGGGTAATTTATGTCAGCTTCAATTGGGAAGAGTCTCGCTATTGGTTTTTTTAGTTTACCATTTTCAGGTCTTGCCCTACTGATTGGCCGTCTGGCTGGAGGTAGTTGGCATGTTGGATTCCTCAGTATGCTGGTTACGCTTGGCGTCTTCTGGCTATTCGCGGTGATAAATCTTTTTTTCATTAAAGAATTAAGCTGGGTGGATGTCTTTCTGCCTATTCCGATTTCCGTTGTTTGGTCGATTGTGCTGTTGCCACTGTCTTTAGGTAGCAATATTTTTACCGCACCAGCTTGCATTGGTTCAGCAATTATTTTTACTATCAGCATGTGGATGCTTAAGAACAAAAGAATGAGCACATACTGGGTAATCTTCCCATCAATGGTCTTTCTTTATGAGATGCTGCCAATTAATATTCCGGGGCCGTTTGATGATTACTTCGCTTTCGGGGGGACTGCGGTTCTTCTTCTGATGCAAAGTTTCAGCAATGAGGTTCCAGAGAAAAACAAACAACTGTCTTTGGAAGAATAATTTAATGAGAAGGGCCGGGTGCCAGGCAATTTCCGTGGACGGGCTGGGGGAACTTGAGATCTTTAGTATTGTCCGCCAGATCGAGGACAAAATCGACGAGATAGAGGCTAAAACAAAAATTGTCGACAATTCCAAGCTTGCGCTTCTGGCGGCTTTTGAATTTGTTTCGGAGCTTAACAACCTTAAGAATAAATCCGACACCAACCTTGAAGCCGACTCAAGGCAGATTGACGAGCAAATTAAAAAGCTTGAGAACGCGCTTGGGAAGAAACCCTGATTGGTGCCCTGTAGTTTATGCGCTTTTTTTGGGTTCCTCAAAGAAGAGGGGCGCTACCCTGGCTTCCAAGATGGCGCGCAGCGCGCGGGCGCCGGTCTTAAGCTCGTAAGCCGCGGCAGCCACTTCAGATATTTCCTTCGGACCTAACTCATACTTCACCCCTGCACCGGCCAGCAGGTCGCGGTACTGCCCGGCCATATTGTTGCGCGGCTTGGTAAGGATGTCCTCCAGATCCGCCAGCGTAAGCGGGTCCAATACCAGAATGTTGGGGAAGCGGCCTATAAACTCCGGCAGAAAACCGTAGCTGATCAGGTCTTCCGCCGTAATCTGGCGTAGCAGCGTTTCACGGCTGGTCGTGCCGCCGGTGGTCCCGCTCTTAAAGCCTATCGGCGCCTTGTTCTTAAGCCGCTCGGCCACAATAGCGTCCAGGCCCTGAAAAGCCCCGCCCGCTATAAAGAGCACGTTCTCAATATTAAAAGCCCTGTCGGTGTAATTAAACCCGCTCCGCTGCTGGTATTTTATATCCTCGCCTTCCAGCAGCTTCAGCAGCTCCTGCTGCACGCTCAGCCCGCTAACGTCCCGGGTGGAATTGTGGCCCGAGCTGGAGTCGCTGGCCGCAATTTTATCTATCTCGTCGATATAAACTATCCCGGAGTCGGCTCTTTCGGCATAGGGGCCTTTCCCGTCGAAGAGGCCGGTCAGCATTTCCTCAACGTTCATTCCAACGTAGCCGGTCTCGGTATACTGCGTAGCGTCGCAGGCGTTGAACGGCACTTTAAGGATACCCGACAGGGTACGGCAGAGGTGGGTTTTACCGGTGCCCGTGGGCCCGATTATCAGCACGTTGGCCTTTTGGATTTTCTCGCCCTTCGGCCTTGCGGTATTCAGGTTGCAGGCGCTTAAGTGGCGGTAGGCCGCCGCAGCCAGCCGCTTTTTTGCCGGCTCCTGGCTAATTACATATTCGGAAAGACCCTCGTAGATTTTGGCCGCGGTTATAGGCGCCGCAGGGGTTTCCTTTGCCGCGGTTTTTTTAGCCTCGCCAACCGCCTTGGCATAAAAGTTAGGATGCAGCGCTACTGCCTGGGGGATAAGCGCATTCTTAACGTGCGAGGTGTTTGTGAAAACTTTAGCCTTAAGAAGTTTCGCGTCAGTGCGCAGCAGGTCTATTACGTGGGGTCTTTCCAGCTTGTTAAGCCAGGCGACATTGGTTATTATCCGTCCTAAGTTGTAGTGAGAGCCCTGATCATAAATATCAAAACTCAGCACCACATAGAGCAGCTGAATTTCCATGTCGTTAAGCTTGGCCTTGCTAATGGCGTCCTCTAAGGGCAGCTTGCCTGCGGGCAGCCGGGATTTTTTTAAATCCGCGCTGCGCCGCACCTGCGCGTAAGCCGCCAGCGCAGTGTCGCGCTTTGCCTTCGCCTTCTCGCTTTCCGGATCAGCAGATTCCGCTTCCCGGCCTATTTTAGAAGTGAAATCCAGTATTCCCCTGAGGTATTCCCGCTGAGTTTTATAGAAAGCCATAGTAAGTTCCTCCCTGCCGTCTGCCTATAGTATAAACCGGCTCCCCGACAGCGTGGTGGCGGACAAAAAAAACGGCCCGGAGTTTTCCGGGCCGCTTCTCGTCGTCTTATGCTCTGTTTAATTTAAATATTCTTTTACCTTCTCCAGAATATCTTCCTTAAGGCTCTGCGGGCTCACCACCTTTATGAAGGGGATAAACCTGAGGATGTTGGGGATAACCTCAAAATGGTTGGTTATCTGGGTCTCCACCCTGAAAGTATCTTTGCCCTCGGATGTAATTTTTTGCAGGGGGAAATACTCGTTCAACTGGAAGTAATCCTTTATTTTATTATCTATTTCCAGTACCACCTTGGTGTTTCGTTCCCGGTTGAACCAGATATTGCGCGCTTCCTTAAGCGTCTTTTTCACCCAGGCGGGTTTCTCAAAAGTTTCAGTGAGCAGCGTTTCTATCTTCAGGATATGCCCGTAGCGTATGGTGCGGATCTCCTGCGCTTTGCCCTTTTCAGGCTCCAGCAGGTAGCCGAGGTACCACATCCCTTCGCACAGAATAAAAGAGACAGGCCAGGCCTTAACGGTTTTATCCGCCCCGGCAGATTTATAAGTAAGCGCCACCTTGTTCTTGTTCTTAATAGCTTCGTAAAGGTCCTGAAAAAAAGGCAGTTCCATATCCGGGCTCTTAACCCGGGCCGTTATCATAAAATACGGATAATCCTCTTCCTCTATTTGGAAAGCCTTGCCCACTGCTTCGGACACGGACTTGCTGACCTGCCCGCCCAGCACCTTGGAAAGCTTGCAGATAAAAGCCATGGCCGAGGCGTCGTGGTCGCTTATAAGCATTTTAGACCAGCTGTGGCGCGCCTCGTTAAAATTCCACTTGCCCTGGTCGTAGTCGTCCCGGGTCAGTATCCCTTCTTCTTTGAAAGGGGCCATCAGCCGCTGCGCTACGCGCTCGCTGATTTCAAGTTCTTCTACCAGCGTCTTAACTCGGACGTATTTCTTGGCGTAAAGTATGGAGAAAAGCCGGAATACCTGCCAGCGGAAGGTATTGAACTTCTGCACGCGGTTCTTATCGCCCGTGCCCACCACAAGAGTCTTTGTTGTTTTTTTCCTGGTTGTCATTAATCCCCCTTGCCTGTTGTAATTCTAGAAAATAGCAGGCCGTGGGTACAAACAGCCCGCCACCACGCTGACGGGGCGCTGAGTTACACTATAAACAGTTATGAACACCAACTGCCTCTTGAAACGCGTAATACTGGCCCTGGCGCTGGTTTTAACCTGCGCGCCGGCCCATACCGCCACAGAGCCCGAAGACGGTTACAACAAGGCTTTTAAGATTTATATCGACACCAAGGACCCTGCCGCCGAGGCCGAGCTCCGCCGCCTGTCTGAAACCAATAACCCTTTTGCCCAATTCTACTATGGTCATCTTTTAGCCCGCGGCGCGGAATACAACAACGACAACCCCGCCGCGCATAAACTCTTTGCCCAATCTTTTCCGGAACTTGACCGCCTCGCAAAGCAGGGTAACCTTAACGCCTCCTACCTGGTTTCGCTCAGTTACACCTGGGGTTATGCCACGCCGCAGAACAAGCGCAAAGGTTTTCGGCTGCGCCTGCAGCTGGCCGAAAAAAGCTATGCGCCCGCCATGTACAGCGTGGGGGTGGACTATTTCAACGGCAACGGCGTAAAGACCAACCGCGACAAGGCCGAATACTGGCTGGCGCGCGCCGCCCAGGCCGGCGTAAGCTCTGCGGCCGCCGCGCTGGGAGATATTTATTCCGGTTACGAGCTTGCCAGCCAAAACCTGCAGCTGGCCTACTTCTGGTATAACGTAGCCGCCCTGCACGGCAGCAAGTACGGCGCCCGCATGCGCGAAGAGATTAAACCCCGCCTCAGCCGGCACGACCTTATCCAGGCCTATACGGAACTTACCAGCGAATACTCGCCCTACCTGCCGGAAAAGCCTTCGCTCGGCATGCGCCTTATGCTCGGGCTGGGCGTAATTCTTCCCTGGGTAAAATTTATAGCCTTCGACCAGTACATCTGGGTAGATGCCGTGGCGGGGGGGCTGGCCGCGCTGCTGCTGTCCTGGGCTATGGTAAGCTGGCGCCGCCGGCGTTTTATTACCGATATCCCGCTTATCCCCATCCGGGACGTGTTCATAGGCTGGGTGCATATACGCGGCCTTATAAACTGCCTCAGCCCGCTTACCAGCCCGCTGGGCCAGGAACGCTGTGTTTACTATAGCTGGAGCGTTAGCGAAGATTGGGAACGGACTGTTATAGAGGAATTTGTAGACAGGGACGGTAAGACAAAAACGCGCGAAAAAATAGAGCGCGGCACCAGAGTAATTGCCTCCGGCTCCAACGACGCGCCTTTCGACCTGGCCGACGATACCGGCCGCGTGGACGTGCGCCTGGCCGGCGCCGAGTTCGACACCGTCGGGTCTTTCTATCAGGCCTGCGGTCCCGGCGACCCGCTCTACTTCGGCTTCACCGACGCGCCCGAAGTGCCGGATACCCTGCACCGCCGCACCTTTACCGAAAGCGTCCTGCCCGTCAATCGGAACGCTACCATCTTCGGCCACGCGGTGCCGCTGGAGGCAGGGGCCGATTATCTTCTTCAACTGGGCCGGCAGCTACGCACCAACCTTAATACCGGCGGGCAGGCTCTTTTTAAAATAGCCAAAGACGCGGCCGCTCCCTTCTACCTGCTTTCCCTTACCGACGCCGCCGCTCAGAAAAAGTCACACAGCAGCTCTATCAGGTGGCTGACCGCCATAAGCCTGTTCTGCGTAATGGCCTTCCCGGTAATCCGCATCTTTTTTCTGCAAGACAAACCGGGCCTGGCCGGCTTTACCCTTATGTGCCTGCTGGGTTACTGTCTTATGTTCTTTCTGTTCTGGTTTTGGATGGCCTTCAACGGCCTGGTCTACCTGCGCAACCGCACCGCCCAGATCTGGAGCCTTATCGACGTGCAGCTTAAGCGCCGCTGCGACCTTATAAACTCCCTGGCCGCGGTCGCAAGGGGCTGCCTGACCTACCAGAAACAGGTGCAGGAAACCATCGCAAAGTTGCGCGCCTATAATGCCGTGGCTGGCGGTAAGAATTCTGCCCTTGCCCTTCTAGAGGCCTACCCAGAGCTGGGCGGGCAGCAGCTAATAGCCGATTACATGGCCA
>JBBRDG010000003.1:0-87170 GCA_038204165.1 Elusimicrobiales bacterium
CACAACCCCGAGTTCACCACGCTCGAGGCTTATATCGCCTATTCCGATTACAATGGCATGGCGGAGTTTGTCGAGAGTGTGTTTGAGCGCTGCATCAAGATTCTCGGCTCCGAGACCATCGAGTACAACGGCAACACTATTAACCTGAAGCCTCCTTTTAAACGCCTGAGCCTGCCCGAGGAATGGAAGCGGGTGACCGGCGAGGACATTCACGAAGTGCTGACTGGCAAGGGCTTTAACAGGGAAAATCTGAAGAAGACCGCCGCCAAGGTGCACGTGGAGTTCGCCGCCGATACTACTTCGGCCAAGATTTTCGACCGCATCCTAGACGAGAAGATTCTGGGCGCGCTAATCCAGCCTACTTTTGTGATGGATTATCCTACCGCTATAACCCCGCTGGCCAAGTGCAAGGCCGGGGACGAAAGTCTGGTGGAGCGCTTTGAATTCTTCGCCGGCACCGAGGAGATAGCTAACGCCTACTCCGAGCTGAATGACCCTGAGGACCAGAAGAGCCGCCTGGTGGAGCAGCTGCGCCAGCAGAAGGAAGAGAACAACGGTGAAGCCGATATCCTCGATAAGGATTTTATAGAGGCGATGGAATACGGAATGCCCCCGATGGGCGGTATCGGCATCGGAATAGACCGCGTGACGATGTTGCTGACCGGCAAACCGTCCATCCGCGAAGTCATCCTGTTCCCGCTGCTGCGGCCGGATAACGATACCGTTAAATAAGGCTGAGGATAGCCTCACTCAGTTCTAGTAGGGACGCCCAGGCGACACTGGGACCGGGTTAGCAAAACGCGTCGGAGGCCCGAGCTTGCATAGCGCGAGGGCCGAGACAGCGAAGGGCGAGCACGGTGTGCGGGTGGAGCACAGCGACACCGCAGTGACCCTGTTTTTGCGTTCCGGTCCCAGTGCCGCCTGGGTCGTGATATTAAACCCTGATATGTCTACAGAATTTTTTATTGCCCGCAGGTACTTGCTGGCGAAGAGGAAGGGCCTCTTCGCCATGATCACTACTTTTATAGGCGTGGCGGGGGTGGCGCTGGGCGTGGCCGCGCTGATCGTGACGCTGGCCATCATGGACGGTTTCCAGTCCGACATCAAGAAGAAGATCATGGACGCGCAGGCGCATATTACCGTGTACGGGCGCATGCAGCCGCGCGATATGGAAATAGCGCGGGCCGCCCTGGGCAAGGACAAGCGCATCGCCGCCGAATCACCTTTCGTACTGGGCCAGGGCATCCTGACCTTCGAGAACCGCTCCACCGGAGTGGTGGTTAAGGGATTTGATCCCGCCGCCGAGTTCGCGGTTAACAATCTTGAAAAGTCCCTGACCCGCGGTTCCTGGGACGCGCTGGAAAAGCCTGAGAAGGACGTTCCCCCGGCGGTGGTGCTGGGCGAGGAGTTGGCCAAAAATCTAGGGGTCTGGGTGGGCGACGACGCCGTGCTTGTCTCCCCGCAGGGCGCTTCCACCGCCATGGGCCTGCTGCCCAAGATGCGGAAATTCAGGGTAGTCGGGCTGGTGCGCACCGGTTATTACGAATTCGACAATACCATGGCCTACTGCTCCATCAAGTCCGCCGAGGATTTTTTCAACATGGGCGCCGGGGCCAACGGCTTCGGCCTGAGGCTTAACGATATCGACGACGCCGGCCCGGCCGCCGCCGACCTGCGCAAGGCGCTGGGGTTCACCTATACAGTAAAAACCTACGCCGACATGAACCAGACCCTGTTCGCCGCGCTGAAACTGGAGAAGTTCGTGATGTCTTTGGTGCTGGCGCTGATCATCCTGGTGGCCACTTTCAATATCGCCTCCAACCTGCTGATGATGAGCGTGGAGAAGCTGCGTGACATCGGCATCCTGCGGGCGATGGGCGCCGGCCCGGCTTTCATCCGCCGGGTCTTCTTCTGGGAGGGCAACCTTATAGCGGTGACCGGCATTACGCTGGGCGTGCTGTTGGGCGTCGGCCTCTCCGTTTTCATCTCGGTCTACCCGGTGGTGGAGTTGCCGGCCGATATTTATTACGTGACCAAGGTGCCGGTAGAACTTAAGTTTATCAACATTTTGTGGACCGTGCTGGTCAGCTATATCCTATGTATGCTGAGCGCGGTCTACCCCGCGCTGCGGGCTTCCAGGGTGAGCCCGGTGGACGCGATACGCTATGGATAAAATAGTAGAGATCTCCGGCCTGAGCAAGGCTTATACCCAGGGACACGAGCAGATCCTCGTGCTCGAGAATCTCGATTTTTCCATTTCAAGAGGGGAGTTTATCTCTATCGTCGGCCCGTCGGGTTCGGGCAAGTCCACCTTTCTTAATATCATCGGCCTGCTGGACGACGTTTACAGCGGCGAGATCCGGCTTTTTGGCAGCCGTCTGGAAGACCTGGATGAGGCACAGAAAGCCGTGCTGCGCCTGAAGAATATCGGTTTTGTTTTCCAGTTCGATTCGCTGCTGCCTGAGTTTACGGTGTTGGAGAATATAGAAATGCCGGCCCGCGTGCTTGGCGGCTATACCCCCGGCCGGGGCATGGAACTGTTGAAACGTTTTGAACTGGAAGTCATCGCCCACAAGTTCCCTATGGAGATCTCGGGCGGGGAGAAGCAGCGGGCCGCCATGCTGCGCGCGCTCCGCAACAATCCCGCGCTACTTATCGCCGACGAGCCCACCGGCAACCTGGACCGCCACAATTCAGGGGTGATCCTGGATGACCTGAAGCGCGCGGCGGCCTCCGGCACGGCCGTGCTGATGGTAACGCATAACGAAGAAGCTGCCCGCCGCGCAGACCGCATGCTGCGGATGGCGGGCGGGCGGCTGGAGAAACTGGGGGCGGTTTAAGCGCCGCTTCCGCGGACCTTTCGACTATCATGAAACTTTGCGAAGAATGCAACAAGGCGGCCGCGTCCGTCTTTCTCAAACTCGCCGTTAACAATAAGGTGACGGAGACCCATCTTTGTCAGGCCTGCGCCGCAAAGAAAGGCATGGGCCTGGGGCTGGAGACCGGGGCTTTCAATATCTCCGATATTGTCGGCAACATTAACGGCTACTTTAAAGATTTCCTGCCGCCCGAGCGCCGGACGCTGCGCTGCGGTTCCTGCGGCCTGAAGTATTCCGAATTCAAGGAAAGCGGCAAACTGGGCTGCCTGGACTGCTATAAAAGTTTCGAGGCGCAGCTTACCGAGCTGATGACGCGCATCCACGGCGCCGCGCAGCACGCCGGCCGCGTTTACGACGGCGGCGCCAGGCTTAAGCTGTCGCGCGCCGAGACGGCCAGGCGGATGAAGGAACTGAAAGAGGCGCTGAAGGCGACATTGGCCAAAGAGGATTTTGAAGGCGCGGCGCGCATTCGCGACGCTATGAAGGAGCTGGGCCCCCGCCATGGCTGACCTCGTAAAAGCTTTTCGTCCCTACATTACCTGGGCCAACGCGCGCGGCGCCTGGCCCGACATGATTTTCTCCACGCGGGTCCGCTTCGCCCGCAACCTGGAGGGTTTCCCTTTTCCCAACCGCGCCGAACCGCGCCAGTTGGCGGAGATCCGCCGCCTGGCCCTGGCCGCCGCCCGGGACAGCGGGCTTTTTACGCGCGGGCATTTAATAAAGATTGAGGCGCTGGATCAGTTGGAAAAAAGATTTCTGGTGGAGCGGCATCATGTGTCGCACGCGCTGGCCGCCTCGGTGCTGCCCTCCGGCGCGGCGGTGTCTAACGACGAAGATTTTTCGGTGATGGTTAATGAAGAGGATCACCTGCGCCTGCAGTGCCTTAGCTCCGGTTTCGCCATTGAGGAAGCTTTCAGCGCCGCGTTGAAGCTGGACGAGACGCTGGGCCGGGCGCTGCCTTTCGCCTACCGCGCCAACTTCGGCTTCCTTACCGCCTGCCCCACCAATACCGGCACCGGCATGCGGGTCTCCTGCCTGGCCCACCTGCCGGCGCTTTCACGCCTGGGCAGGATGCCACAGGTGCTGGAAAGCCTGTCGCACCTGGGCGTGACCGCGCGCGGCATTTACGGCGAGGGCACCTACGTGCTGGGAGATTTCTACCAGATCTCCAACGCCGCCTGCCTGGGCCGCAGCGAAGAGGACTTCTGCCAGAACATCGACCGCGTGATCCGCAATCTGATCCGCCAGGAGATTTCCGCCCGCGAGGATATGCTTAAAGGGAGCATGAAGCTCAAGACCGAGGACGCGGTGTACCGGGCGCTCGGTCTGCTTAGACACGCCCGCTCCCTTTCCTACGAAGAATTCATGCAGAACCTCTCGCTGGCCCGCATGGGCGCCGCCATGGGTTGGGATATCGGAGTGGATTTCAGCACCTTCAACCAGATCACGCTGCTGCTGCAGCCGGCCCACCTGCAGGCCGCCGCGGGGCGCCCGCTGCCCCCGGAAGCCCGCGACGCTTTCCGCGCCGACTACCTAAGAAAAAAACTGGCCTGACCTTTGGGCCCTTGACAATTATCTTTAATCTGCTAAAAAATAAGCAAGGATGATAAAACGCCTCCTTGCGGTAATTATTTTTAGCGCGGGCCTGCTTTCGTGGCAGGGCCAGTCCCTTTGCGCCGCCACGGTTGGGTGGAGGCCCGAACAAACCAGGGGTGCCGGAGACCCTGCTGTTATGCTCCAGGGGTTCCAGTGGACTTCCTGGAAGACCGCTCCTTGGTGGGGGGAAGTTAAAAAGCGCGCCGGAGAAATTTCAAAGGCCGGGATAAGCCTGGTTTGGCTGCCGCCCTCCTCGGATTCAGCTTCTCCCGAAGGCTACATGCCGCGCAGGCTGGCGGTGCAGGATTCCAGCTACGGCACCGAAGAGCAGCTTGCGGCCGCCATAAAGGCCCTGCACGGCGGCGGGGTGAAAGTGCTGGCCGATATTGTGCTAAACCACAGGGTGGGAACCAAGGGCTGGGCGGATTTTACCGAGCCGGCCTGGGGCCCGGACTCGGTTTGCTCGGACGATGAATGGGCCCAGGGCAAGGGCGCGGCGGATACCGGTAAGGGGGTGCCTTTCGCCCGCGACATCGACCATACCAGGGGTTACGTGCAGAATTCTGTGAAAGCCTGGATGAATGGGCTTAAGAATACTACAGGTTACGACGGATGGCGCTACGATTACGCGCGCGGCTTCGCACCCGGCTACCTGCAGGCCTACAACAGGGCCACCAACCCTTCCTTTGCGGTGGCCGAGATCTGGGACGACCTGGACCTTAACAATACCGACGCGCACCGTCAGGCCTCGGTTAACTGGCTGGACTCGGTGAACGGTGAAATAAAGGTTTTCGATTTCACTACCAAGGGTATACTTCAGCAGGCCGTCGGTGCCGGGGAGTACTGGCGCCTGGCGGATTCCGTCGGCAAGCCTTCCGGCCTTATCGGCTGGTGGCCGGCCAACGCGGTGACCTTCATTGAGAATCACGATACCAGTCCCAGCTCCAAACCTGCGGCAAGGGCCTGGCCTTTTCCTTCGGACAAGGTGCTGGCGGGGTACGCTTACATCCTTACGCATCCCGGCATCCCCTGCATCTTCTGGCCGCATTTTTTCGACTGGGGTATTAAGGACTCTCTTTCCGCGCTGATAAAGATCCGCCGCGCTTCCGGCCTTACCTCCACCAGTTCCGTGAACATCCTTAAAGCCGAGCAGGGTTTGTATGCGGCCGTAATTGATGGTAAGGTGGCTATGAAGCTTGGTGATAAAACCTGGGATCCAGGCGCCGGCTGGAAGCCGGCCGCGGAAGGCCGATCCTACACAGTTTGGACCAAATAATCTGCCCTGCCCTGGCACAGAGCTCCACCTGCCAGTTGCATTGCGGCGCTATTTATAATTAAATAGTAACCATGTATCAGAAGCACTGGAACCTTAAGAAGCTGCCTTTCGAGAATACCCCCGACACCGAGTTCTTTTTCGAGTCAGAAGCGCACGAAGAAGCCTTCTCCAGGCTTTCTTACGTGATCGAGGAGAAAAAGGCCTGCGGCGTGCTGACCGGGGCCTACGGCACCGGCAAAACCCTTATCCTGAAATCACTCGAACGCCAGTTCAAGAAGAAAGGCTATGTGTTCTCCTCGGTCCAGAACCCGCGGCTCGACGACCTAGGGCTGCTGAAGATAATCCTGCACAATTTTACCGGCTACAACGTCCCGAAGAGCAAAGAGGACGTGCTGATGGGGATAGAGCGCTTCCTGCGCGATACTTTCCAGGACGGCAAGCACGTGGTGGTGGCTATCGACGAGGCCCAGCTGATCAACGATGAAAACGTTTTCGAGGAGCTGCGCCTGCTGCTCAATTTTCAGACCGAGACCAGGTTCCTGCTCACGCTGATCCTCAGCGGCCAGCCCGAGCTCAGGGAAAAACTGGATTCCAACAAGCAGTTCAGCCAGCGTGTAACGCTGAGCTACCACCTGAAGCCTCTCAACTACGCAGAAACTGTGAAGTACCTGATGCACAGGCTTGAGGTCGCCGGCTTGGCGGAGAATATCTTTGACGAAAAGGCCATGGAACTTATCTTTGAAAGATCAGGCGGCATTCCGCGCCAGATCAATAACCTGGCCAACATGAGTATGCTGGCCGCCTTCTCCAAGGGGGAGAAGGCGATTACCGAGGCGCTGGTGCAGGAAGGCTTTGAGAGCAGTAGGTAGTTTGGGAAATAAACTATGAAAATACTCGGAATCGGCGCTCATCCTGACGACCTGGAATTCGGCTGCGGCGGCACTTTCTCTAAACTTTCGGCCGCCGGGCACAAGCTTCATATGCTGGTAATGACCCGCGGCTCCGTAGGCGGCGATCCGCGCCTGCGCCTGGCTGAACAGGAAAAGTCCGCCGCCGCGCTGAAGGCCAAGCTTTACTGGGGCGGGTTCGAGGATACCGGCGTAACGCTAACGCGGGAGCTGATCCGCGCCGTAGAGCTAAAGATAGACGCCATCCAGCCGGACATGGTCTTTGTGAACCACGTCGCCGACACGCACCAGGACCACCGCAACGTTTCCCGCGCCGTAGAGACGGCCGCCCGCTATATGAAGAACCTCCTGTTCTACGAGGTTCCCACCACAATGGGCTTCAACCCCTGCATCTTCGTGGACATTGGGCCGGTAATAACAAAAAAAGTGGCGCTGCTCAAGTGCCACCGCTCGCAGGTTTATAAGACGCGTGTAAAGAATCTTTCCATAGTTGAAAGCGCCAAGGCCGCGGCCATGTTCCGCGGCTATCAGGACCGGGTTAAATACGCCGAGGGTTTCGAAGCCCGCCGCCTGCTCCTTGATCAGGTGCTGGGTTCTAAAAAATGACAAAGCGGCCGCCTGGTTTATTCTCCTTTTTCGTCTTGCTCGTTCTATTGGCCCTGCTGCCGCCGGGTGGTTTTTCGGCCTGGACCTGGACCGAGGGCCTGCGCTGGTTCTACCTTTTTCTTATAGCGATGTCCGCCGTGTTCGTGCTGGCCCCCGCCAGCGCCTGGCTAGCCGTGCGGATAGGCGCCATGGACATGCCCAACGCCAGGAAAGTGCACTCGGCCCCGGTGCCTCGCATCGGGGGCGCGGCGGTCTACCTGGCCTTCATGGCCGCCATGCTTCGCAATCAGCAGTTTCCGCGCGAGATCTTCGGCATCATGCTCGGCGGCACCATCATCTTCGCACTGGGGTTCATGGACGACTGGAAGGGCCTTTCAGCCGGAAAACGCCTCTTCTGGCAGGTTGCTGCGGCCCTCGTGGTCACGTTCTTCGGCCTCAAACTCAGCCTCCCGTCCTGGGTGCCTTTAGCCGACCTGGTATCCACCGTTCTTTCGGTGGTCTGGCTGGTGGGGATAGTTAACGCCTTCAACTTCATGGACGGTATCGACGGGCTGGCTTCCAGCATGGGCGCGGTCTGCGCGCTGCTCTTCCTGGGCATAGGCTGGAATTCCAGCCAGTACCCGCTCTCCTTCATCTCGGCGGCGCTGGCCGGCTCCTGCGCCGGTTTCCTGCGCGTGAACTGGCGGCCAGCGCGCGTTTTCCTGGGCGATTCCGGGTCCACTTTTATCGGCTTTATCCTGGGCTGTCTGGCGCTTTACGGCAGCTGGGCTACCAATAACCCGGCCATTTCCCTGTCCACGCCGCTGCTGGTGCTGGGGATCCCGATCTTCGACATTATTTATACCACGGTGTCGCGAGTGCGCAACGGCAGCGTAACTAACGTTAAAGAGTGGCTGGAATACGCGGGCAAGGACCACTTTCACCACCGGCTGATGAAGCTGGGTTTGAATGTACAGCAGACCGTGGGTTTTATAGTGCTCCTGAATATCTGCCTGGGCCTGGGCGCGTGGACGATCCGCCACACCGTTTCCAGGCTGGGCACAGTGCTGCTGCTCACGCAGAGCGTGCTGATCTTCCTGATAGTGATCATACTGATGCTGCTCGGCCGGGAAAGGACCGAGCAAAAGGATAAACACCATGAAAGACTCGATCATTAAAAAATTCTCCGTTAAGGAGCTGGACGCCGAGCTGTTCACGCCGTTCACCATTTCTACCGGCAGCCACCGCAGCCTGGAAAACCTCGTGTTCACGCTGGAAGCGGCGGGCGGGGTGAAGGGTTACGGCGAAGCCGCCATCGCCACGCATATAACCGGCGAGACCCGCGAGCGCACCGCCAAAAGCCTGCGCCGGGCGGGGGAACTGCTGACCGGCCTGAATATGGATAATTACCTGGGCGCGCTCTGCAAACTGGAAGAAGCGCTCGACGGCAACAGGGCGGCCCTGGCGGCGGCGCAGATGGCCGTGCTGGACCTGACCTGCCGCCTGCAGGGCGTGTCGCTGTGGAAATTTTTCGGCGGCAGGACCCCCGCGCTGAAGACCGACATCACGGTAGTGATAGGCGGGGCGGACGCGGCCCTGAGCTTCACCAAAAAAATGCGCGCGCGCGGCTTCAAAATCTTCAAAGTAAAGACCGGCTCGGACATGGACGAGGACTTCAGGCGCCTGGAGGCCGTGAAGGCAGCGGCGCCCGGCTGTGCCATCTATCTGGACGCCAACTGCGCCTACGGGGCCAAAGAGGCGGAGAAGTTCATCGCCAAGCTGGCCGCTCGCGGCATCAGGCCCGCGGTGCTGGAGCAGCCCGTGGCCAAGGACGACCTGGACGGCCTCGCCTACCTTTCCCGCAAGCTCTCCATGCCGGTCTGCGCCGACGAGTCGGCCTATTCTCTCGACGACGTTTTTCGGATGATCCGCGCCGGAACCGTTACCGCGGTGAACATAAAACTTACGAAACTGGGCTTTCTGCGCGCCCGCGAGGTGTGGGCCCTGGCTCGCGCCAAAGGCGTGAAGCTGATGATGGGCGAGATGCTGGAGAGCGAGCTGGCCTCGGCCGCGGCCGCGGCTTTCGCCGGCGGGCTGGGCGGGATAGATTTTACCGATCTGGACACGCCGTTCTTCATCAAGGACAGCGGCATGACCGGCGCCGGCTTCCTTTCCCGGGACGGGGTTTATTCCCTGGACCGCGTTAAGGCCGGGATCGGCGTACTGCCCCGGGGAGAGAAATGAAGCTGACCCGGGCGCTTGCTTTCTTACTGGTCTGCGCCCTGGCGCGGGCCGCGGCGGCGCAGCCCGCCGCCCTGCCGGGGCTTGAGGACCTCCCCGAGCCCACCAGGTACCTGGCCGGGTACGTTACCGCCGGCGGAGGCGTGGCCGTGCCTTTCGCCGGGCACTGGGGGGACAAAGACGCCGGGTTCAAACCTTCCCGGGCTTTCAGCCTGGCCGCCTCGAAACGGGTAGACGAGGTGCTAAGCTACGGCGTAGAATCGGCGTATTCCCTGAAACACCAGAATCGCACCATTAAGGACCTGGAGCTCAGGCTGTTCTCCCTGACGCCTTTCGCCAGGGTCTCCTTTCCGCAGGGTGAGACGCTTTATTACGGCATCCTAGGCGCGGGTCTTTACCAGTGGCAGCAGCCGGCCTATACCGCCGCTGGCGCCAGGCACGCTTCGGATTCCGGCTCCAGCGCAGGGGTAAACCTCGGAGGCGGGGTTTCTTACCCGTTCTGGTGGGGGACAAGGCTGGGGCTTGACCTGCGCTGGCACCATGTCTTCAACATGAAGGGGAACACCTTCAACCTGAACGCCGCGGATAATATGACCGTCATGCTGGCCCTTCACTACGGGGTCTGGCGGAACAGGGCGGCGGCCGCCGCGGCGCAGTAGCCCCTTGACAAGTCAAGGCTTTTGTGCTATACTATCAGTGGACGCCAGCAAATGGCCTCCAAATGTGAACTCCTCGAAATAGAGGAAGCGAAAACCCGCCAAAAGCGGGTTTTCGATTTTATAGGCGTTTTATCGCCCTTTAGCCCCGGTTCTTCCAGTCCAACTCCCTAATTAGTATAATTATCTATATTAAGGGCCTGCATGCCCGACTATTTTTGCTGGAGGACCTATGGGTAAATTTGTTGAATGCGTGCCGAATTTCAGCGAAGGGCGCGATGTCGCCAAGATAAACGCCATAGTGGACGCGGCCAGGTCCGTGCCCGGGGTGCTGGTGCTGGACGTTGAGAAAGACGCTGACCACAACCGCACCGTACTTACTTTCATAGCCCCGGTGGAAACCGCCGCCGACGCGATGTTCGCCGTCGCCAAGAAAGCCTCCCAGCTTATAGACCTTAACCACCATAAAGGCGAGCATCCCCGCATGGGCGCCACCGACGTGGCTCCCTTCATCCCGGTAATGGAATCCACGATAGAGGACTGCATAAAGCTTGCCGAAAAGGCCGGTGAACGGATAGGCCGCGAGCTGAATATCCCGGTCTACCTCTATGACCGCGCCGCCAAGTTTGAACACCGCCGCGATCTGGCCAAGGTGAGAAAGGGCCAGTTCGAGGGCCTGCGGGAAGTTATCGGCACGGACCCCGAGCGCGTGCCGGATTTCGGGCCCAATCATATCCACCCCACCGCCGGCGCCATAGCCGTGGGCGCCCGCAACCAGATCGTAAATTTTAATGTGAACCTGGCCACCACCGACATGGAGTTCGCCAAGGGCCTGGCCAAGAAAATACGTACCTCCGGCGGCGGGCTGCCTGCCCTGCGCGCCAAGGAGATCTTCCTGGAATCCAAGGGCCAGGTGCAAATGTCCACCGTGCTGACCGACTACCATACCACCAGCATAAAGCGCGTGATGGACGAACTGGCCAAGGAGCTGGCCCCGAAGAACATCGCCATTACCGGCACCGAGCTTATCGGCCTCACCACGCAGGACGCCATAACCGACTACGCGGTGGAGTCGCTTAAGGTGCAGGATTTCAAGAAGGAAGAGCAGGTGCTGGAGACTAAGCTGCTGAAACTGCTCAGTTCCTGGCAGGCCGCGGCCAACCTGTTTGTGGACGCGCTCGCCAATACCGACCCCACCCCCGGCGGCGGCTCGGCGGGGGCGGTTAATGGCGCCATGGGTTGCGCGCTGGGCCAGATGGCCCTGGGCATCAGCCTGAGGAGCAAAAAACTCGACGAGGCGAAGAAGCCCGCGCTGCGCGACCTGGCCGAGCGCCTGGGCGCCCATAAAGTGGCGCTGCAGAACTGCGTGGCCGAGGATTCCTCTTCTTTCGACGGCTTCATGGAAGCCATGAAACTGCCCAAGGATAACCCGGAACGCAAGGTGAAGATGCAGGCGGCCCTTAAGCACGCTGCCGAAGTTCCCCTGAAGACCGCCAGGCTGGCTTCCGAGGCGCTGGCCGGGCTGCAGGTCTGCGCCGCCCACATCTCGCCGCAGGTCGTGTCCGATTACCGCAGCGCCGGTTACCAGCTGGAGGCGGCCATACGCTGCGCGGCAGAGAACGTTTTTATTAACGCGGAAGGCCTTGAGGACAAGGCTTACGCGGAAAAGATCATAGCCGAGGTAAAGGGCTACCTGCCCTCTTCCGAAGCGGTAAAGGCATAAGGAGCACCGGATGGCAAGCATCGACGCGATTTCACGTGGTTTAATGCTGGACAGTCTGAGGGAATACGCCAAGCGGCGCATTCCGTTCGACCTGATCCGCGAGCTGGACGAGAAGAACGAGTTCCCGGCCGATATTCTTAAAGAGATGTACGACCCCGCGATTCTCGGCGTGCACCTGCTGATGATCCCGACCGAGTACGGCGGCGTTGCCGGCGGCAGCTTTGACATTTACAGGGTCTGCGAATTGCTGGCCCGGATAGACCTGGGGATAGCCACCGGCGTGTTCGCCACTTTCCTCGGCACCGACCCGCTCAATCAGGGGGGGACCGTGGAGCAGAAGGCCAAGTGGCTCACCCGTATAGCCAAAGAGAAGCTGCTGGTGGCCTACGGCGCCACCGAGGCCGACGCCGGCTCCGACCTGGTGAACCTACGCACCCGCGCCGAGCACGTGGTGAAGAACGGCAAGATCGTGGGCTACAATGTTACGGGCAACAAGCAGTGGATTTCCAACGGCGGCGTGGCCGACCTGTACACTATTCTCGCGCTGGCCCCCGGCGGCCCGTCCTGGTTCCTCGTGGAGAGGAATATGGAGGGCTTCTCACCCAACAAGCATGAGGACAAGCACGGCATAAGGCTTTCCAACACCGCCGGGCTGTCGCTCGACAACGTTTACGTTCCCGCCGAGAACCTGATAGGTCTGGAAGAAGGCAAAGGCCTGCAGCAGGCCCAGGCCGTGTTCGGCTACACCCGCGTGATGGTGGCCGCTTTTGGCCTTGGCTGCGGTACCGAGGCGCTGGAACAGGCCGTGCGGTATAGTCAGCAGCGTATCCAGGGCGGCACCCCGCTTTCCGAAAAGCAGGGCTATACCCACAAACTCATAGTGCCTAACGCCGTCAGGCTGGAGGCCTCACGCGCCTATATCGAGGAGACCGCCAACAGGCTGGACGCCGGCGACCACGGCCTGCAGACCGAGGGCGCCATTGCCAAGTATTCCGCTACCGAGGCCGGCAACAAGATGGCCGAGGACGCCATTCAGGCGCTGGGCGGCTACGGTTACACCAAGGACTTTTCCGTAGAGAAGATAAAGCGCGACGTGAAAATCTGTCTAATTTACGAGGGGACCAGCGAGATCATGGAGATGACCATCTACCGCGGGCGCTGGCAGGAGCACCTTAAGAGCCGCGGCCGCTACTATCTGGAGCAGGCCGACAAACTGGACGAGCTGCACGCCAAGCAGCCCGGCACCGGGGCGCACGCCTCGGCGCTGGCCCTGCGCGCGCTCGGCGCCATCATGGAAGAGTGCCGCTTGCAGAAGCTGACCCGGCACCAGCATGTTACTTTTAAACTGGGCAAACTTATCGCCGCGGCTGAATGCGCCGCCTGCTTCTCCCGCGCCGCCGCGGCGGAAAGATACAGCGAAACCGTGCGTTTTGATAAGGCGGCCTGGCAGGCCATGGCCAGGATTTTTGCCCGCGAAACCGCCCTCAGCGTCGCCACAGAAGGGCTGGCGCTGGTGCTCGGCGCCGCCGAGCAGGCCGGCAACCTGGCCGACGCTATGAACCTGGACGCGGTACAGGCCGAGCAGAAGGGCCTAGTTGCCGACATGGACCTCGTCGCGCTCAAGCTGAAACAGACGTTTAAGGCCAAGTGATTTTAAGGAGACATCAATGAATATCGTAGTCCTTGTAAAACAGGTTCCTGACACCACCGAGGTGAAGATAAACCCCGAGACCGGAACGCTGATCCGCGCCGGGGTGCCCAGCATCATCAACCCTTACGACCATTTCGCTCTGGATGCGGCGCTGGAACTCAAGAAAAAGCACGATTTCAAGGTGACCATACTCTCAATGGGCCCTCCGCAGGCCAAGAGCGTGGTGCAGCTGGCTCTGGCACTCGGCGCGGACGAAGGCGTGCTGCTTTCCGACATGGCGTTCGCCGGTTCGGATACCTGGGCTACCGCTTATGCGCTGGCCAAGGCCATCAATAAAATCGGCAAGGCGGACATTATCTTTGCCGGCATGCAGGCTATCGACGGCGATACTGCCCAGACCGGCCCCGGCGTGGCCCAGCAGCTGGGTATGCCCCAGATCACTTTCTGCGAGCATGTGGACGTGGACGGGAAGCGTGTGATAGCCCGCAAGCAGATCGACGGCGGCTATGAAGTGCTGGAGGCCAGGCCCCCGGTGCTGATCACGATGGTGATGACCAAGGACTATACACCCAAGTACCCTTCCTTCATGGCCGTGCACGCTTCGCTCAACAAGCCGTTCCACGTGTGGAGCGCGGCCGACATCGGCGCCGAGGCGCAGTACCTGGGGCTCAAGGGCTCGCCCACCCAGGTGAGCAAGATCTACCCGCCTCCCCAAAGGGAGAAAGCCACCATGTTCGCAGGCTCAGGCCAGGAGAGCGCCGAAAAGATACTCGAGCTGATGCGCAAGGAGCATTTCTTAGGGGAGTAAGCAGAGCGGTCGCGGATCTAAATTTTACTTCAGGAGAATACGATGATAGAAGTTTCAAACAAGTGCATAGGCTGCAGCAAGTGCGTACCGGTCTGCCCTTTCGCCGCGATCAACATGATAGACAAGAAGGCCACCATGAACGAGGCCTGCACGCTCTGCGGCGTCTGCGTGCAGATCTGCCCGGTCAAGGCCATCACCATAACCCGCGAGGAAGCCTCAGCGCGGGATTTCTCCGGCTACAAGGGTGTTTGGGTTTACGTAGAACTTACCGAGACCGGCGACAAAACGCACCCGAAAAAGATAAAGCCCGTTACCTTCGAGCTGCTCTCAGAGGGGCGCAAACTGGCGGATGAACTTAAGGAAGACCTCTGCGCCGTGCTGCTGACGGATAAGAACCATAACTTCGAAAAAGAATTGGGCGCTTATGGCGCGGACAAGGTGTACATGGTAGAGCACGACGAGCTCTTTGAGTACAATACCGATATCTTTTCTACCGTGATCGTCTCCCTGGTGAACCGCCACAAGCCCTCCGCCATGCTTTATGGGGCCAGCATTCAGGGCCGTGACCTGGCCCCCCGGGTAGCTTCTACTTTGTACGTGGGCCTTACCGCCGACTGCACGGCGCTCGCTATTAAGGACGGTCTTATGCTGCAGTCCCGCCCGGCGTTCGGCGGCAATATCATGGCCGATATCCTCAGCCCCAATTCCAGGCCTCAGCTGGCTACCGTGCGCCCCAATGTGATGAAACTGGCCGAGCCGGTGCACGGCCGCGCCGCGGTGGTGGTCCGCGAGGCCGCCAAACTCGACAAGAGCCTGCGCCGCGTGAAAGTGCTGGAGCGCAAGATCGCCCGCGATTCCGGCGCGGTCAGGATAGAGAGCGCCGGCGTGATAGTTTCCGGCGGACGCGGCATGAAGACCAGGGATAAATTCAAGCAGCTGGAAGAACTCTCCGGGCTGCTGGGCGGCGTGGTGGGCGCTTCGCGCGCCGCGGTGGACCTGGGCTTCAAAGAAAAGACGCACCAGGTGGGCCAGAGCGGCACTACCGTGTCGCCCAAGCTGTACCTCTCTTTCGGCATTTCCGGCGCGGTGCAGCACGTAGTCGGCATGAAAGCCTCCGACGTGATAATAGCCGTGAATAAGGATCCTAACGCGCCTATCTTCAACGTGGCCAAATACGGAATCGTCGGCGACGCGCATGAGATAGTGCCCAGGCTGATAGAGGCGCTGAAGAAGAATAAGTAGGCGTTTACAGCCGGCAGGCGTGGACGCCCCTGGTCCCCGTGCCAGCCGGACAGCGAATTTAATGACCTTACTGAACAGACTACTCCTTATCGTCTTCGGGGCCGGGCTTATACCCATCATCCCCGCGGGAGTATTTTTATTCTATTTTCAGTCCCGCGCCAAGAGCGACATCTCCAGCCTGCAGCGGAACGTCTCGCAGATGGGTTCGCTGATGATGGAGCGCGAAGCTCAGGACCTCTCCCGCCGCTTCGAGAGAATGTGGGACACCGACGCGTCTTACGTTAACAACGCCGCTCTCGAAAAGGCGCTGAAGCGCAACCCGGAATTTTTATACCTCGCTTTCACCGGCCCTGACGGCCGCGCGGTACTCAGCGGCGGAGCGCCGGAACTTAAAAGGCGCTTTGGCTTCCTGGACCTGCGCGGTGAGCCGCTATTTCTCAAGGCTTCCAGGGACGGCCGCGCCGCTCTGGGCCATTTCGAAATGATTTACGACATGCCGGTGTGCAGGCTGGTGTATCCGGTCGGCGGCGGTTACTACGCCTTCGCCGCGGTAAACCTCCGCGACCTGTTCGAGAAGCTGCGCGCGCAGCGCCTCGGGGCCACCGGCGGCCTGCTGCTTTCCGACGCCGAAGGCAACGCGCTCCCGCTTTCTGGCGCCTTCGAGAAGTTTGACGGCAACGCGGTGCGGGACATGCTCAATAACGGCCAGGTCTTTGAACTGGGGGGGAAGAAAGGCGAGTATATCGGGGTTGCCGCTAAAGTGCGCGGGTTCGACTTGTTCGTGGTGGCGCTTGAGGACAAGGCCGAGGCTTTCTCGGGGATCAACCGCATTACCTGGCTGATGGCTTTCTTTCTGCTGGCTTTCGCCACGGCTTTTTATTTCTCCGCGCTGCTGTTCACCCGCAGGCTGGGCGTGCCGGTGGACGCGCTGATGGGCGGCGCAGTACGGGTTTCCGGCGGCGATTTCAAGACCACTGTCAGCGAGGAGACCGAGTTCGCGGAACTGTCGGCGCTGCTGCGTTCCTTCAACTCCATGATGAGAGAAGTAGACCGCTACCACGGGATCCAGGTGGAAAAAGTTTTCGAGGAAAAGCAGAAACTGGAACTACTGGTCAGCCTGATCCACGACGCCATCATTCTTTGCGATTTTCGCGGCGAACTGCTTTACGCCAACGCCGCCGCCAGGGCCTTACTGGAGACGGAGAACGGGGCGCCGGGCGAAGAGAACGAACTTCTGCGCCGGCGCATAGCCGAGCTGGTGTATAAAAAAGCTCTTTCGAAGGGCGGCGTGGTAGAGTTGCAGGTGTCCGGGGAGAAGAAATATTACCGGGCCAGCGTGCAGACCCTTTCGGCCAGGACCCAGAACCCTGCCATCTTCATGGTGCTGCGCGATATAACGCTGGAACGCAAGATGCAGCAGATGAAGGAGGAGTTCTTCCACTCCGTGGCGCACGACCTGCGCGCGCCGCTGCTGACCATGCAGGGCTATATCAAGCTGCTCGAGAAGGAATTCCAGCCGGAAGCCCGGCAGGCGGGTTATGTCCGGAACGTTAAGGATTCCAGCGACCGGCTTTTTAAACTACTGGAGAATATTCTGGATATTTCGCGCATGGAGGCCGGCCAGCTGAAGCCCGACCTGCGCAAGGTTAACGCGGCGGAGTTCCTGTCTTCCTGCGCGGAAGGGTTCCGGGTATTGTTCGAAGAAAAGAAGATAACTCTAGCCGTGGAAACTTCCGGCGCGGAGAAAATAGAATTTGAGGCTGACTCCTCCCTGCTGCGCCGGGTTATGGAAAACCTGCTGTCCAACGCCTGGAAGTTTACGCCAGAGGGCGGCAGCGTAACGGCCTCGGTCAAGGCAGATAAAGACGGGCTGGTCTTCTCGGTGGCCGATACCGGCCCCGGAGTCCAGACCGGGCAGCTGGAAGCGGTTTTCGAGAAGTACAAGCGGCTTAAGGACGGCGAGGGCGAGACAGGCTTCGGCCTGGGCCTGCCCATCGCCCGCAAGATAGTGGAGCTGCACGGCGGGAAGATCTGGGCGGAAGCCGCGCCCGGGGGGATGTTCAAGTTTACGGTGAATAGAGGGGTTTAAAAATGAGCAAAGAAAATAAAAAAACCAAAAAAAAATCGCTTTATATTATCGCCGCTATTTTTTCGGTAGTGTGGGTGTTCCTGGTGCAGTTGCCGGAGATTACAAAATCTTTCGACGATAAATGGAGCGATGCGCGCCTTATCCTTCCAATGTACCTTTCCGTCCCGTTCACCGCGGACGGCAATTATGCTTTTGCCTTCGGTAAGTATATAAACAAGCCGGCCGACCCGAGGATTACGGTAACAGCCATAGATGATTACACCGTCGATAAGTATGGCTACCCTTTTAAGCGCAAATATTACGGCCAGCTTATTGAGAAACTAAAAGGCCTGGGCGTTAAAGCCATAGGAATGGATGTAATGTTCTTCGAGTCCGACAAGGATGAGCCTGCCAGTGACGCCAGGTTCCTTGCTGCTTCCGAAAAAGCCGGGATAGTTGTGAACCTGCTGGCCATAGAAAAAGACCGAATGACCATTAAGAAACCCATGAAAGGAGTGGGGACGGCCAGCGCGTACATGGCTTATCCTAATTCCGACATTAGCCTTGACGGGGACGGGCATGCGCGCAAATTCTATCTTTTCTTCCCGGGGCGGGATAATGATTTGGACGGGTTCGAGGACCAGCAGCTGCTTTACAAGAACCTGGAACTGGGCCGGCTAAAATGCAGCCCGTTGTGCGACGAGGTGAAGCTGGCGTCCCTGGGAATGGCTACCTACGCTGTTTATACCGGAAAGCCTCTTTTGGATTATGAACGGCTCTACAGTGAGAACCCGATGACGCTGAACTACCGCTACCCTGTTTATAGAAAGGCGCATCCCGGTTGGGATAAAAATGCGCAGAACAGGACTGAATCCACGTTCCGGCATGTCTCTGTGGCAGATATCCTTGAAAACAGGCTTAGCCAGGAAGAAAAGGACAGCCTGAAAGGCGGTATGACACTGATTGGTTCCACGGCGCTGGGGGCATATGATCATTTTCCCTCGCCTTTCTCCGCGCTTTTGCCCGGAGTAGAGATCCACGCGACCTGCATAGATAATCTTCTGCTTAAGGACTCGTTGCGCAGCGTTAGCGGCGGCTACCTTGCTCTGCTGATGCTTATCTTGCCCTGGATCCCGGTTTTCCTGAACCGGTACCCGCTCAACACCATGGTGGCGGTTTCCTCCGGGATAATGTTTTTAATGCTCGTGCTTGACTACGTCTTCCTCTGCAACCTTTATTCTGTCCCATTCATCTCAGTGGCCCTTTCTTTTCTGATCCCTTCCGTTTATGTAGCGGTCGACAAAGGGCTGTTGGAGGGCCGCGAGAAAAAGTGGATTAAGAACACTTTCGGCCAGTACCTGTCGCCCAAGGTGGTGGAGATCATTACTAAGGACCCGTCCAAGCTGTCGTTGGGCGGGGAAAAGCGCGACATGACGGCCATGTTCTGCGATATCGCCGGTTTCACCACCATCTCTGAACAGCTGACCCCCGAGCAGTTGACCGCGATGCTGAATACCTACCTGTCCGGGCTCACCGACGTAATCCTCCAGCAAGACGGTGTGGTGGACAAGTTTATCGGCGACTGTATTATGGCGTTCTGGAACGCGCCGTTGGACCTGAAGAACCACCGGACCAGCGCCCTGCTCGCCGCTGTGGACTGCCTGGCGGTTAACAATAAACTCAATGAACTGGGCACGGACATGGTCGTAAAACCCTGTTTTCGCATAGGCCTTAACTCCGGGCCTATGACCGTCGGTAACATGGGATCTAAGAACCGCTTTTCTTACACGGTAATCGGCGATGCCGTGAACCTGGCCTCGCGGCTGGAGGGCGCCAATAAATTCTTCCATTCGCGCATCATGGCCAGCGAAGATGTCTTTAACGAAGGCAAGGACCAGTTAGAGGCGCGTTATTTGGGCCAGATCCGTGTGGTCGGCAAGGCTATTCCGGTGAAGGTCTATGAGCCCCTGACCCGCAAAGGCGGGGCTTCTCCGGAGATAATGAAGATGCTCCAACGCTATGGCGCGGGGGTGGAGAATTTCTCCGCAGGCAAATATATGGAATCTGCCAAGGATTTCAAGGCCGCGCTGGAGGCGAATCCTGGCGACGGTCCCTCGCAGTTCTACCTTGAGCTGGCGGAACAGTACAACAGGGAGATTCCAAAGGACTGGGACGGGGCGTTCAACCTGACCTCGAAATAACATGATAATATTCTGGCGCCTCCTTCTCGCTCACCTGCTTTCGGACTTCACGCTACAGTTCGATGTAATCAACCGCATGAAGCGGGAGCATGTATGGGGGATGTTGCTGCACTGCCTTACCCATTACGTGGTGTCGGCGGTCTTTACCTGGCCGTACCTGGGGCAGGTCTGGGTGCAGATAGGTCCGGCGGGAGTTACCGGCTGGTGGGCGCTGGCGCTGATGTTCGTGCTGCACTTCGTAGTGGACGAACTGCGTATTTACAGCATGAAGACCATGGGGTTCCGCGACGGGACCGTCAGCTTCCTGGTGGACCAGTTCCTGCATTTCTACGTGCTGTTCATGATCGCGCCGATAGTAATCCCGGACCGGAATTTCCTGCTGGCGGAAAAATGGACGGGCATAGCCGCCATGCTGGTGCTGGTCACCCATTTCACCACCGTACTGGTCTACTTCATCGAAAAGGACCTTTTCGGCAAGACCTTCCCCCATTTCGACGAGAAGTATTTTCTTATCTTTGAGCGCGTGGTGCTCTGGGCTTTTTTTCTGACCGCGGGCTACTGGTGGATACTTTTTGCGGCGGCCTGGATCTACCAGATCTTCTATGTCAGGCACAAACGCGTCATAGATATGTCTCTGCTTAACGTGGTACTGAGCGTCGGGCTCACTGTCACGTTCGGTTTGTGGACGCGCTTTATGTATTACGGTCATTTATAGCACGGTCGGGCTTTAAGGCATCAAATGGGACAGACAGAGACTCTCAGGATAGAAGACGCGGTGTTTACCTTTATTGACGTGGAGACCACGGGGCTTTCCCCCAGGGCGGCGCGCGTCTGCGAAGTTGCCGCGGTAAGCTTCCGCGGCGAAGAGCGCGTGGGGACGCTGGCTGAACTTATAAATCCCGGCCAGCCGATACCGGCTGAAGTCTCGAAGATTCACGGCATCACCGACGGGATGGTGAAGGACAGCCCCTCGTTCGACGCGGTGGCTCCCGGGCTGCTGGCTATCCTGGAAGGCGCCGTCATTGTGGCGCATAACGCCGAGTTCGACATCGGCTTCCTGTCGGCGGAGTTCGAGCGCGTGGGCTTGAAGTTTCCGTCGCTCCCCGTGGTGGACACGCTGGCGCTGGCCCGCAAGCACTGGAAGTTCAAGAGCAACAGGCTGGGCAGCATAGCGGCCGAACTGAATTTTTCTAACGAGGGCTGGCATCGCGCGCTGAGCGACGTGGAGATGACCAGAAAGATCTTCGTGCATTTCATCACCGCCTTCCGGGCTGCCGGCGCGGTGACGGTTGCCGACCTAATCAAGAAAAGCGGAGGAAAATAATGAAGAATAAACCTTTTACCCTGGGCATGGCCCCGGACATCGTGGATTTCGCGGAAGTCGCGCACGGCTTCAGGAAAGTCGTGGTCCCTCCGAAGGCGCTTAAGCTGATAGAGTCCCGCAGGGCGCTGCTAGAGGGCATGCTCGCCGAGGACAAGGTGATGTACGGCATCAATACCGGCTTCGGCGAACTGGCCAGCCAGCGCGTTTCGCGCGAGAGCCTGAAAAGCCTGCAGGTGAACCTGATCCGCAGCCATGCCTGCGGCGTGGGCGCTCCCTTGGACGACGCGGAAGCCACGGCGCTGATGTTCGCCCGTGTGAACGAACTCGCGATGGGTAACTCCGGAGTAAGGCCCGTGCTGGTGAAAAGGCTCGCCGAACTGATAAACAAGAACGTAATACCTTTTATTCCTTCCAAGGGTTCCGTGGGCGCCAGCGGCGACCTGGCACCTTCCGCCCACATGGCGCTGGTGCTGATAGGCGAAGGTTTGGCCAAGTTCGCCGGTGAGCGCGACTGGCAGCCGGCCGAAACGGTGCTGAAAAAAGCCAAAATCAAGCCCATCGAACTTGCTGAAAAAGAGGGCCTGGCCCTGATCAACGGCACGCAGGCCATGAAGGCCGTAGGCGGGCTCGCGTTGTTCGAGGCGCTGAACCTGTTCTACTCCGCCGTGCTTACAGGCGCGATGAGCATGGAGGCCCTGAAGGGCACCCCGGTGGCCTTCGATCCCCGCATCCATGCGCTTAAGCCCCATGCCGGCCAGCTCGAGGTGGCCGAGATGCTGGAGGCCGTGCTCAAAGGCAGCAAGATCCGGGCGTCCCATTCCGCCAACGACAAACGCGTGCAGGACCCGTATTCCCTGCGCTGTATGCCGCAGGCCATGGGCGCCGCGCGCGACGCTATCGAGTACGCGCTGAACGTATTTGAGACCGAGTTCGGCAGCGTGACCGACAACCCCCTGGTGGTAGAGGGGAAGACCCGCGGCACCATAGACGTGCTTTCTGGCGGAAACTTCCACGGCCAGGCCGTCTCTTTCGCCTCCGACTTCGCGGCTATCGCTGTGACCTCGCTGGGCAATATCTCCGAGCGCCGCATAGCCCAGCTGGTCAGCGACTTCAAGATCCTGCCGCCCTTTCTGGCCCGCAACCCCGGCCTGGAATCCGGCTTCATGATCGCGCACGTCACCGCGGCCGCGCTCTGCAACGAGAACAAGATCCTGAGCCATCCCGCGAGCTGCGATTCCATCTCCACCTCCGCCAACAAGGAGGACTTCGTCAGCATGGGGATGAACGCCGCGCTCAAGTTCAAGACCGTAGTGAGGAACGTGGCCTGTATAATCGCCATAGAGATGATGGCGGCGGCGGAAGGCGTGGAATTCCACCGCCCGCTGAAGTCCAGCGCCAGGATGGAAGCCGTCCTGGCCAAGCTGCGCGAGATCTCTCCCGCTTTCAAAGGCGACGAGGTATTCTCTGGCCGCATCGAGGCGGTGGCGGACGCCATCATGAGCGGCTACTTCGTGGACTAGTTTTGGGAGGTCATTGAAAATGAACCATAAGAACATACGCGCGGCGCGCGGCAATAAACTTTCGTGCAAGGGCTGGCAGCAGGAAGCGGCCCTGCGCATGCTGATGAACAATCTGGACCCCGAGGTGGCGGAACGCCCCGAGGAGCTGGTGGTTTACGGCGGGCGCGGCAAAGCGGCCCGTAATTGGGACTGCTACGATGAGATAGTTAATTCCCTCAGAAAGCTCGAGAACGACGAGACGCTGCTGGTGCAGTCCGGCAAGGCCGTCGGCATACTTAGAACGCACGAGTACTCCCCGCGCGTGATCATCGCAAATTCTAACCTGGTCGGCAACTGGGCCAACTGGGAGGTCTTCGACGAGCTGGAGAAGAAAGGCCTGATGATGTATGGTCAGATGACGGCCGGCTCGTGGATCTACATCGGCACTCAGGGCATCCTGCAAGGCACTTACGAGACTTTCGCGGAATGCGCCCGCAAACATTTCAGGGGCGGCGATCTGTCTGGCAAGCTGACGGTAACCGGCGGGCTCGGCGGCATGAGCGGCGCCCAGCCGCTGGCCGTTACGATGAACGGCGGCGTGGCCATCGTGGTGGAAGCCGACGAGAGCCGCATCCAGATGCGCCTGAAGACCCGCTACGTGGACGTGATGACCAGCAGCCTGGACGAAGCCCTTACCCTGGCCGGCAAGGCCATGAAGGCCAAACAGCCGCTTTCTATAGCGCTGCACGGCAACTGCGCCGAAGTGCTGCCGGAGCTGGTCCGGCGCGGCGTCAAGGTGGACGTGCTTACCGACCAGACCTCGGCCCACGACCCGCTCCGCGGCTACATCCCCAGGGGCTACACTATTAAGGCGGCCGACGAGCTGCGCCGCAGAGACCCCAAAAAGTACGTGCGGTTGGCGATGGAATCCATCGCGATCCACGTGGAGGCCATGCTGAAGCTGCAGAAGGCCGGCGCCGCCACTTTTGACTACGGCAATAATATCCGTACGATGGCCTTCAAGCAGGGCGTTAAGCACGCTTACGATTTCCCCGGCTTCGTGCCGGCCTACATCCGCCCGTTGTTCTGCACCGGCAAGGGGCCGTTCCGCTGGGCCGCGCTATCCGGGGACCCCAAAGATATAGCCGTGACCGACGCGGCGATAAAGGAAATGTTCCCCCGGGACGCCCACCTGAACCGTTGGCTGGACCTGGCCGCCAAAAAGGTGGCTTTCCAGGGCCTGCCGTCCAGGATCTGCTGGCTCGGTTACGGCGAGCGGCACCTGGCGGGACTGCGCTTTAACGACCTGGTTAAAAAGGGGAAGATATCGGCGCCAATTGTGATAGGCCGCGACCACCTGGATTCCGGCTCCGTGGCAAGCCCTTTCCGCGAGACCGAGTCCATGAAGGACGGCTCCGACGCTATAGCCGACTGGCCTATTCTTAATGCCCTGATTAACACGGCCTCGGGCGCCAGCTGGGTGTCTTTCCACCACGGCGGCGGGGTGGGCATGGGCTACTCGCTGCACGCCGGGCAGGTGACCGTGGCCGACGGCACCAAAGAGATGGCGCGGCGGCTGGAGCGCGTGCTGACCAACGATCCGGCCATGGGCGTACTGCGGCACGCGGACGCCGGCTATAAGATAGCTAAGGATTTCGCCAGGAAGACCGGGGTGAAGATCCCGATGCTGGGTAAAAAATAGAATAATCTTTAAGGAGAAACTTATGGCTTCAGAATTCAGCTTCGACGTGGTTTCCAAGGTGGAGTATACCGTGGTGGACGAGGCTATCGCCATCGCCATGAAAGAAGTGATCAACCGCTACGACTTCAAGGATTCCAAATCCGAGATCAACTTCGACAAGAAGGCTAACACCATCATGCTGCAGTCTTCCGACGATTACAAGGTGAAGGCTCTCAACGAAGTGTTGATGATGAAGATCTCGAAGCGCGGCCTTCCGGTTAAGAATTTCACCGGAGAGAAAGTGCAGAGCGCGCTTGGCGGGACGGCCAAAATGGTCGTAAAGGTGCAGCAGGGCATTCCGCAGGAGAAGGCCAAGGAGATAAGCAGGGCCATCAAGGATCAGAAACTGAAGGCCAACACCTCTATTCAGGGCGACACGCTGCGTGTTACTTCCAAGTCGAAGGACGAGCTGCAGAACGTGATGACGCTGCTCCGCGGCGGCGATTACGGCATTACGCTGCAGTTCGAGAACTTCAGATAGAAAGCCCTCGGGCTCCTTACTAAATATGGCGATATTGTTTACCAACATAAAGCAGCTGCTTACTTTCTCCGGCGAAGCGGGCCCCCGCGCCGGCGCGGCCATGCGCGAGATCGGGCTGGTCAGGAACGCCGCGGTGCTGGTGAACGACGGGATCATAGAAGCCGCGGGGCCCAGGGCTTCCGTAGCGCGCCATCCTTTGGCAAAGAAAGCCAGGACGGTGGAGGTGAACGGGGTCTGCCTGCCGGGTTTTGTGGACAGCCATACCCACGCGGTCTTTGCCGAGCCGCGCCTTAAGGATTTTTCGATGCGCACCGCCGGCGCCTCCTACCAGGAGATCAAGGCCGCGGGCGGGGGAATAATCTCCAGCATCGGCGCGGTGCGGGCCCAGGGCCAGAAAACCATGGCGGCTCAGCTGGCCGCGCGGGCAGTCCGCTTCCTCGAATGCGGCACGACCACCGCGGAGGTGAAGAGCGGTTACGGGCTTAGCCTGGAGTCGGAACTGAAGATGCTCCGGGCCGTGCGCGACGCCCGGGGCTTTACTCCGTTGGAAATGATCCCCACCCTGCTGGCCGCCCACAGCGTGCCTCCTGAATTTAAAGGCGACGCGCAGGCCTACCTGGATTATGTTACCGCCGAGATCCTGCCAAAGGTTGCGGCTGAAAAGCTGGCCGTCTTCGCCGATATCTTCTGCGAGAAAGGCTACTTCACTCCCGAACAGACTACGGCTTATCTGAAAGAGGCCGCCCGCCTGGGTCTGAAGCCCAAGGTGCATTCCGAGCAGCTTTCCAATTACGGCGGTACCCGGGCCGGCGCGGCAGCGGGCGCCGTCAGCGCCGACCACGCCGACCACGTTTTCGCCGAGGATATCGCCGCCATGCGCGACTCCGGGACTATCGCCACGCTGCTGCCGGCCTCAAATTATTATCTGGGACTGACCAAGTACCCGCCCGCGCGGGAGCTCATCGCCTCGGGCGTGCCCGTAGCGCTGGCCACCGACTTTAACCCCGGCACCTGCCCCTGCTGGAACATGCAGTTCGTGCTTTCTGTAGCCTGCACCCATTGCGGCATGACACCCGAGGAGGCCATCTGCGCCGCCACGGTGAACGGCGCCTGCGCGCTAGCCATAGGCGACAAGGTGGGCCGCGTGGTTCCCGGCATGCAGGCCGACCTGGCCTTTTTCGCCGCCGACGATTACCGGGAGCTGGCCTACTATTTCGGCGCCAGCCAGACCTTGCTGACGGTGAAAAAAGGGCATATCGTTCACCCGATTTTTTAGTGGAGAATCACTATGAAAATAATACTTTTTGACATAGACGGCACTCTGGTTAAAGCAGGCGGGGCCGGAGTGCGCGCGCTGAATCACGCCGTGCGGGCGATGACGGGCCATCCTAAAGCCTGCGACACGGTGGAGATTCAGGGCGCCACCGACAAAGCCAACTTCGCGAACGCCTTTAAGGTGGGGAAAGGCCGTCAGCCCGGCAAGAAAGAACTGGCGGAGCTTACGGCTAAGTACGTGGCGCGCCTGCCGGCTGAGTTGGAAGCCTCGTTAAAGGAAAAAAAATATTTAAAGGTGAAAGGTGTAGAGAAATTCCTCGAAAAACTTTCCGGCCTTCCCGGGGTCATGCTAGGCCTGGGCACCGGTAATCTGAAGGAGGGCGCCTTTATAAAACTGGGACCCTCCGGCCTGCTGAAGTATTTCGCGTTTGGCGGCTACGGCTGCGATTCGCACCACCGGAGCGAAGTGCTGCAGAAGGCGGTGCAGCGCGCCGCGAAACTGGCGAAGGCCGGAATTAAGCCGGGAGAGGTTTATGTGATAGGCGACACGCACCGCGACGTGGAAGCGGCCAAAGAAGCCGGCTATCATTCCGGCGCGGTTATGGACGGGTACGGCGAGCCGCGGGCCCTGATGCGCTCCAACCCCGAGCTGATGGCGAAGGATTTTTCCGATCTGAAACCGTGGTTCATCTGGCTGGGGCTTAAGGCGGACCCGCGCGGGATCAGCCGCGGCACTTATATCTGCCCAGACTCGCCGATAGAGCACGCCCATTACGGCAGGACCGGCATGGACCTGAACGATATAGAGATTGGTATTCAGCGCCTGCGCGCCGAAAAGAACAAGATAACCGGCGGGAAGCGCCTGTCACCCAGGAAAAATAAATGAAAATAGAAGATACCCTTACCTACAAAGACATCGCCGAGATCCCCGCGCTGCTCGAGAAATTCTCGGCCGGGGCGGAGTCCCTTGTGAAACTGGCCGCCAGGTCGAAGGAAAAAAGCGTCTACCTGGTGGGCCGCGGCTCCTCCGGCACGGCCACGCTGTTCGCCAAGTATATCTGGGAAGGTTATGCCGGCACCATCACCAATTTTATCCATCCGCACTCCATCTTTGAAGCGCACAAGCCGCTAAATTTCAAGGGCCAGGCCGCCTGGGCCTTCTCCCAGTCCGGCCGCAGCCACGACATTACCGCCTGCCTGGAGAAGCTGATAAAGTGGGGGGCAAAGGGTGTTGCCGTCACCAACGAGGCCGACCTTAAGAATAACCCCTTGGCCCGCCTGGCCGGTCGGCACATCCTGCTCTCTAATTCCAAAGAGCTGCCGGTGGCCGCCACAAAGAGCTTCGAACTTCAACTCTGGGCGGTGCTTTGGACCGCGCAGGTGTGGAGCCGCTGTTTCAGGTCTTCGGACTTCAAGGCCACAGTAGCCGGCGCGCGGGCCGAGCTGGCTTTGCGGCGTACCGATGAAAAACTGCTCCCGGTCCTGGCCAAGGCGGGCATGCTCGGCTTCGTCGGGCGCGGCGCGTATAACGCCATAGCGGAAGATTCCGCGCTTAAGTTCAGGGAGATGTCCCGCACGCACGCCCTGGGCTATTCCGCCGCGGAATTCCTTCACGGCCCCGTGGGCGCCTTCACGGCCAGGGATTTCGCTTTCCTGTTCTCGCCTTCTGATAAGGTGCCGGAGGATATTATGAAGGTGAAAAAGGCCCTGGACGAGCGCGGGACCGCCTACCTGATCGTTAAGCCGGGCAAGCTCAGGTTCCCTTTTAACTGCCTGCCGGTGGATATGAGGATGAAGACCCTGGCGCTCAGGCTGGCTCTGCATAAAGGGCTTAACCCTGACAGCCCTAAAGGGCTAAATAAGGTTACCCAGACTTTCTAGCCTTCCGTACGGGAACTTCGCCGCCCCGCGGTCCTGACCGGACCGCGGGGCGGCGTGTATTGCGGGCTAAAAGACCTACGTGGAGCGGTCCAAAAGATCCCGCCGCGGTAGTTCTTTCGCTCCATTCGCGGGTTAGTGTTTTTTTGATTAAATATCCTTAATCAAGATCTGTATCCCTCAGCCGGGATACCCGGAGAACGCTAATGAAAAGAGTCCACCTGGCCGTCGGCGCGGCGCTGCTTGTTTTTGCCTGCAATACCGGTTTTGCTTTTGACCTGCCCGGCCTTAATAAGGATCAGGACCCGGTCGATCTTCCTTTTGTCAGCCTTCCCCGACCCGTAGGACCTGGCCTGACCGCGCTGGACGCGGAGCTTGAAGCGCTGCGCGCCGAAGCCGCAGCCGACCCCGACAAGTTTCTGGATGAGCGTACGCCCGAAGAGGTAAGCCTGGCTTTCGGCCTGCCGGCGCAGGAAGCAGAACTTTTTCCGTCCCGCGCCCTGATCGCCAACGCGCTGGCCCAGGCCGCAGAGGTCCGTATAACAGTGGACCTTTCAGCTCAGCGCCTGACCATGGAGACCGACACCTCGTCGCAGGCCTTTATGATCTCATCCGGCCTGGCCCCGGAACATGCCACCCCCGGCAGCGGCAAATGCTTCAGGCCTGATTTCATGGAGTCCATGCACTATTCCAGCCTGTACAATAAGGCGCCCATGCCTAATTCCGTTTTCTTCAACGGCAATATAGCCATGCACGCCACCGAGGCGGTAAAACTGCTGGGGAAGCCCGCCTCCCACGGCTGCGTCCGCCTGTCCAAGACAGATTCCCGGATTATCTTTGAGGCTGTTTTGGCGCACGGACGGGCCAACACCAGCGTATGTGTGGTCGGAAAAACTCCGTTAAAGTAGGACATCAAATTTATTTTAGCAAGGCCGGGTCCAAGAAAGGGCGCCGGCCTTTTATTTTACCCTTGACAAGTCAAGGGCCTGCGCGTACACTATGGTAGTGGTTTATTAATGGTAACTATATGTCTTTTAAATATTTAGTCCCCTTATCTGCTTTGTTGCTCTGTCTGGCCGTTCCGGCTTTCAGCGAAGATAGTTTTTTCTCCGAACTGGAGGGGATACAGACAGAAAGCCGCGACCAGGGTGCGGCGATGCGGGCAGAGAACGTTAAGAGCCAGGCCGCGCTTAAAGTCGCCCCGCCCAAGGACGATATAAAGGCTTCGGTGATACGCCACCTGGACAGGGCCATAGCCTATTGTGATAAGAACAAGAAGGACTGCGACGGCGCGAACGAGAGTATCCGGGATTTTTCAAAAGGCATAGGCGGCGGGCGCTGCAATAACCGCGGTTTTAACTGCGTGCACGAGGTGCTCGAGACCTGCCGCCAAGAGATAAGCCGCAAAGAGATCACTCCCATGTACTACATGGCCTGCGCAGCCATGCTGGGCAAGATAGGCGAGCGCGACTGCGCCGAGGGGCGGGCTACTTGCGCCGCGCAACTGCAGGGGTCGGTCTATTTCGCGCTTCGCGCCGCGGCTGGCTGCCACAAGAGCTTCGAAGGAAACAAGGCCAGGCTGGCTGAGGCGGACGCTCTTGCCAAACGGTTTGCGGTCAAGGCCGGCCAGGATATAAAGGCTGTTTACGTGCAGGACGCGGAGGCGGAACAGGCACAGACCATCGGCCACCACCTGATCTGGCATGTCGGCAAGGAAGGCGGCGTTATCGGCACTGAGAAAGTGTTGGAGTTCGCTTTTGAAAAACTCGCTCTGCACGGTGCTTCGGCGGCGGTAGAGGTTGCCGGCGGGCCGCTGTTCATCTTTTCTACTTTTATGCTGTTCCACGAGATAGCCGCTTCGGAGATGAACGACCAGGTTTGCACCGAGTGGAGTCATTCATACAACGGCAGTTACGCCAATGCGGCCTCTTCGCTGGATAAGATGACCCGCAATATAAAGTAAATCAGTACGGGCATAAAAAAACCGCGGCTTTTAAGGGCCGCGGTTTTTTTTACGTTAGTCCGGTTAGAATTTCTTCCAGAGTTTCTTTGCCAGTTCCAGGGACTTGCGCGAGATTTCCTCCTCGTCCAGGTCCAGCTTCAGCACTTTCTTCTCCATCAGTACTTTGCCGGCGGCTATAGTGGTGTCCACCGTGCTCTGGCTGATGCCGAACACCAGGTGGCCAAGGAAAGAGCCCTCGTCCAGCGGCGTAGGCGGCAGATAGTCGATTATCGCTATGTCGGCCGCGAAGCCTGCCGTAAGCTCGCCCAGTCCTTTAAAGTAGCGGTTGGCGATAACGGCGTTATTAGTTACCAGCGCGCCGGCTTCTTCCATGAAGCCCTGAGAGGGGTCGGTCTTCAGGTGTTGCAGCCAGAGGCCGCAGCGCACTTCCTCCAGCATGTTCACGGTCATGGCGTCGGTGCCGAGGCCTACCAACACGCCCCGGGCGGCCATGCCCGTAACGTCTGCTATGCCCACGGAGTTGTTGGCGTTGGACTGCGGGTTATGCACCACCGCGGTCCCGGTTTCCCTGAGGATCTCAATTTCCTGTTCGTTAATGTGCACGCAGTGCGCGGCGATGGACTTGCGGCCAAGTACGCCGTAGTCGCGCAGGCGCTCCACCACGCGCACCTTGTGCTGGGCTTCACAATCCAACTGGTCCGCCTGGGATTCGGCGGTGTGCACGTGGAACCCGGCCCCCAGTTTATGGCCGCGGTAGGCGGCTTCTTCCAGGGTTTTGTCCGAAAGCGTGAAGGAGGCGTGCAGGCCGAACAGGCCCTTTATGGTGTTGTCGTCTTTGGCCTGGGCCGCGGCGATAAAAGCCGCGTTCTCCTCTATGCCTTCCTTAGCTTTTTCCTCGCCGTCGCGGTCGGAAACCTCGTAGCAGAGAGCGGCGCGCAGGCCGGTCTCCCGCACCCCCTTCTCGATGGCGGCTAGCGAGCCGGTGATAGCGAAGGGGCTGGCATGATGGTCGATGATGGTGGTGGTGCCCTTTCTGATGGCGTTTATCAGCGGAATTACAGCGCTGTAGTAAGAATCGGCGTTTGTGAGGTGCTTGTCCAGCTTCCACCACAGGTTATTCAGTATCTCCAGGAAGTTCTTGGAAGGCGCGGCTTTGCCGAGCCCGCGCGCGAACGTGCTGTAGAAGTGCATGTGGGCGTTGATGAAGCCCGGCATCACTATTTTGCCGGCCGCGTCTATAACCTTGCTGTACTTGCCCCTGAAGGTTTTCTGCGGGGCTATCTTTTTAATCAACCCGTCCTCTATCAGCAGCGCGTTGCCGTACAGCACCTTGTTCTTCGCGCCGAGCGTGGCGATGATGCCGTTTTTGATCAGTATAGTTTTAGCCATAGTTTATTCCGGGCAGACCTTGAGTTCGGCCGCCGTGCGTTTGCGCATCTTTATCGCCCCGGCGAAACATTTTTTGGCGCAGAGCGAGCAACCTACGCACTTTGAAGCGTCGAAGTGCGGGATCTTGTCGCCGTCGAGCTTTACGGCCAGATAGCCGCAGCGTTCGCAGTTGCCGCAATGCTGGCACAGGTCAGCGTCCACAGAGGGGAGGCCTTTTACCGGGGTGAGTCCCATGAAACCTGTCACGGGGTCAGGCAGCGCGCAGCCGATGAATTCTTCCACCGACTTATAGCCTTTCTCCTCCAGCATATGGCTCAGGCCCCAGTTAAGTTCGTCGATGACGCCGTAGCCATACTTCATCACTACGGTGCAGAACTGCACGGATTTGGCGCCCAGCGCCAGAAAATGCGCCGCGGCCTTGTAGTCCATTGGCCCGCCGTTGCCAGAGATAGGCACGCCGAGGTTCACGGCCTTGGCGATGGTCAGGTTGCTGATCGGGGCCACGCCCTCGCCGCTCATGCCCACTATCATGCCTTCTTCCCAGTCGCCCTTGCCGGAAAGACGCTCGCGGAAGGCCAGCGCCGGGAAAGAATTGGCGAGCGTGATGCCGGCCTTCTTGTGCGGGTACTTGGCGTACACCTGCTTTATGGCGTTTACCACCTGCCAGATGGCGGTGACGGCGCCGGTCAGCTTGAAGAGCTTCGGAATCTCGGGGTTGGAGACTTCCATCACCCAGCCTATAATCTTGGCGGTAAGTTCCGGGTCCTGGGAAACAATGTCGCCCTTGGTCCCGTCGCCGCCCTGCGGGCAGGAGAGGGAGTACTCTATGGCCATAGCGCCGGCTTTCTCCAGCTTAAGGGTATTGGACTGCCAGCCCTTCCGGTCAAACTCGTCGTTGCCGGTTACGGGGCCGCCGGTGGAAGCGGCGGTAAGGCGGTCGGGGTATTCCTTCACCAGTTTCGCTACTTCTTTGCAGACGCGGTCGAGCGAGTGGCCCGAGACGTTGTCCGAATTCCCGTAGGTGTTTTGGTCGAAGGTCACCATGTATTCGGCGGGGATGTGTATGTCGAGCCCGTCAAAGGCGGTCTTCATCACCACGCCGGGCCAGCCAGCCTCATAGGCTTTTTTCACCTGTTCGTACCCGTCCGAATGGGGGGAGGCGGATATAATGAAGGGTGAGCTGAGCTTGCGGCCGAAGAAGTCGGTGGCGAGGTCTACCGGCAGCATGTTTCTGCCTTTCAGGATCACCGCGCTCTTTTTGTCGGTGGACCAGGCGTCGGTAAGGCCGCACACTTTTTTTGTGTAGGTGAGTTCGCCGTCTATAATGCTCCGTTCGTAGGCGCTGACACTTTCCGGGAAGAGCTCGGCGCGCGGTCCTTTGCCGCCCATAAAAGCGTGCGCGGTCAGCGCGGCGTTCTTGGCGGAGGCGACAGATTCCACCACGGTGGAGGCGCCGTTGCGGCAGTCACCGGCAAGGAAGACGCCTTTGGTCTGCTCGTCTTTAAAGACCGGGATATTCTTTATCGCCAGTACCACAAAGTCTATGTCGGAGCGGACCTGGCCGGAGCCTTTGATGTCGTTGGCTTTCTCGTCCAGGCGGGCTACGGTGATGCCCTTTACCTTTTTGCCATCGGCCAGTATGCCGGTGATGCGCGACTTGGCGTTGATGTTGATGCCTGAGCTGAGGATGTCATGCAGCTCTTTTTTTGGCAGCTGGATGTGGCCGATGTTCTTGCGGGTGAAGATTTCCGCCTTATGCGCGCCGGCTTTCAGCGCTATCACGGCGCAGTCGGCCGCTACTGCGCCGCCGCCTATTACGGCCACGTTCTTCCCCTTAAGGGGGTATTTTTTTATATTTGCCAGGAATTCAAGGCCTTCCACGCCCAGGTTCTCGTTCGGGATGTTCAGCTTGATCTGGTCCGCCACGCCGGCGGTAACGATGACCGCGCCGTACTTCTTCAGCAGCGCGGCCGGGTCTTTAACCGCGGAACCGGTTTTAATGGCGATGTCACCCAGGGTTTTAACCCATTCAATCTCGGTGCGGAGGACTTCTTTCGGAAATCGTTTTTCCGGGATCAGGCCCGCGGCGCCGCCGGCTTTTTTATCCTTCTCGAACACGTCCACTTTATAGCCCAGCTGCGCCAGCACTCCCGCCGCGGCTAGCCCTGCGGGGCCCGCGCCGATTACGGCGGCTTTCTTGCCGTTGGGTTTGGCTTTTTTGAACTTCGGCATAACGCCCAGTTCTTTGGCCTTCTGCACTATGGCGGCCTGGGCGGCGGGGATGTTTATCGGATTATCGAAAATTTTACGGGAGCAGGCTTTAACGCAGAACCAGTCGGGGCAGATAGCGCCGCATACACCGCCGAAAGTGTTATGCCCCATGATCAGGGCGGCTGAACGCTTAATGTCGGACTTGGCCATGCCGCGCGCGGCCATCAGGAAGTCAGCCGGAGAGCAGTCAGCGGGGCAGGCCGTTTTGCAGGGCTTCTCCTCGCAGTACAGGCAGCGCTCCGCCTCGGCTTTAAGCTGGGCGTCCGACAGGAAGGTTATTTTTCTGGTCATGTTGCGTCTCCGTGGCTCATGGAATGCTGATAATAGATTCTATAATTTATCGTGCCGCGAAATTAAGCAGCGAAAAAGGCCTGGCGGAATTTACCGTGCAAAGGAGTTTTTTGTCCCTGAAGGCTGAAACCCCGTTTTTGCCTGCGGCAAGGGCGTTGCCGGCCGCCAGCTTTTTTACTATCGAGCCGGGCAGCAGGCTGTATGGAGCGGCCAGGCGGCTATAGCGGGCTTTGCCGTTCTTTGCCGTCCCGTCCAGGACCACGTATTCATATTTGTCCCTGAATAGCACCGGCTTCGCCAGGTATTCACGCAGCACGGCCGCTCGCCCGGGAAGGTACTCCTGCAAGAAGGCAAAAATTTCTTTAGCCACTGCCACGCTGTGCCGGCAGTCGTAGGCGCAGGGGTGCCAGCTGATTACCTGCAGGGCGGCAAGGTCTAGGCCCTTATTGGCAGCCCTTATACGGGCGAAGGCGTCCATGTCCGCGGGTTTACCCGTAAGGCGGGAAAAATAATTAAAGACATTGTTCAAACCAAAATACAATTTTTTGTTGGCCTGCGTATTGGCTGAAGTGTGGTTCACCAGGTCGGTGGTCTCCGCCACGGAACGCCAGCCTATATACGCTTTTACGCAGCATTCCGGATAGCCGAGCAGCACGCCCCAGTCCGGATCGGTGGGGGAACGGTACCAACTCTTTGCTGCCTGTTTCAGGGCGGAGAGAGTTTTTCCTATGAGCAACATCCGCTTGCCGGCCCGGGGGATGGCTTTGAAGCCTTCCCTTCCGTAGAGCGCCTCCGGCATCAGGTATTTAAGTTTTAAAACTTCGCACAGGTTCTTTATGTAAGGCCAGCTGTCAGCGGTAAAATCCGTATAGAGCACCGGTTTGCGGCCTATCAGCAGGGCTGAAAGATCGGCCAGGCCGGGGTCGAAGTCGCGGAGTTCTTTAAGACCGTTAAGCGGTTTTCGTAATTTCAGATATGGCATAGTACCCGCGTATTATTTTACAACAATTAGACAGGGTTCAAATCCGTCTCAAAATTTTAGATAATATTAGTACAAACTCTGAATTCAGCAGCGAAGGCCCGAGGAATGACAATGGCTAACAAATCTATGCTTATCCGCAACGCCCTGGTCCTGGCCACCATGGACGGTCAGGGACGTGAAATAAAGGGCGGCGATGTCTACATCGAAGGCCCGGAGATAAAAAAAGTCGGAAAAAACCTCAGGGTGAAGGCCGATACCGTCATTGACGCCAAGGGCTGCGTAGTGCTGCCCGGCTTTGTGAACACCCACCACCACCTATACCAGACCCTGACGCGCAACCTGCCCAAGGCGCAGGATTCCAAGCTTTTCGACTGGCTGATCTACCTTTACGACATCTGGAAACACATCAACCCCGAGGCTGTGTACGCCAGCACGCAGGTGGGCCTGGGCGAGCTGCTACTGACCGGCTGCACCACCAGCACCGATCACCTGTACCTGTTCCCCAAGCAGAACAGCGGCCTCTTCATCGACACCCAGATTGAGGCGGCCAGGGAACTCGGCATGCGCTTTCACCCGACGCGCGGTTCAATGTCGCGCGGGCGCTCCAAGGGCGGCCTGCCGCCTGACAGCGTAGTGCAGAGTGAAGATTTTATTATGAAGGATTGCGAGCGCCTGGTGCATAAGTACCACGACGCTAAAGATTTTGCCATGACCCGGGTGGCGCTGGCGCCGTGCTCGCCATTTTCCGTAACCACCGAGCTTCTGAAGCTTACCGCGGTGATGGCCAAGAAATGGGGCGTGCGGATGCATACCCACCTGGCCGAAACTATCGACGAAGAGGACTTCTGCAAAAAGCTCTTCAAGATGCGGCCGCTGGACTACATGGAATCCGTAGGCTGGGTGAGCGAAGGCAATGCCTGGTTCGCTCATTGCGTTTATATTAACGAGGCCGAAGCTAAAAGGATGGGGAAAACCCATACCGGCGTGGCGCATTGCCCCTGCTCCAACCTGCGCCTCGGTTCCGGCATAGCTCCCATACGGATGTTCATGGAGCACAATGTGCCTGTGGGCATTGCCGTGGACGGCTCCGCCTCCAACGATTCTTCCGACATGCTGGGCGAAATACGCCAGGCCATGCTGGTGCAGCGCGTTAAGGCGGGCGTGGAAGCCATGCCGGCGCGCGACGCTTTTAAGCTCGCTACCCTGGGCGGCGCTTCCGTGCTGGGCCGCACGGATATCGGCTCTATCGAACCGGGTAAAGCCGCCGACCTCGCCATCTTCGACGTGAGCGGGCTGGATTTTGCGGGCTCCAAGTCGGACCCGCTGGCCTCGCTGCTGTTCTGCGGCGCCTCGCACCGGACCAAGTACACCGTAGTGAACGGCAAGGTGGTGGTGAAGAACGGCCGCCTGGTCAACGTGGACGAATTCAAACTGGCCGAGCGCGCCAACAAAGCCGCCGCCTCGCTTTACAGAAAGGGCGGCTGCTGAGAAAACTGTACTAACGGAATATCATGTCAGGCTTAATGCTGAGGTCACTTCTTATAATGCTTTTCTGCTCGCCCCTGGCGGCGCAGGGCGGTACGCGCGCCGCCGATTCCGAGCTGCTTAACTATATCCGGAGCAACAGCGCCGACCCCTCCTGCGGTGTCTGTCTTAACTCCGCGCACAAGCAGACCGCTAAAGCTGAACCGGCCATACAGCCGGAGAAATATCCAGGCATGGCGCTGGTGCCGGGCGGGGCCTACCGTCTCGGTTCCCCGGCCGGGACCGGCGACCCGGACGAACTACCCGCGGCAGATATCAAGCTGGCCGCTTTCTACATGGACAAGACGGAGGTTACCATCGGGGAATACCTGAAGTTTTCCAGCGCCACCGGCGACAATTATCCAGAATGGAAAAAACCGGGCGACAAGTTTAACGTCGATACCGGTAAAGATAAATACTACGAGCATCTTGAAGGGCTCATCCTGACCTGCCCCGGCTGCCCGGTGTTCGGCGTGAATTGGGAAGACGCCGACGCGTACTGCCGTTGGAAGAACAAACGCCTGCCCACGGAGGCCGAATGGGAGGCCGCCGCCCGCGCGGGGTCCGCGGATAAATATTCTTTCGGCAATTCTGCCGCCAGGGCTGAGGATTACGCTTGGCTGGAGACTAATTCAGATAAGACCCCGCACCCGGTGGGGACCAGAAAACCCAACAAGTACAGCCTCAGCGACATGCACGGCAATGTTTGGGAATGGGTGTCCGACTTTTATGACAAGGCCTATTACGCCCAGCGCCCGGCTATGGGGCCGGAAGGTCCTGAAAAGGGTAAAGAGCATGTTATACGCGGCGGCTCCTGGAATTTTGACGCCGACTCTGCGAGGTCCGGCAATCGGGCCAGCACGGACAGCCCTAACGACGACATCGGTTTCCGCTGTGCCCAGTCCGAGGGCGGCCGTTCGAAAGATATTAAGCTGTAACCCTGGTATACCACCATTCCCTAACTATCGAAAGTTTTATCCGGGCTGAAAGGTCTGATGAACCGCGGTTAAAATTTATAATAGTTCGCTCATTTTGTTATCATAGATTACTGGGGAGTAAACCATTTCGCTATGCTTTCAGCAATCATACTTGCGGCGGGTGAATCTAACAGGATGGGGAAGCCCAAGGCGCTGCTCCCGTGGCGGGGCCGCCCTTTCCTGGAACATGTCTGCGATTCGCTCCGCCGGGCCGGGGTAGAGGACCGGGTGGTAGTGCTTGGCCAGTCCTCGCACGAGATCCTGGGCGGCTGGGTGCCGGCCGGGGAGAAAGTGGCAGTAAATCCGCAACCGGAGCACGGCCAGCTTTCTTCGCTGCGCACCGGGCTTGCCGACATTTCCGAATTTTCCGAAGGCTTCATGGTCTGCCTGGCCGACCAGCCTACTATCGATCCCGACACCTACAGTAAGCTCATAGCCTGCTGGCTTTCCAACAGGGAGTCCATCGTAATTCCGCGCGTTTTCAGAGCTTCAGATTCCCGCCTGAAGCGCGGGCATCCCATCATCATCCCGGCCGCTTATAAAGCGCTCTGCTTTGAAGGGCCGCTGGACAAGGGCCTGCACTGGGTAACCCACCATCCCTCCGTTAAGGTCACCGACCTGGAAGTTAAAGACTCCGGCATCATCCGCGACTTCGACACGCCGGAAGAGTACGAGGCGCTCGTTAAGGCCGGCTGATGTTGACGCTGCTTATCCTCCTGGCCGTTTTTCTGCTGATCGCCGTGCGGGAAGTGGGGCGCTTCCGTTTTGAGATCTGGCAGGTGATGTCCGCCGGCGCCGCCGCCGCGCTGCTGACCGGCGGAATAAAGCCGGCCGCGGCCCTCAGGGCTATCGACCCCGACGTGATGCTCTTCTTGTTCGGCATGTTCGCGGCGGGCCAGGTGCTGGAACTCAGCGGTTGGCTGGCGCACGCCAAATACGAAATTTTCAAGCGCGTTAACACCGAGAGGTCGCTCCTGCTGCTGTTGGTGTTCTTCATGGGTATCGCTTCGGCTTTCCTGATGAATGATACGCTGGCTATCATCGGCACGCCGGTAGTGCTGCTAATCGCCCGGAAACACGACATCTCTCCCAAGGCGCTGCTGCTGGCGCTCGCTTTCTCCATAACCGTGGGCAGCGTTATGAGCCCGATAGGCAACCCGCAGAACCTGCTGGTGGCCGTTAACGGGGCGATACAGTCGCCTTTCCTGACCTTCCTGAAATATTTGGCAGTGCCAACGCTACTGAACCTCGCCGCGGTCTTTGTGCTGGTGCGCCGCTTTTACCCGGAGGAATTTACCAGCTGCCCGCTTAAGAATTCCCGGGAGCCGGTTAAAGACAAAGAGCTGGCCCGGCTGGCGAAAGTGACGGTGTTTATCCTGGCGGTGATGATCGCCGCTAAAATAAGCCTGGTGTGGCTGGACCCGGCGCTGGATTTCGGGCTTATCTGGATAGCGCTGGCCGCGGCGGCGCCCGGCCTGCTGTTCAGCCCGCGCCGCGTCGAGATCCTTAAGAAAATAGATTGGAGCACGCTGGCTTTCTTCGCCGCCATGTTCGTGCTGACGCGGGCGGCCTGGGATACCGGCTTTTTCCAGGGACTGATAGCCGGTTCGGGGGCGGACATAACCGGTTTGGGCGCGGTAATGGTGGTAAGCGTGGCGCTTAGCCAGCTAATCTCCAACGTGCCGCTGGTGGCGCTCTACCTGCCCGTGCTGAAGCAAGCGGGCGCGGGGACCCCGGCCTTTATGGCGTTGGCCGCGGCTTCTACTTTCGCCGGCAACCTTTTCATCCTGGGCGCGGCCAGCAACGTGATAATAATCCAGGCCGCGGAAAAAAAGGCCGGAGTCACCATTACGTTCCGCGAGTTCGCCCGCATAGGAATACCGCTTACTTTTATAAATGCCATAATATACTGGATTTACCTGAAAATATAAGAGGGGACATGCTGAAAACCAGCACTAAAAACGAAAGGCGGACCAAGCTTAAAGGGCTTACTTCTATAGCCGTAATTCCGATCTATCTGCAGTTCGTGGATGGCGCCTTTTTTAATATGTACACGGCAGTTTTCGGCGACCCGGCTGGTACGGCGGCGGCCCGCCACGGGTTCAGCGTCATGCTGACCTCAGGGCGTTTCCTGTCCGCAGGCCTGATGACGCTGCTGATGTACCTGTGGGTTAGGCCGGCCATCCTGTATCCGGCCGATCCCCGGCCTCGCTACCTGGAAACAATGCGCCGGCGCATAGGGAACCTCTACCGTGACGCCGGCATCATGCTGGGGGCCGCGCTGACGGCGCGCCTGCTCTTGCTCTTTTTCAGCGGAACTGCGGGGGGAGCGCTTACGCAGGTTCTGCCCGCCTTGCTGGTCTCCTACGTGGCGCAGGCCTGCGCGCTGCTGATCTACGTGGATTTTAACTTCTCGATGAACCAGGATTTTATGGAGCTGCTGTTCACGAGGGAAGAACTCTACTCGCCGCGCAGAGGCGGCTATGTGCCCCTGTATGTTAAAGTCGGGGGCCTGGTGTTCTCTTTTGCGCTGCTGCCGTTCGTGTTCGTTTACGCGGCCCTGCATAAAAGCATAGCCGCGGATTCGCTCGTGGAGCCCGCCAGCTCGCTGCTCTTCCTGTCCGCTATCACTCTCTTTGTCGGGCTTAGGTTCGTGTTCCACGGCATCCAGAAACCGCTGAACGGGCTTATAGACAAGATGCGCCGGGTTTCCGAAGGCGATTTCGATGTTAAGACGCGGGTGTATTTCTCTGACGAAGTGGCCAGGTTGAAAGCCGGTTTCAATGAAATGGTGGACGGGCTCAAGGAGCGCGCCGAACTGCAGGATACCTTCGGCAAGTATATGTCCATAGAGATCGCGCGCGAACTCATCAAGAACAAGAAGGTTAACCTTGGCGGCGAGGACATGGAAGCGGCGGTGATGTTCTGCGACATCCGCAACTTCACTTCGCTAAGCGAGAAGATGAGTGCCTCCATGCTGGTTGAATTTCTTAACGGTTATTTCCACTATATTACCCCGCCCATCGCCGCGCATCACGGCGTGATAAGCAAGTTTATGGGCGACGCGGTGATGGCAATTTATACGCCGCTGATGGGGTCCGGCGACTACGCCGCCGATGCGGTGCGCGCGGCCGTGGACATGCGCAAGGCCCTGTCGGAATATAACGATTCTGGCAAGCTGCACGGGCGGGTGGAGTTCGGCATAGGCGTACACTGTGGCAAGCTCGTGGCCGGGAATATCGGTACCGCGGCCCGGCTCGAATACACTTTTATCGGCGACACGGTCAATATCGCCTCGCGCCTGGAGTCAAAGACCAAGGATTTTAACACCGACATCATCGTCAGCGAGGCCGCCGTAGTAAAAGCGAGCGGGTCGCTGGGCGGCTCCGTGGCCTTTGAGCCCCTGGGCAAAGCCGCCCTGAAGGGGAAGAGCGAAATGATGGAACTTTACAAGGTGGCAAATTAAGTAAAATTATAATGTTATGAAAGAACAAAAAAACCTGATAAAAATGCTTTCCGAGGCCATAGACTCGGGCCGCGGGGCGGCCTTCGTCACCGTGATTTCCGTGGGTGGTTCGACTCCGCGCGAAGCCGGCGCCAGAATGCTGGTCTACGCCGACGGCTCCATAGAGGGCACGGTGGGCGGCGGCACTATCGAGATGCTGACCATAAAGAAGGCGGTCGAGTGCATAGCTAAAGGCGAGGGCGGAAAATTTAATTTCGAACTTAAGCCCGGCGGCAATACCGGCATGATCTGCATGGGCAGCATGGAAGTGTATATCGACGTATATACCAACCCGCTCAAGGTGCTGATCCTGGGCGGCGGCCACGTGGGTTTGAAGATCGCCGAGGCCTGCCGGCTGGCCGGCTATCCCTATTGCGTGGCGGACGACCGTAAGGAGTTCGCCAACGCCGAGCGGTTTCCCGGAGCTATAGCCGTTATAAACCAGGAACCGCATAAGGCGGTAGCCGCGGCGGGTGTGGATAAGGACACTTACGTGGTGATAGTCACTCGCGGGCACTCGCTGGACCGGGAATGCCTGGAAGCCGTAATGCGCACCCCTGCCGCCTACATCGGCATGATAGGCAGCGCCGATAAGGTGCGCGAGATCTTCCGCCTGCTCGGCAAGAAGAAGCTTTATCCGCACAAGGACCAGCGCGTGCATTCGCCCGTCGGGCTCAACCTGGGCGGCAAGTCGCCGGGCGAGATAGCCGTTTCCGTGCTGGCCGAGATCATACAGCTGCACTACAAGCGCGACGCCAGGCATATGCGCGTAACCGACGCCGGTCCCGCTAAAGCCGGTAAGTAAGCGGTTAACTTTAAAATAGAAGGCGGTTTTTCTTGCAATGACCGGGTCCGCGCTATGACAGATATTCAGGACCGCTACCGGCGGCAGGCCGCGCTGCGCGTGGTCGGGCCGGAGGGCCAGCGCAAGCTAGCCGCCAGCACCGTGCTGGTGGTCGGCTGCGGCGGCCTGGGTAGCGCGCAGGCACAATTCCTGGCCCGGGCCGGCGTAGGCCGGCTCATCCTGGCCGACAGGGATATAATCCAGCTTTACAACTTGCCTTACCAGTTCATCTACGACGAGAAAGACGTGACGGAGCGCATGCCCAAGGCCGAGGCCGCCGCGCGCCGCCTGCGGGCGGTGAATTCCGGCATTACCATTGAACCGGTCGTGGTTAACGTCACCGCCGCTAATGTGGAGGAGCTGCTGGCGCGGGCCGACCTGCTGATGGACGCCACGGACAATTTTGAGACCCGCTACCTTCTGAACGACGCGGCTGTTAAGGCTGGTAAACCCTGGGTTTACGGCGGGGTGCTGGGCACCGACGGCACGGTGATGGCCGTGCGCCCGGGCGGGCCCTGCCTGCGCTGCCTCTTCCCGGAGCAGCCCGCCGAAGGTCTGCTGCCCAATTGCGACGCGTACGGGGTGTTGAACACCGCCGTGGCCTGGGCGGCCGCGCTGCAGGTTACCGAGGCGCTCAAATTTCTTACGGGCGCGCCCGACAAAGATTTTAAGTTCCATACGCTGGACATCTGGCAGGGTTCGGTCTCGGCGGTCTCGGCAGAGCGCCGCGCGGACTGCGTCTGCTGCGGCCAGCGCCGCTTCGAGTTTCTCAAAAAGGATCAAGTATGACGAGTTTTATTCTTAATCAACGCGTGGTACATACTGACGAGCGCCCAGGCATGGTCCTGCTGGAATATATCCGTGGCGTGGCCTGTCTGTCCGGCACCAAGGAAGCCTGCCGTGAGGGCGAATGCGGCGCCTGCACCGTGCTGGTTGGAACGCGACAAGCGGACGGCACCGTGGCTTACAAGGCCTGCGCCTCCTGCCTGCTACCCATCGGCGACGTGGATGGCTGCCATATTGTTACCGTGGAGGGCCTTATCGGCGAGCCCCTTACGCTGGTGCAGCGGCTTATCGTCGAGAACAACGCCTCGCAGTGCGGGTTCTGCACCCCCGGCATAGTGCTGTCGCTTACCGGGTTCTGCCTTGGCAGTTCCACGCTTTCTTACGAACACGCTGTTGATGCGCTGGATGGCAATATCTGCCGCTGCACGGGTTATGTTTCCATCCGTAACGCGGCGCGCACGCTGTGCGAAAAATTAGCTTCAGTGGGTTCCGACCCGGCCGAACGGCTGGGCGCGCTTGTGTCCGCCGGAGTGGTGCCCGAGTACTTCCGCGCTATCCCGGACCAGTTGGCGCAGCTCCACGCCGACCCGCGGCCTGCCTGCGAGGGCGCGGTGCTGGTGGCCGGTGGCACGGACCTGTTCGCGCAGCGCCCCGAGCAATTGCTGGAAAGCGACCTTTGCTTCTTATCCGATCGCTGCGATCTAAATTATATCCGTGTAGATGGCGAGTTCCTGCGTGTTGGCGGGGGGGTAACTATCGAAGATTTCCGCCGGTCTGCCCCGGTGCTTAAGCATTTTACTGAAGTAGCGCAGGACCTCCTGCGGCATTCCTCCACGATTTTGCGCAACAAGGCCACGCTCACCGGCAATATCGTAAACGCTTCTCCCATCGGCGACGCCAGCATCATTCTGCTGGCGCTCGGTGCGCGGCTCATTATCGAGGGTCGTGGCGGAGCCAAACGGGAAGTGCCGCTCTCGAAGTTCTTCCTAGGCTATAAGAAAACTGATCTTGCATGCGGTGAGCTTGTGGCCGAGATTATAATTCCGCTGCTGCCGGCCGGCGCCAGCTACCATTTTGAGAAGGTCTCCAACCGGGCCACGCTCGATATTGCGGCGGTAAACACCGCGCTGCGTCTGGCCATCGGGCCAGACGGGGCCATCACCGGCCTGAGTCTTGCCGCCGGAGGCGTGGGGCCGACCCCGCTCCTGATAGGCGGCCTTGAGGTTTTTTACGGCCGCAAGCCGGACGCTGGCACTGTAGATGCTATAGCCAAGACTGCCGAGGCCGCGGCTAAACCTATAGACGATATCCGCGGCTCCGCCGCTTACAAGAAATTACTGTTGGGCCAATTGGTGCGCGCTCATTTTACCGCCACCGCCGGGGAGGCCGTATGAAGAACGAAGACATGAACATGCACGTGCGCGGCACTTCGCGCTTTGTGGACGATATCCCGGTTGCCGAGAACTGCCTGCACGCCGTTCTTTATGCGTCGCCTGTGGCCCGCGGTAAAATAATTTTACTGGACGTCTCCAGGGCCGCCGCCGCCGAGGGCGTGGCCGCGGTCTATACGCACCGCGACGTGCCCGGCCTTAACCAGGTTGGGCATGTGCTTAAAGATCAGCCTTTGCTGGCCATCGATAGTGTGGAGTACATAGGTCAGCCCATAGCTTTGGTGGTGGCCGATACGGAGCGCAACGCCCAGCGCGCCGTTAAACTTATCAGCGCCGACATTGAGAAGCTCCCGGCGGTCTTCGACCCGCGCGAAGCGGCAGCCAAAGGGCTGGTCCACGGGGCCAAACGCGTCCTCGTGAACGGCCAGCCGGAAGCGGCTTTCGCTAAATGTAAGTATATCGCCGAGGGGCGGCTTTCGAGCGGTCCGCAGGAACACTTCTATTTTGAAACCCAGCGCGCGCTGGCGGTGCCCGGTGAGCATGACACCATCAAGGTGCATGCCAGCGCCCAGTCGCCCGGCGCTTACCACCGGCACCTCGCCGAAGTGCTGGGCATCCCCATGCACAAGGTGGAACTGGATATCCGCAGGCTCGGCGGCGGGTTCGGCGGCAAGGAATCTACGGCGGTCTGGATAGTAGCGCCGGCCATGGCCGCTTTCCTTCTAAAACGCCCGGTTAAACTTGTATTGAGTCGCAACGAAGATATAGCCACTAGCGGCAAACGCCACGCCTACGAGTATGACTATAAATTGGGCCTGGACGCCGAGGGCAACATACTTGCCTACCAGATAGACCTGTTCCAGCATGCCGGCGCTTGCGCCGATATTTCGCTGGCCGTGCTCGGCCGCTCGTTTCTGCATGTTTCGGGTTCTTATAATATCCCCAATATTCGCGTAACCGCACTAAGCTGCCGCACCAACATTCCGCCGAACAATGCCTTCCGCGGTTTCGGCGTGCCTCAGGGCACTTTCTCAATCGAAGCGGCGCTGCACCATGCCGCCGAACTGATGGGCGTGGACGCGGAAACCCTTAAACGCAGGAACCTGCTGCGCGACGGGGACACATTACCGTACGGCGTTAAGCTGGACGGCGTGAACGCCGTGCGCTGCTGGGAAACGCTGGATAAGAATATTAATATCGCCGGGCGCCGCGCGGCGGTTGAGGAATACAACCGGACGCATACGGACACCCGGCGCGGGCTTTCGGTGGTGCCGGTCTGCTTCGGCATCTCTTTCGCGCAGATGGCGCTTAACCAGGCGAGCGCGCTGGTGAATATTTACGTCGACGGCAGCGTTGCGGTAAGCACCGGCGCGGTGGAGATGGGTCAGGGGGTCAACGCCAAGATCCGTATTGTCGCCGCGCGCACGCTGGGCATTCCCGTAGAGAAGGTGCGGGTGGACACCACCAACACTTCCCGCATCCCTAACGCTTCTCCTACTTCGGCCAGTACCGGGGCCGATCTTAACGGCATGGCCACCAAGCTGGCTTGCGAAAAGCTCCGCGACCGCCTGCGCGAGTTCGCCGCCCGGCACCTGGCCTGCGGCGACCCCGCCTCCGTCGCTATCCGCGACGGAGACGTCTGCGTGGCCGAAAAGCGCTCGGACCTTGGCTGGGAAAAGCTGGTGGCGGCCGCGCAGTGGGCGCGCGTGGATCTGTCCGAACACGCTTTCTACGCCACGCCTAACCTTAGCTACGATCTAAAGACCGAACGCGGACAGCCTTTCGCCTACTACAGTTACGGCACCTCGCTTACCGAAGTGCTGCTGGACTGCGTGCGCGGCACCTATGTTGTAGAGTCGGTAGATGTTGTGCAAGATGTAGGCGAGTCGCTTTCCCCGGAGATAGACCTGGGCCAGATACATGGCGCGGTGATCCAGGGCATCGGCTGGGCCACGCTGGAGCAAATCCGCTACGGCGCCGAAGGCAAAGTACTCACCGGCGTTAACGCCTACAAAGTGCCGGACATCAAATTCTGCCCGAAGCGCTTCGAGGTCACCCTTCTGAAAGACTCCGTGAACCCTTACGCCGTGTGCAACAGCAAGGCCATCGGCGAGCCCCCGTTCGTGCACGGGCTCGGTTCATACTTCGCCATCTTGCAGGCGCTCCGCAGCGTGCGCCAAGACAAGCCCGCCCCGTCGCTCCCCATCACCCCCGAAAAAGCCTTCATGTACCTGCACGAATAGGGGAAGGGGAATCTGATTGGAGGAAAGGGGAAATAGGGGACAGCGCCCTATATTTCCGAAATAGGGCGCTGTCCCCTATTTTTCCCCGGAGTTTAGTCCAGTAGCAACTTCAATCCTTGACAGGCTTGAGCGGCCGCTGATACAATTCTTAAGATGAAAAAGAAAATTATGGTCCGCTATTTTGCGCTTATCGGCGAGCGGCGCGGCACGCAGACCGAGGCCTATGAGACCTGCGCCGAGACGGCGCGGGAGCTGCTGCACGAGCTGCAGGCCGGCAAAGTTATTCCCCTTACCACCAACATCTCCAAGGCCTCCATAAACGACAAGTTCGTGGACTGGGACGCCCCCATCCAAGACGGCGACCTGGTCACCCTGCTCTCCCCGTTCTCCGGCGGTTGAGACAATCCGGATAAAAGAAAACCGCCGCCGCATAGGGATATGCGGCGGCGGTTTTCTGTTGTTCCAGGTCTGTTACTTCTTGCCTACGGCCTGGATGGCCTTCAACACTCTTTCGGGGGTGAAGGGGAACTCGCGCACGCGGGCGCCGGTGGCATTGTATAGGGCGTTAGCCAGAACTGGGGCCGCGCCGTTGATGGAGATCTCCGACACGCTCTTGGCGCCGAAGGGGCCGGTGTCCTCATAGGAGGGCACCAGGATGGACTTCACCGGCGGGCGGTCGCGCATGGAGTAGATGTGGTAGTCGGCGAAGGACGCGTTCATCATCTTCCCGTTCTCGAACAGGTACTCCTCGGTCAGCGCGTAGCTGATGCCGTTCAGGGTGCCGCCGTCGGTTTGCCCCTCGCAGAGCTGCGGGTTGATGGCGGTGCCGCAGTCTATGGTGGAGATATAGTTCAGTACCTTGATGAAGCCGGTCAGCGTGTCCACTTCTATCTCGGCGAAGTGGGCGGCGAACGGCGGGGGGGACTTCTTGGTGATATGCGAGGCCGTGCCGATAATCTGGTACTGGTTCTTCTGGTACAGCGTGTACTTTGCTATGTCGCCGTAAGAGACCTGCTTGCTGCCGTCGGCATTGCGCACGGAGGAATCCTCGCAATGCACTTCGGAGACGGAGAGCCCGAGCATTTCCGCGCCGGAGGCCAGAATCTGCCGCTTGGCGTCGGCCGCGGCCTTGCGGGCGGCTTCGCCCGACAGGTAGGTGGTGGACGAAGCGTAGGCGCCCACGTCGAACGGCGTCATGTCCGTATCGGAAGAGTACACGATCATCTTGTCGGTAGTGGTCTCCAACTCTTCGGCGGCTATCTGCGCCAGTACGGTGTCCGAGCCGGTGCCCAGGTCGGTGGCCCCGACGTTAAGGTTGAAAGAGCCGTCGTCGTTTATCTTTATCATCGCGCCGCCCATGTCGATGTCCGGAATGGACGAGCCCTGCATCAGGCAGGCCATGCCGAAGCCGCGGCGGAAACGGCCGGTCTTGCCGCGCCAGTCGGCGCGGTTCTTCCAGCCCACGGCTTCCGCGCCCTGCACTATACATTCGGCTAGCGCGTTGGACCCTACGGTCATCGGGGTGCCTTCGCGGCCTTCGCCGAGCGCCGCGAAGATGGGCGAGCCCTCGCCCGACTTAATATGGTTCATCTGGCGGAAAGCCATGGGGTTCATGCCTATGGCCTCGGCCATTTCGTCCATGACGGATTCCATAGCAAAGAAGGCCTGCGTGGCGCCGAAGCCGCGGTAGGCGCCGCCCACGGGCAGGTTGGTGTAATAGGACTTGCCGTCAAAGTGAATGTTGTCACAATGGTAGAGCGGCAACACTTTGGAGCCCGCGCAGGACACCACGGTGAGGCCGTGGCCGCCGTAGGCCCCGGTGTTATTGGCGCAGTCCATGCCAATAGCGGTAATGGTGCCGTCCTTCTTAACGCCGGCGCGGATGCGCACGCGGAAAGGGTGGCGGGTGCGGCCGGTGCGGAACATCTCTTCTCTGTTAAACTGCCAGAAGCAGGGGCGGCCGGTGCGCAGGGCGAACATGGCCACCACGTCTTCCAGCAGAATCTCCTGCTTGCAGCCGAAGCCGCCGCCGATTCTGGGTTTTATAACACGAATCTGCTGTACCGGGATGCCCAGGGTCAGCGCCACGATGCGGCGGCAATGAAAGGGAACCTGAGTTGAAGTGGTGATGACGATGCGCCCCGAAGGAGCTCTCTGGGCCAGTGATGTGTAAGGCTCGATGGGGCAATGCTGGGCGTAGGGAGTCTCGAAGGATTCGTCGAAGGTGAAGTCCGCGGCCTTCATGCCCTTCTCAAAGTCGCCGGCTTCGCAGCCCACCTGGGCCACCAGGTTCTTTTTGGGCTCGTAGGGAATAGGGATGGGGACGTGGGCTTCTTTCTCGTCGTGGATGATGGGGGCGTTCGGGGCCATGGCCTCGTCCAGCGAGAAGACCGGCTGGAGCACTTCGTACTCCACCTTTATCGCTGCGAGCGCGGCCAGGGCCTGTTCCTCGGTCTCGGCGGCTACGGCGGCCACGCGGTCGCCCACAAAGCGCACCTTGCTGTCGAACATGAAAGTGTCGTAGGGAGAGGGCTCGGGAAAGCCCTGGCCGGCGGTGCAGTGCACTATGCGCGGCACATTGCCATGCCACAACACGCCTTTCACCCCGGGCATCTTCTCGGCGGCCGAGATGTCCAGTGACTTAATGCGGGCGTGAGCGTGCGGGCTCCAGAGCATCTTTACTATAAGAGTGTTGCGCGGTACGAAGTCGGCCACGTACGAGTCCTTGCCGAGAGCGAGCTGGAGGGCGTCGATCTTGGTGACGGAATGATTTACCTGCTTAAATTTGCTGGTGCGTTCGTCTTTCATGTATTACCTCGGTTAATGCTTGTGATCGTGGGGTTCGGGTACGGGTTTGCCGGCTTCGCGGCGGTCCAGCACCTTGCGCAGCGCTATCCAGATCTTCTCGTAGCCGGTGCAGCGGCACAGGTTTCCGTCCATATATTCTCGGACAATCTCGTCCTCGAACACGGTCTCGGTCTCCATCAGCGCGGTAGCGCTCATTACCATGCCGGGGATGCAGTAGCCGCACTGCACGGCGCCGGCCGCTATAAGTTCCTTCTGGAATTCGGCGGGCTCTTCGAAGGTGCCGGCGCTTTCGATGGTGCGCACACTGCGGCCTTCGGCCTGCTTGGCGTAAAGAAGGCAGGAGTAGACGGCCCGGCCGTCCATGATCATGGTGCAGGCGCCGCAGGTACCCTGGCCGCAGCCGAACTTGGTGCCGCGGTAGCCTTCGCGGCGCAGCAGCGCTAGCAGCTTCTCGTCTGGCTCGGTGACAAAGGTCTTAACCTCGCCGTTAAGGGTAAAGGTGACGGTGTTGGGATTCTCTTTCATTATTCGGCCCTCTCTTTGGCGAACGCCGCGGCTTTTTCCAGCGCGTCTACCAGCGAAACTTCAGCCAGCTGTTTAATGTAGTCCGCGCTCATCCCTTCGCGCACGCACCAGCGGGCGTCGGCGGAGGCCACGTTGGCGGCTTCCTTGAAGACCTCGGTTGTGGCCTCGCGGCCGACCAGCGCGGCCTCTACGGAGGGCAGGCGGTGGGGAAAGGGGATGGCGCTGCCGGCGGAGACGCGCGCGGACTTTATTTTGCCGTTCTGCAACTCAAGCAGGGCGGCGATTGTAACCAGCGAGAAAGCTGCGGCGTTGCGCGTGGCTTTTACCGCACCGAAGCCCTGGTGCGCTTTCAGCACGGGCACTTTAACGGCGGTAAGTAGGTTGCCGCCCTGGAAGCGTTTGGCGGGCTGGGCCGCGAAGTAATCGTCGGCGGCTACTTCCTCTTCTTTCTCGGAGCCGGTGTAGATCAGCATGCGCGCGTTCAGGGCCAGCAGCACCACGGGCAGGTCGGCCCAGGGGAAGATGCGGCAGATATTGCCGCCTATGGTGGAAACGTTGCGGATCTGGTGGGTGGAAATGTTGCGGGCTATCTCGTGCATCACCCAGCCGTGGCCGCGGTGGCGCTGCAGGTCGGAAAGCGGGGTGGTGGCGCCTATGGCGAAGAAATCGCCTTCCTGGCGGATGAAGGAAAGGCCCAGGCGGGTAATGTCAACCGCGGTGACGGGGGTCTTGGTCGGCATGAAATGCAGCGCCGTGCCGCCGGCGAGGGGCATACCTTTGGGACCCAGTTCGCGCAGCGTATCGCGCGCCTCTGACAGGCTGGCGGGACGGATAAATTCACATAGCTTCATAGACGTTCCTTAAGGTGACGGTTTAATTTCCTAATTAAAAATATAGCAGATTCTGCGCCGCCCATAAAGCGCCTTTTTTAACCGGGAATAAAAGTAAAGCGCGCTGACCCACGGGGAGGCGCAGAAAGTCTCAACCACAGCACTACCACAAACAAACCAGAATATGATATATTTTTACTATGCAAATATAAGCGGGGCTTATCGTGCTCAGGGGCATGAGCCGGTCCCGGTTACAGGTGGCTGCTGTGGCGGCCGATACTGTATCAGGAAAAAGATTTTGGTTGGGAACTAATAGGGTTAAATAAGAGGGGAGCGAAAATGAAAAATATAACAAAAACCTTGGCCACAATGCTGTTGTTCATGGCTTTTACGTCAGCCGCGCATGCTGTAGACGGCTACCAGCAGCTGGCGAACGAGATCAGCGAGGCCGGCGCCTCGATCCAGGGGAAGAAAATAGCGATTATCCCTTTCTCCTACGCCGACGGGCGCACCGGGGCCACCAAGGATGGCGCGGTAATCTCCGAACGTCTTACCATCAAGATGATCAACATGCACAAGTTCGAAATCATCGAACGCTCCGTGCTGGACAAGGTGATGGCAGAACTCAAGCTCCAGGCTTCCGGCATGATAGACGCTTCCAGCGCGCAGCAACTGGGCAAGGTGCTCGGTGTTGAAGCCATAGTGACCGGCACACTGGTCGAGACTTCCGGCGGCCAGATAGAGGTTAACGCCCGCCTGATCAAGACCGAGACCGCGCAGGCCATAGGCGCCTCGCAGGTCGCGCTGGATAAAAACTGGATAGGCGACGCCGCCACCGCCCAGCAGCAGCCCGCGTACCAGCAGGCGGCCTACCAGCAGCCCGCTTACGAGGCGCCGGTAAAGCAGCATCCTCCCTACGCGCGCGGCAAGAATGAATACGGTTTTTTCGATATTTTCATGGGGTTTGGTTCCCCCAAAATGGATATGGAGTTCAGCAATTCTAACGGCAATATCACTCTGGACAGCACCTATGGCAACGACCTTGGCATAGCGGTCAGCGGCCTGATTATTCCCAAGGATTATAAGACCGTTACCTGGAAGGGGCTTAAGACCGAGGGCGTAGGCCCGATAGCTTTCCGAGTTGGCGGTTTCGGCAAGCAGGCGCTGGGCGGCGACCTGGAAATATCATATGAGAAGCGCAACATAGCGGTGCAGGATACCACTTGGTCTCTCAACGGCGGTGCCGCGAATAAATTCAAGTTCGACACCAACGATTACGCCACGGTTAAGACCTTCGGCATCAGCGGCGATCTGCTTATCAGGCACGCCGGAAATAAAGTGGACCCGTACTTCGGCATCGGGCTCGGAATGTCGCTCAACGCTATTGAACTTCCCTATGTCAAAGGGTTTACAGACGGCTCTTTTGTGCGGCCTACGAATGATCTTGGGCTGGGGCTGATGTTCAGGATCCCCGTCGGTTTGCGCATACGGATTGGTGACAAGACTCAACTGGTCGCGGAAGCGCGTTATGAGATTAATTCTATACATTTTAACCGCGGCAGCATCAGCGGCGAGTCGGATAATATAACCCTTAGCGGGGTTAAATTCAACGTGGGCATGGGCTTCCTGTTCTAAAACACAAGGTGTTTGGGCTGCTGGTACGCCGCTGCGCGATGGGCGGCGTGCCGTTAGGGTGCGCCCGCACCTCTTTCAAGCCTTGAGTATTATCGGAGATAAAAAAATGAAAAAAATTATTGCCGCCGCATTGCTGGTTTTTCCCTGCGCGCTCGCCGCACAGACGGCTACCGCCGACCCGCTGCTGGACGCCATGAAAACGGAGCTGAACCGCTCCGCGCAGAAGCTTAAGAACGCGGAAGCCACCCCGCTCTATTACATCGGCTACGAGGCTTACGACAAGACCTCCTACAGCCTGTCCGCACAGGAAGGTTCCGTTTACAGCGAGGACGACCGCCGCGGCAGGACGCTGGACGTGGACGTGCGCGTCGGCTCTACGTCCCTCGATAATACCCACGAAATAAAAGGCAACAACTCTTCCGGAAACTCCAGCCGCCAGGAGGCTTTCAGTCTGCCGGTAGAGAACGACCCCGCCCCGCTCCGGGCCGAGCTCTGGAACCTAACTGACCGCGCCTATAAGGCCGCCGAGGACCAGTACGCCAAAGTGAAAATGAACAAGAGCGTCACGGCCGAGGAGGAGGACAAGTCGGACGATTTCTCCAAAGCGCGGGCCGACAATTTTTATGAGAAATCCTTTTTTCCGGCCATCGACAAGGCCAAGTTCCGCGGCATGGCGCGCAGGCTTTCCGATAAGTTCAAGGCTTCCGACTTTATCTATGATTCCAGTGTGCGCTTTACCGTGGATACCGTGAACCGCTATATGGTCAACTCCGATGGTGCCAGCATTGTGACCGGCAATACCTACGTGCGCTTCGTCTATTCCCTCTATACGCGCACCAAGGACGGCATGGACCTTTCCCGCGTGAAGATCTACGACTCCGACACTCCCGACGAAATTCCTTCCGAGGCTGTAATCGCCAAAGACATCGACGTTTCGATCGCGGAGCTTAAGGCCCTGCGGAACGCCCCGCCCGAGCAGCCTTATAGCGGCCCGGTGCTGATTGAAAGCCGCGCCGCCGGAGTTTTCTTTCACGAGATCCTGGGCCACCGCCTGGAAGGGCACCGCCAGAAGAGCGAGGAGTCCGGCCAGACCTTCGCCAAGAAAGTGGGGCAGCCGATTATGCCCGCCTTCCTTTCTATCTACGACGACCCCACCCAGTACCGGTTCGGCGGTCAGTTCCTGCGCGGGTCCTACCGTTACGACGACGAGACCGCGCCCGCCACGAAAGCGGTGCTGGTTGAGAGCGGCGTGCTGAAGGGCTTCCTGATGGGTCGCTCGCCGATCAAGAATTTCCCGGAGTCCAACGGGCACGGGCGCAGGTCGGAGGGCCACGTCTCCGTGGCGCGCATGGGGAACCTGATCGCCGTGTCTACCAAGATGGTTCCTTACGCGGAACTCCGCAAGCGACTTGTAGAAGAGGTAAAGAAGGCAGGCAAGCCTTACGGCCTTATAGTGACCGATATCGCCGGCGGCTTCACCATTACCCAGCGCTACCTGCCGCAGAGCTTTTCCGTGAATGTGACGATGGGCTATAAGGTGTTTCCCGACGGCCGGCCGGACGAGGCCGTGCGCGGCCTGAACCTGATCGGCACCCCGCTGCAGACCTTCTCAAGGATCCTGGAGACCGGCGACGATTACGCGGTCTTTAACGGCTCCTGCGGCGCGGAGTCCGGCTGGGTGCCGGTTTCTTCCGTGGCCCCTAGCCTGCTATTCTCCGAGATGGAAACCGAAAAGGTGCAGAAATCCAATACCAAGCCCCCGGTGCTCAAGCCGCCGTTCACGGATAAATAGGACGGGAGAAAACCATGAAAAATATATTTAACCTTATATGCGTTCTTTTCCTGGCGGCGGCGCCCGCGGCGGCCGGGGATACCGTGCTTAAGGCCATGACCGACGAGATGCAGCGCACCGCGCAGCGCCTCCGGATGGATAATCTCGATAGGCCGTACTTTGCTTCTTACTACGTCACCGACTCCACCGACACGTCCCTCTCGGCCGTATTCGGTTCGCTGCAGAACGACAAGTCCTCCATTACGCGCTCCGCTTCGGTGGACCTGCGCGTGGGGGGTATGGACTTCGACAGCTCCGGCTACGTGGGGCAGGATTTTAACGGCTATGAGCCCGGCAACGACCAGCTGAACGAAGAGGACGGCTACGACGCGCTCCGCTTCTCGCTCTGGTCGCTGACCGACGACGCTTACAAGAAAGCGCTGGAAAAATATTCACAGAAGAAGGCCTACCAGAAAAAGAAGAACATCACCGAGCTGTACGGCGACCTTTCCCCCGAAAAGAAAGTGTCTTTTTTCGAGGACCGCAAGTCGGTGGAGCCGCTGGACGTGCCGGCCTGGAGGGAGACCGTAAAGAAGCTTTCTGCCGTATTCCGGAAGTATCCAAAGATACAGTCTTCCCATGTGGGCTTCAACCGCTCGCTGCGCACTGTGCGTTTTGTAAATAGCGAGGGAACTGCCTATCGCTACTGGTGGGACAATATAAGCCTTGATATCAGCGCCAATATACAGGATAAGGCAGGCCTGAAAATAGGGGACGAAAGGAATTTCGCCTGGCGCTCGCTGGCCGCAGTGCCGTCGTACGAAAAGCTGGAAGCCGTGGCCGAGGCCTTCGCCAGCGACATGAGCTACCTGGTGGACACCTCCACCGCCGAGGTTTACCTGGGGCCGGTGCTCTTTGAAAACCAGGCAGCCGCCGAGTTCCTGAACCAGCTGTTCGTCAGCAATATCTCTTTTGCGCGCACCCCCTGGGCCGATCACGAGGACTGGATCCGCTATTACATAGCTTCCGGCGATCTTACCAAGAAGTTGAATATGCGCGTGCTTCCCGGTTTTATCGGAGTGAGCGACAACCCGCTGCTTACCGCCTACGACGGGCAGCAGCTTAACGGCAGCTACCCGATAGATAACGAAGGCGTGCGCCCCGGGCCGCTGGACCTGGTAAAGAATGGTAGGCTGGTTAACTTTTACATGAGCCGCGCCCCGGTGAAAGAATTCCGTAAATCCAACGGCCACGCCCGCGGCGCCACGGGCGAGTTCGCCACGCCGCGCCCCGGCAATGTGCTGTTCACCGTGCAGCCGGAGAAGCGCGCCCCGCTGGCCGAGCTTAAGAAAAAGCTCCTCCAGATGGCCGCCGAGAACGGTCTGGAATACGCCGTGATCGTCCGCCGCCTGGACGGGGCGGGCGAAAAGAAGACCGAGGACCTGCTGGCCGGGCCGGTGCTGGCCTATAAGGTCAGCGTTAAGGACGGCTCGGAGACCCTGATAGGCGGGTCGGAATGGACCGGCGTGACCTTCCGCGCGCTGCGCGACATCCTGCTGACCTCGGACGCAGACCAGGTATACAACTATTATCAGCCCGGCCCCTTCTACTACAACCGCGGCTACGTGCCGGCTTCCATTGTGGCCCCGTCCGCGCTGCTGGTGCAGGAGATGGAGCTTAAGCCTACCGACAGGAAGCCTGACCGCCAGCCTTACCTGCCGCATCCGTATTTCGAGAAAAATTAGTGACGGCGCGTGTTGCAAGCGCTTAGCCATAAAACTTAAACAATCCTCAAACTAGTCTAAAAGTGTTGACTTTTAGGCTAGTTTGATGTATATTTACTGTATAAGCACTACTAATAGGAGAAATGACCTATGAAAAATGATGCGTCCGGAGACTGCGCCCCTCTGAAGAACTTTCTCGAGATTCCTTACGATGAACTGGAAACCCTGAACCTTGAGGCCGCGGAGGCCGCCGAAAAGCTTTCTCCCGCGGAGCTGGAAAAGAAGTACTGCGCCTACCTGCAGAAAGAAAAACGCCTTAAGGCGGTAACGGTCTGCTTTACCGATATCGAGGGCCGCTTCCAGATGCTGGACTACGATAAGCAGTATTTCCTGCGCTCCAACGACAACCTTACTTTCGACGGCTCTTCCATTCGCGGTTTCTCCGCGCAGAAAGAATCTGACCTGCGCCTGGGGATAGACTGGGGGAGCATCGTCTGGCTGCCGTCCGACGTGTTCGGCCCCGGCAAGGTCATCATGTTCGGCACGGTGCTCGGCCGCGACAAGACCATGTACGAGTCCGATTTTCGCGCGCGTCTGGTAGCCCTGGCGGCGGAGATGAAGAAGACCCGGGGTATTACCGCCAACGTGGCGGGCGAAGTGGAAGGCTTTGTGGTGAAAGGGCCCAACGCTGAGCAGGCATACAACGAGGTAAGCGGGTTTGAACTTATCTCCACCGGCGGCTACTTCCATTCACTGCCGCTGGCCCCGCTTAAGATCTTCATCGACACCGCGGCCGAGGCACAGCGCGCGATGGGCTTCCGCAACGAGAAAGATCACCCAGAAGTGGCCCCTTCGCAGTTCGAGCTGAATTTTTCCCATGCCGGTGTGGTGCGCGCTTGCGACCTGGTGCAGCTCTACAAACTGGTCTGCCGGCAGGTTGCCGCCAACATGGGCATGACCGCCACGTTCCTGCCTAAGCCTGTTTCGGGAGTTAACGGCAGCGGCATGCACCTGAACCTGTCTTTCTCCAAAGGGGGGAAGAACATTTTTTACGACGCCAAGGGCGAGGACGGTCTTTCCAAAGCGGCGTGGGAAGTTGTCTCCCGCATCCTCAACCACGCGCAGGAACTCTCGCTGATCCTGAACCCCAGCGTGAACGCCTACCGCCGCCTGGACCCGCATTTTGAGGCGCCCAACCAGATAAAGGTCTCGTCGGTAGACCGCGGCGCCATGATCCGCATTCCGGCGGGCAATGAGAAATCCGCCCGGCTGGAGATCCGCTCAGTTGCTCCGGACGCCAACCCCTACCTGGCGCTGTACGCGCTGCTGCGCACCGCGCTGGACGGCGAGCCCGTTACCAAAGACGAAGGCAAGCGCGACCGCGTGCGCTTTCTGCCCGGGAATATTTACGACGCGCTGCGCATTTTCCGTGGCAGCGACTTTATCAAGAATATCCTGGGAGCGGCCCCGCACGAGAAGTACGCGGCGCACAAGCAGGCGGCCGCGGACCGCAGCCCAAGGGAGCTGGGCACCATAGTGAAAACCTCCGAGGTCCTGTTTCATCACGACGTGACCACGCAAATGCTCTGGCATAAGTTCTAGAAGCTGGGCCCGGGAGGCCCTGCAAGCCTGACCCGGTGAAGGCGCAGAGTCGCGAATAGTTCCGTAAAAAAAGCCCGCTCTTCGGCGGGCTTTTTTATTTCTAAGTGTATTTACTTTGCGACGGGCAGCCCAGCCGCGGCCCAGGCTGTTATGCCGCCCTCGATGTCGTGGATATCTGTAAAGCCAAGTTCCTTCATAATGCCAAGGGCCAGGCCGCTGCGGTGGCCGCTGCGGCAATAGATCAGGTAAGTCGCGCCCTTGTCTAGCTTGGCCAGCTGTTCTTTGAAATCAGGGGCGTAGTAATCCAGCTGCCTGGTGGCCGCTTCCAGGTGGCCGGCGGCGTACTCTTCGGGTCTGCGGATGTCTATTACCACCGGTTTCACGGCAGCCAGAAAAGATTTTGCTTCGATAGGTTTTATGTTCAGCGGGAAGTCCGCTCTAGCGGGGGCGGAAGCCGCCGGTATCTGGGCCGTGGTCAGTTCTTTAAGGGCCGCCGGTTTTATTCCCAAAAGGGAGGAGAAATCGAAGGCGTGGGCGCCTGCGCCCGGGAAAATTAAAAGGGCGATAACCAATAGTGTCTTCATAAGGTTATTTTATCAAAATATCAAGACTGCTAATACCACGGAGGGGGGGATTTGTTTTTTTTGTATTATATTTACAAGATATGGTACAAAAACACAGGCTTTACGTGATCCTGGCCGCCGCGGCGCTGGTTTTTCACCTGTTCGAGGGGTTCGGATTTATAAATTCCGCTTCGCCCACTTACGACGAGACGGTGCACCTGTCCAGCGGCTACTCCTACCTGGCCACCGGCCTTTACCGGATGAACGTGATGGACCATCCGCCTTTTTCCGAGATGCTCTCGGCGCTGCCGCTGCTGGCCCTTAAGCCGCAGTCTTTTGCCGGGCACCCTTTCTTTCTGAACCTCCAGGCCTATCATTACGGCGACTTGTTCCTGTATCACAACAACAGCCCCGCCGAACGCCTGCTCAACACCGCCAGGCGCTTCACTTTCGTGATCTGGACGGTCCTGCTGGCCATTTTCATCTGGCTGTTCGCCTCCAGGCTGGAATCGGCGGAGGCGGCGGGGCTTTCCATAGCGGTCTTCTGCCTGATGCCGGTCTTTATTTCCAACGACGCGCTGGTAACTACCGACGCCGCGGCCGCGGTGTTCTATTTTGGTTCTTTTGCGCTGGCCTGGCGTTTTGTCGACGCCGGTACTGAAGCCGGCAAGGGTGGTAAACACCCCGCGCTCCCTGAAGGCAAACTGCGGCTCTGGGCCTGCCTCTCCGGCGCGGCGGCCGGGCTGGGCATGGTCTCCAAGTTCAGCCTGTTCATTATCCCGCCCCTGGTGGCCGTTTTCTGGATAGCAGACAACCTGCGCTGGCCGCGGATGAAATTTTCAAAGCTCGCCGGCTATCTCGGTCTGTTCGCCGCGGCCTGCCTGCTTACGGTGCTGCTGGTCTACAAGTTCGACCTGAAGCTTTATTACGACGGCCTTTACGCTACGCTGACGCGCCTGGACGCAGGCCGCTCTTCGTTCGCCATGGGCCGCCACACGCTGAAGGGGGTCTGGTGGTACTTCCCCTTCGCCCTGGCGGTAAAAACCCCGCTGCTGGCGCTTCTTGGCGCCGCCGCGGGGCTTGTGCTTATTTTTAAGAACTTCCGCAAAGGCTATCTGTGGCTGCTGGTGCCGCCGGCTATCTTCTTAGCGGCTTCGTTTACCGTGAAGGTGCAGATAGGCTACAGGCACATCATGCCGGTGATGCCTTTCCTGGCCGTGCTGGCCGGTATAGCGCTGGCGCGGCTGCTGCAGGTTAAGAAAGGCGCCTGGCTCGCCTGCGGGCTGCTGGGGCTTACCGCGGTTTCCGTTTCACGCGCGCACCCTTACTACCTCGCTTATTTCAACGAACTGGCCGGCGGGCCGGCCGGGGGCTACAAACTGTTCGTGGATTCGAACCTGGATTGGGGGCAGGACGTGAAGGGCGTGGCGGAGTATCTGCGTTCGCGCGGCAACCCGCCGGCGATCTTCTCCTATTTCGGCGTGGCCCGCCCGGAGAGCTACGGCGTGGATTATGTGCCCCTGGGCATTGTTTCCAACGTGGAATTCCCAGGCAGCGGCGCGCAGGTCTGCGCTATGAAGGAAATGCTGCTGGCGGTTTCGGCCACCAATCTGCAGGGGACCTATTATTCCGACCATAACACCTTCTCCTGGCTGAAAGACAGGAAGCCTGTCTACACGGCCGGCTATTCTATCTTCGTTTACGACCTAACCGCGGATAAGGATGGATTGGAAAAACTCGCGGCGCTGTTCGACCGCGAAGGCCGTAACGTCGAGGCCGACTGCCTTTACGCCCGCGCCGGTAAATAAAGAGGGCCGGGACTCCCCGGCCTTCTTTCTGATCTAAGCCGCTTTAATTCACTACTTCGAACTCTTCCTTACCCGCTCCGCAGACGGGGCAGACCCAGGCTTCGGGCAGCTTGTCGAAGGCGGTGCCGGCGGGGATATTGGCGTCAGGATCGCCCACGGCGGGGTCGTAGATGTAACCGCAGAGTTTGCAGACGTATTTATTCATTTAGTTCTCCTGGCTGGCTTTCATTCTTTTGAGCAGGGCAGCAAGGATGGAAATGTGGCGCATCTCTTCCTTTATGATCCCGCCCAGTTTGTCGGCTTCTTCCCTGTCTACCACAGCTTCCTGAAGTCCCAGGTAGAAGATAACTGAATCTTTCTCGATGCCTAGCGCGAATTCAACGGCTTCTTTGGACGAACGCTTGCCGCCGAAGAAGGAGGCATAGTCGGCGCTCAGGCTGTAGACCCCGGCGTCGGCCATTTCCCTGATGGAGGCGGCGTACTTCCCTTGAGGGTCGTTCAGGAAAAGGCTTTCCCGCTGCTCCAGGGCGAGGGACAGGGCTTTGAAGTAGCCTCTGTGCTCCTCTTCCATGGCTGCCAACTTCAGGAAGATATCTGCGGCATAGGGATCAGTAGACCCCTCTGCCGCCTTCCTGTAGAAAAGCGCGCCGTTCTCCTCTACCCTGACGGCGGCCGCCAGGGCTTCGGCGAAGGACAGCGAAAAACCCATCAGGCCTTCCAGAGCCCGTGCAGGTTGCAGTATTCGCGGGCTTCCAGGGTCTTGGGCGTGAAGCAGAGGCAGAAGGTGGCTTCGGGCGCCATACCGGGCTTCAGGAACTCCCTGAAGATCTTGCCGTCAGCGACCAGCTCGATCCATTCTATGAAATGTTTATCTTCCATAGGGTGGGGGATGGAGCCTATCTTTACCGTTATGCCCTTCTCGGTCTTCTCTATAACCGGTACATGTTTTTCTTTAGCGGCGTCGGTAGTGTTCTCTTTCATCAGTTTCATGTCCTGACCGCAGCAGACCAGTGTGCCTTCGCCGCCGTGCAGTAACTCAACAATGTTTCCGCAAAGTTCGCATTTGTAAACTTCTCTTCTTTCAGCCATAAATATTGTCTCCTTTAATTTAACTTCGACCTTAGCTTATATCAGAGCCTTAAGCGCGTTGAGTATATCCTCATAGTTGGGCTCGGACGCCACTTCCGGCACTATCTGCGCGTACTTCACTATGCCGTCTTTGTCTACAATAAAGACCGCCCTGGCCAGCAGGCGCAGGTCCTTTATCAGGACGCCCCAGGTCTTGCCGAATTCGGCCTTCTGGTAGTCCGAGAAAGTGCGCACTGCCTTAACTCCGGCGGCTCCGCACCAGCGCTTCTGCGCGAAAGGCAGGTCCATGCTGATGGTCAGCACTCCCACGTCGGGGCCGAGGGCTTCGGCTTCCTTGTTAAACCGGCGGGTCTCCAGGTCACAGACCGGCGTGTCCAGCGACGGCACCGCGATAATTACCGCCAGTTTGCCGCCGTAGGTGCGGGAGAACTTCATGGGCAGCATATCGTTGTCGATCACTTTGAAGTCAGGGGCGGTCATGCCCACCTTGATCTCGTCGCCGGCAAGGACCATCGGGCGGCCCTGCATGGTGACGGTTCGCTTTACGGCTTCTTTCTTGGTCTCATCGTTGATATTTTCTTCCATAGTGTCCTTTTGTTTCCGGATTTACCAGTTCTCGGCCAGCACTTCGAAGTAAGCCTTGGGGTGGGCGCAGGCCGGGCAGTTTTCCGGGGCCTCTTCGCCTTCGTGCACGTAACCGCAGTTTATGCAGCGCCATTTGGTTTTCTGGGCCTTCTTGAAAACCTTGCCTTCCTCGAGGTTCTTCAGGAAGCCGAGGTAGCGGGCCTCATGCTGTTTCTCTGCCACGGAAACTGCTTCGAAAGTTTTTGCTACCGGCTCAAAGCCCTCTTCGCGGGCTATCTTGGCGAAATCGGGGTACATGGAGCCCCATTCATGGTTCTCGCCGGCGGCGGAGTTCTTAAGGTTGGTCTTGGTGTCGGCGATAGTGCCGGCCGGAAAAGTAGCGGTAATCTCAACATCTCCGCCCTCGAGGAACTTGAAGAAGCGCTTGGCGTGCTCCTTCTCCTGATTCGCGGTCTCTTCGAAAGCCATGCTTATCTGTTCGTAGCCCTCTTTCTTGGCTGCGCTGGCGAAATAGGTGTAACGGTTGCGGGCCTGCGACTCTCCCGCGAAAGCGGCAAGCAGGTTTTTTTCGGTCTTCGAACCTTTAATTTTCATGTTTCCTCCTGTAGTTTGCTGGCACCGCCGGACCCCACCGGACAGCGTTTAGAGAACTTATATTCTACTAAATCCTTACATTGTTTCTGCGTATACCGGCACGGGTGAGCGCGAAGTCATACTTCACCGGGTCCGCCGGCTCGATCCTTCGGAAAAAAGCGGTTATCTCGGCGGCGGTCTTCATTGAAGTGTCCTTCCTGCGCGTGATCCCTGCGTTCATGGAAACTTGCCGCATGTGGGTGTCGAGCGGGATCAGCAGTTTGGCCGGGGAGACTCCCTTCCACACCCCCGGGTCCACGGAATCATTGCGGACCATCCAGCGCAGGAAGAGGTTGAGTCTCTTGAAGGAACTCTTGTGCTCCGGGCAGGGGGTTAGCGAGGGCGCGCAGCCTAGCGCATTGAAAGCGTTTATGAACTTGTAGAGCGCCTCTTCCACCGTGGGGGCGGCCGGGTCGTAGCCCAGCAGGAAAAGTTTCTCCAGCGAACCGTGTTTTTCTCTGGCCTGCTTGATGTTCTGCAGGAAGACCGCCATTTCGGAGCCGGTGGTGAAGCGGTGCTTGAACGCGGTGAAGGTTTTTTTAATAAGAGCCTTGTCGGCTTTCTTCAGCCAGGCCGCGGGGGACGGGCCCATCGGGCCGAGCACTTTCTCCACGCTCTTGAGGATCTGCGTAACGTTGCCGTAGGCCAGGCAGCCCGCCACCAGTCCCGCTATCTCCCGGTCGGCTCCGCTCTTGTAGCGCCAGACGAATTCAAGCGGGTCGGGGTGGATGAACTCCGGCCTGTTGAAATCCTTGTAAGTCTTCTCTAATTCGGTCTTGGTTGGCAGCATAGGTGGATTATAGCCGTAAAAACGTACGTTGTGAAGAGGGCTGGGGGAGAGCGGCCCGCCGCCAGCCTTTATTTAGCTCAAATTTTCTTCGGTACTTGTTTCTTGCCACGTTTCGCTAAGTCCGAGATCTTTTGGTTCAACACAACCTCGAACCGATGATTGGTTTCCTCAAGGAAGCGGCCCAGCATGCAGGCGCGGCCCAGGCAGACCTTGGCCTTCATAAGGCAGTTGTGCGTAGAGTGGGGGGCGTCTATGGCTCCTATGAAATCCCGTACGCTCGCTTTTTTACCGGCGGCGGAAAGTTCGAACCCGCCTTTGGGCCCGCGCGCCGGCCGTATTAGCCCGGCACGGGTAAGCTGCTGCAGCACCTTGGAAAGGTGATTGTAGGAAACGTTCAGGTCGTCCGCTATGGTGGCCGCGGAGCTTAGCCCTTTGCGACAGGCGAGGTAGTCGGCGGCGTGCAGCGCTATGGCCGCTGCTTCCGAGATGTTAACAATGCTGTGCATGTTGGTCGTCCTTAAGGTAATGTGGTACTACTATACCAGAACATGCCGGTTCTGTCAAGTTCTGCGTCAGCGGTGGGGGGTCAGTGCTGCGCGGCTGCGGGGAAATAAATGGTAAAGACCGCGCCGCCCTCGGGGCGGTTGGCGGCGAAAATATGGCCGTTGTTCTGGTGTACTATGCCGTATACGGTGGAAAGGCCCAGACCTGTTCCCTTGCCTTTGGGTTTGGTGGTGAAAAAGGGCTCGAAGATGCGCGGCAGGACCTGTTTGGGGATGCCTGGACCGGTATCGGAGATCTCGAACGCTGCGTAGCGGCCGGCCGGCATAGAAGAGGGCAGTCCTTCAGGGCCGGCGTTGAACGTGCGGACCATAATCCCGCCGGTACCGTTCATCGCGTCCCTGGAATTGACCGCCAGGTTCATGATGGATTGCTTGAAGTGCTCCGCCTCCAGCTTTACCTGCGCCAGGTCTTCTTCCAACGAATAGGTCACGCTGATATTGCGGCCCAGAAGTTTGTCGAAAAGGATTTTCATCTCCCGGACAGGTTCATTTAGCTGGGTGACTACCGGGTTGGACTCTTGCCTGCGCGCGAAAATAAGGAGCTGCTTGATAAGGTTTGCGGACTCCCTGGAAGACCGCAAGGTTTCCGTGGCCAGCTTGAGAGCAACGCTGTCAGGCTTGAGTTCTTCGGAGATGAGCTCCATGGAACCTATTACTATGGTCAGGAGGTTGTTGAAGTCGTGGGCAAGCTGTCCGGCCAGCAGGCCCATTGATTCCATTTTTTGGCTGTGCGAAAGCTGCGCTTCCAGCTGTTCTTCCCGGGCGATGTCGTGGCGTACCGCCAGGAAGGACTTAATCTTTCCGTCGGGGCCGGTGATGGGCGTGATTCTGACCTCTTCGGCGTAGAGCGCTCCGTTCTTGTGTCGGTTCACGAGGCGGCCGCTCCAGTGCCGGCCCGCCTTAATGGTCGTCCACATTTCCGCGTAAAATTCAGCGGTATTTTCGCCGCTCTTAAGGATGCTGGGTTTCTTCCCAATAACCTCTTCACGGGAATAGCCGCTTAACCGCTCGAACCCCGGGTTTACATAAAGGATAGTGCCGTCGGGTGCGGTAAGGAAAAAGGTTTCTTCGGTTTGCTCTATGGCTTCTAGCAGAATGGCACTGGTTTCGGTAGAGATTCCCATGGGCATATTGTAGCAAAACTTTCATTGAGCGCAGACAAGAACTGTTAACAGGTTTTTCAAAAAATGCTATTATTAAAAGCGCAGTACTTACCACCTTTTGCCGCGGTAGCTCAGTGGTAGAGCACTGGTCTGAAAAACCAGGTGTCGTTGGTTCGATCCCAACCCGCGGCAAATTCTTTTTAAAGCCAAGGCTAGCGTCAGATTCACTCCCTCGTTTTTAATCCTCTGTCCTGTTTAACTATATGCCTCTTCACAATAAAATCCTTATCGCCGACGATGATACCGAAATGCTTGAGATCCTCAGCGCCATGCTCGAGGAGGAAGGCTACGCCATCATACGCGCGGAGAACGGGCAGGAAGCCGTGGACCTGGCCCGCAAGGAATTGCCGGCCCTGGTCATGTTGGACATCCACATGCCCAAGATGGACGGCCTGACCGCCTGTAAGGAAATCAAGTCCGACAAAGTCACCAAGGGCGTGCCTGTGGTGATGCTGACCGTAGAGGGCAGCATAAACGAAATCCAGCAGGCCATTAGCTACGGCGCCAAGACCTATATAACCAAGCCTTCAAGCAAGGCCGAGATCCTGAAAGTGGTAAACAGCATACTTTACTAGGGTTCCCCGCGTTAGCGGGAAATAAAAAAACCGGGGCCGTGAGGCTCCGGTTTTTTTATGCTTCCTGTTCCGTTTAGACCATGCGCAGCAGCGCGAAGTGCAGGTACTCCGTCTCCGGCATGCTGATAAGGATGGGGTGGTCCTTGGCCTGGCCGCGCAGTTCTACCAGTACGGCCTTCCTGTTGGCCTTGGCCACGGCTCCGGCCAGGGTTTCCACGAACATCCCGCGGGAGATGTGCTGCGAGCAGGTGGATACCGCCAGGTAGCCGCCGCTCGGCAGGGCTTTGATCGCCGCGCCTTCCATGCGCGCCAGCATCTTAAGAGCCTGAGGCAGGTTCTTCTTGTTTTGCACTATGTTGGGCGGGTCGAGCAGGATGAAGTCGGGGCGCTCAGGCAGCTGTCCGGCCTCGAGGGCCTCCAGCAGGCGCTCGGCCTTCTCTTTTCTGAAGATGATCTTGTCCTTCACGCCGTTCAGCGAAGCGTTGACCTCGGCGGCCTCGATGGCCGTCTCGGACGAGTCCACGCCCCAGACCGACAGCGCGCCGGCTTTGGCGGCAGTGATGGCGAAGGCGCCCAGGTAAGTGTGCAGGTCCAGTACGCGTCGGCCTTCGAAGAAGGGAATGAGAGCCTCGCGGTTCTCGCGCTGGTCGAAATACCAGCCGGTCTTCTGCGCGCCGGACATAGGGACTTTGTACTTCAGCCCGTTTTCCTCTATGTCGGCTTTCTCAGGCATGCTGCCGTGTGCGATCTCCTCGTACAGCTTCAGGCCTTCAAGTTCGCGGAAGTGGTGCGTGTTCTTGTAGAAGATGCCGCGGGGCTGGAGCAGGTCGCGCAGGGCGGCCGTCACCTGGTCCTTAAGCAGCTCCATGCCGGCGGAAACTATCTCTACTACCAGCGAGTCGCCGAAGCGGTCTACGATCAGGCCGGGCAGGCCGTCTGATTCGCCGAAGCAGATCCGGCAGAAATTCTCTACGCCCAGGATCTTCCGGTATTCTATCGCCGCCGCGAGGCGCTCTTTTACGAAGTCCTCCGGCAGGCTGTGAGTGTTCTGGGCCAGCAGGCGCAGCGCTATCAGGCTCTTCGGATTGAAGAAGCCTACACCGGCGGGCTTGCCGTCAGGGTAAACCAGGCCGCAGATAGTGCCGGGCGGAATGGTCGTGTCGATCTTCTCCAGTTCGTTGGAGAAAACCCACAGGTGACCGCGGGAGCGGCGCTTGAGGGCGTCGCGTTTGAGGATAAGTGTTTTGAGGTTTGTTTTGTTATTCATCTATTGAGACCAGGGCTTCAACCGTTGAGCCTATCTTTACGTCGAACGCGCGCGCGAAACTTCCGTTGCGCACGGAGAACTCCAGGAAGCCGAATGATCCAATTACCGCCAGGGCTTCGCCCTCCGGTACCGAGGCGTAGGTCAGCTTCAGGTCTTTCAGCATGCGGTCGGAGATGTTAAATACAGCCCGGGCGCTCAGGTAGTCACGCTTTATGTTGGTTATTACGTTGCCGAAATGGTCTATGGCTATCACCTGTCCGGTGACCCGGTTGCCGGCCTTTACGGGCTGCGGGAAAGGGAAGCGGCGGTACTCGTTGAAGACCGGGCCTATCTTTGTCTCGGGGAGGCCCTTGGCGATAGCCGCGGCCACGGGGGCCATAATGTCGCGCCCGTGGAAGGTGGAGCTGATGTTCTCCATGAACAGGGAGGAATTGCTGATAAAGCGGGCTTCCTTGATCTTTTCCCGCTGTTCCACCCAGCTGATAAGGCCATTGTCCGGGGCGATGAACTGGTAGTGTTCGGTCTTGGCCCAGATGATGCCGCGCCCGGTGCCTACTGTCGGGTCCACTACGGTCATGAACAGCGTGTGCGGCGGCATATAGGGCATGGCCGCCATCAGGTAGAAGGCCGCTGTCTGGATGTCCTGCGGCGGGATCTGGTGCGTGATGTCTATTATGGTAAGGTCGGGGGCCTTGGTCAGCAACACGCCCTTCATCGTACTTACGAAGGGATCGTTAGTGCCGAAATCCGACAGCAGGGCAACACACTTGGTTTTCATAGTCTAGAAGATTAGCGGACTAGAGGACTGGCCTTAACAAAGGGGATTCTTTCTAATCCTCCAGTCTTCCAGCCCTCTACTGTTATTCCTGCCCGTGGTGGTGCGCTGAGGAGCCGGGTATAGTGAGCGGGAGTTTCTGCGCGCAGAGCGGGCATTTATCCGGGGAGAAAAGCTGCAGCGGGTAGGAGATGAGCCCGCGGACCGGTACGTTCAGCGTCAGGTCGCCGGTGGAGCGGTCAACTATGGCGGCCACGCCTATCACCTTGGCCCCGTACCCGCGGGCCAGGTTGATGGCCTCGGCGCACAGGCGGCCGGTGTTAAGCACGTCGTCCACCACCAGCACGCGCTCGCCTTCGGAAATCTTGAAGTCGCGCTTAAGGACCATCACGCCGTTTATCTTTTCGGTGAAGATGGAGCGGGCTTTTTTCACGCGGGCCACTTCCTGCCCGATGGCCATGGAGCCTACCGAGGGGGAGATCACTACGTTAATCTCCTGCGGGAACTTGGCCGCCATCTCCTTGGCCAGTTTCTGGGCCAGGTGCGGGTACTGCAGCACAAGGGAGGGCTGGATGTACGTCTGGGTGTGGAAGCCGGAAGGGATCTGGAAATGACCGTTCAGGATGGCGCCGTGCTCCTGCAGCAGCCCGACTACGTCAAATTTTCCTAGCTTGGACATAATTACTTTCCTCCTACGAAACGGTTGATTTTAGCGAAATCTATCTCAGCGCCCTTCTCCGCGGCGGCCTTTATTATCTTGCCGCTGTCCGTCGGGTTCAGCATCTTGAACTCCGGCTTGTTCATATTGCCTTCCAGTGTGAACGCCAGCGCCGGTTTGCCGCTTGAGTCTGTCATGGCTTCCGGCAGGCTGCCCATCGAATAGTACTTACCTGATATTGTATAAATTTTTAACTTCATGGTTTCGTTGGAAAAGTCTATCTGCCCGGAGGCGTAAGCCGAAAAGTCCTTTCCTTCCAGGTAAAAATTCCTCACTTCCGACTTGCCTTCGTCAATCCGGTAGTCCCCGCCGATGGAGTTGAACGACACATCCTCCACCTGAGAACCGAATTTGAGCGCGCCGGCCCGGTTCATCCGGGAGATCTGCAGCAGCGGGATGGATACCAGGTAATAGATCCTGTCCGTCTCCGAGGTTTTCTGCACCTGGTAGAAAGTGCCGGGGCCGGATCGGATGGAAATATCCCCGCGCAGCTTGCTGATGTCACCGGTAAAGTTCTTCAGCGAGGCGGATACGTAGAAATCTTTGGCGTCGAGATAGTCGTGTTTAAAATGGTCGGCCTTGTAGAGTAGTTTGAAAGCCGCGTAGCCGCTGGGGATAGAGTTCTTGAGCGTCTTCAGCCAGGCCAGCTTGGACTCGAAGACGCGGCCTTTCTTCGGGGCGGTGTGCAGTTTGCGGGCGCCCAGTATAAGATTCTTCATTTCGGAATAGACCAGATTTCTGGAATACCCGGTGTAGTTCACTGTTTTCCCGGATGAGAAAGGCTGCATTATGGCCGTCCTGCCCTTCACCGGCTGGCCGTTCAGCAGCCCGGTATAATCTAGCTGCAGCTCGTTACTTGAGAACTGCGTTTTAAGGTTCAGCCCGCTAAGGGAGTCCTTCCCCATAACCAGCTTTCCGCCGGAGGCCGTCAGGTAGCTGCTGGCAAAGTTCTCGGCCAGCAGCGCCGTCATGTTCAGGTCCGTGGCCTTAAGCGTGCGGTACTTGAATCCTGATTTGGTCGTGCTCGCGAAGATCCTTGAAAGGTAGGTTTTGCCGTCTTTAGAAGAGACCTTGATCCGGACCTGCATCTTTCCGGAGGGGCTCTCCACCGGCAGCTTCACACTGTAGTCCTTTGCATGGGCAACGTTGAACGGGGGAGTCCAGACGGTGAAAGAATACTTTGGGGGTGAGACGGAAAGGTCAAATGTGCCTTCCGCATTCAGGTTAAGAGGTTTGCAAGTAAGGCGCGCCTCGCCGGCCTTGGTGGAGGTGAATACCGCGTTTAGGTCCCAGAACGAGCGCGGAGCGGTGAACTCCAGGGGGGAATTGAACAGGTAGGCCATCTCGGAACTTTTGAACTCCGGGGTTTCCGCTTTCAGGGTTATTTCCGGACGGCGGAAGTTCTTTATGGAGCCGGTGATATGCGCTGCTTTTTCCAGCAGGGTGAGGTCCGCGCTCAAGCCGTTTACTTCGGCTTTGGTCCAGTTGAAACCGGCGAAATTGACAGTGCCTTCGGTGTAAAGCCGGCCTTCAACCGGGCGCCTTAGCGCGTTGCTCTTCAGGTAAACCGAAGCGTAGAACGGGCAGTCTCCTTCGGGCTTGAAGTCCTTAAGCGTGGCGTTGAAATGTTCCAGGGAATAGGCCGCGCCGGACTTGGTGTCTAAAATGCTCAGCTCCCCGTCCTTTATCTCGGTCTGGTTTATCTTGTTGAGGCTGTGTCGCCCGTCGCGATGGGCGGAGAAGATTCCGGTGATGTTCCAGGTCCCGTCTGCGTGTTTTATCAGCTTTATCTTGGGCGAGACCAGCACCACGCTGTCTATCTCTATCTTATGGCGCAGCAGCGGCAGCAGGCGGTAAGTGGCGTAGATGTAGTCCGCTCTGAGGAAATCCACCGCTTCGGGGCCCGGTTCGGTCACCTGCAGGCCCTTGATCTTTATCTCTCCGGTAGCCGATAGGCGGGCCCACTCTATACGCACCGGGCGTTTGAGCAGTTCCTGGAACTGGTTTACCACCACGGACTCAAGGTCGGCTGGTTTAAACATAACCTGAGCTACAAGCAGGGCGGCGGCGGCGATGCCGGCCGCCAGGATCAGCGGCAGGAAGATTAACCTGGCCAGGATCTGCTTGAAGAGTTTCATGTTCGCAGGTATATTTTAGCAGTATTGTAGATGTATGAGGCGGCGGAGTAAATTGCCCGGTAGGCCTCGGCCTGCGCGTGCAGCACCCCGGCGCAGTAAGCCCTGGTGTGTACCAGTTCCGGAAAAAGCAGTTTGATGGCCGCTGTCAGTCCCAGACAGTTAAGCAACAGCAGCAGCGGTATGGAGAATACCGGGCCCCCGGCTTTCTTCAGATCGCTCTGGACCGGGCCCGTAAGGACGTCCGCAGTGTGGAGTATGTGGAAAGTGAGCGTAAAGCCCGCCGCTCCAAGAAACCAGGGACGCAGGTGGGCTACAGGCCAGAAGCGGCCCGCCAGCCAGTAGGCGGCCGCCACGGCCAGCGTATAGAGGGGGATGAAATACGGTGCCAGTGAAATGAAAGAATTGGTGGAGTCCAGCAGCACGTAGCCGCTCTGGCGCTTTACCGAGATCTTTCGCACGCGGACCCCGCTGAAAATTGCTGCCAACGCGTGGGTCAGTTCGTGGGCTGTGACATAAAGGCGCTTGCCGCGGCCGGAGGCGTGCAGCAGCCCGCAAGCCAGCGCCCCTGCGAGCAGCGGAAAAGTGACGTTGAACTGCGCCAGCGCGGGGCCCAGCGCCGCGCCGGTGGCCCAGGCCGCTGCGAGCGCGGCGGGCGCCAGCAGGATGCCGATTAAGGTTTTCAGGGTTCCGCTCATGTTAAGGAAAGCAGGCGCCTTTGCCCTCTACTCCGTCATCCAGGGTTCGGCCTTTATTCCCCGCGAGGCCAGTTCCGCGCGCCAGGCCGCCAGTGCCCCGGGCAGCTTTTTCCCGGCCTGCCTGGCCCAGGGATTAAAGGGGGAGGAGAACTCTTCGGCCGCGGTTTTGTACCAGACGTAAGCCATCTTTGCGGAGCTTTCTGAAATTCTGAAATCCCTTTCCGCCGTGATCAGGGCCGCCGAGCGTGCCGCTCTTTCGCCGGTTATCTTTCCGGCGGCGGTATCCGCCTCAAGGGCGTTGAGCCGCTTGCGGCAGGAAGTTTCCAAGTAATTTATCTTAAGGGCCGGGGTGTCCCTCCAGGCTTCCTGCCTGCGGGCCTCCTGCAGCGCGCTCCGGGAGCGCAGCGCCAGGTCTCCCGCGGCGAGCAGTAAAAAAGCCGGGGCCGCTATAGCGGCCCAGACAAGTATGCGCGGGAACTTTTTGAACACTTCAATAGGCCTTTTTTACGGCGGGTTGGGTATGTAGCAGTTTGTGCACCAGCGCGGTCAGGACCTGCGGTTTTACGGGTTTTTCTATGAAGTCCCTTACGTTCGGTTCCTGCTTTATCATCTCGGAAGTCGAGCGGTCGGTATAGCGGCCGGTTATGATGACTATCGGGATGGTGCCTGTCTCGTCGCTCTGCAGTTCGCGCAGGATCTCGAAGCCGCCGAATTTGGGCAACATCAGGTCCAGCAGGATCAGGTCCGGGTTGACCGCGCGCGCCTTGGTGAGCGCCTCTTCCCCGTCGCAGGCTTTTTCTACCCGGAAACCTTCTTTCTTTACGATGAATTCTATCAGTTCCCTGACGGAATCGTCGTCGTCTACTATCAGTACCAGCTTGTCAGCCGGCCTGCCGAAAGCAGTGTTTTCCATGTATTTCCTCTGAAGACCGTAAACCTTAAAGGTTAGTGGTGACCAGCGTTTCTGTGGTCTGAACGCCGTGGATGCCGCGCACTTCACGCACGATCAGGCCGCTCAGCTTGTCTATGGTGTCGGATTCGGCCACCAGAATAGCGTCCCAGCCGCCGAAGGTCATATAGACGTCCTTCACGCCGCGAATATTCTTTATCTGCTGCACGGCCTTCTGTTCGAGACCGGCCACCAGTTTGCAAAGTACGAAAGCTATCATATCTTTTCTCCTGTTTCTATATCCGCTCGTTCCAGGCCGGGGTACGATACTTTTCCGCGGCTATCGTCTCGGTTTTGGCCAAGGCCGCCGGGGGAATCTCCGCAACTTCCCATTCCAGCCCGAATTCGCCCGCCAGGGCCTTTATTACCGCGTTCCGATGCAGCTTCTCGTTCTGCCTGGCGTCCGGGGCCTGAAAAGAGGCTTGGTAGAGCATGTAATCCCCGAATTTCCGGAGAGCCCCTCCAAGCACTTTTTTTCCATTATACAATATATCCATATTCACCGGTTTGGCGAAGCAGTTCATTACGGGGTCGTTCACCGTGTAATCCCTGGTCTTCTCTTTCAGCAGGTCGAACGAGATGCCCTGGCGCGCGTATTCGGCGTTTATGGCGCGGTGCAGGCGGTCGTAAGTTTTGCCAGGTTCAAAGTAGACGCCCGGGGAATGAAAAATGAAGGAGAAGGTGAGGTCCGTCTCGTGGAATACTATGCCGCCGCCGGTGGGGCGGCGCACCATGTCCTGGATCTTGCAGCCCGCGGCCTCAACGGCCTGGCGCACCGAGGCCACGCGCTGGGAGTAGCCGTAGGTAATGCCGGGCGCCTTCCAGTTGTAGAAGCGCAGCAGGTGCTGCGCGGGCAGCGTGTCGCAAAGCGCCTCGTCAGCGGCCATCTGGCCGAAGACGTCCAACGGCTGAGTTTCTATTATTAAGCCTTTACTCATAAATTACCTCCCGGGCGACGCTGGGCCCGGGTTAGCAAAACCCTCACGGAGGCCCGAGCTTGCATAGCGCGAGGGCCGGGTGGCCGAAGGCCACTGCAGTGTGAAGCAGCACGGTGGCCGCTTGAAGCGCATAGCGCTTGTTGCGGCACGGCCATAGGCCAGTGCGCGACGCCGTGTTTTGCGTTCCGGGCCCAGTGGCGCCCGGTTCATTGTCCGCGCAAGTTTACTGTTTCGTCCGGCCCAGGCGGCGCACTTCTTCCTACCAGCGCAGGTTAGGCTGCCTTGCCGCCTGCACTTCGTCCAGCCGCTTTACCGGCATGGTGTGCGGCGCGTCCTTCAAAGCCTGCGGGTCGGCCAGGCCGGAAGCGTGCACGTCGCGCATGGCCGCTATGAACTCGTCCAGCGTAGCCTTGGATTCGGTCTCGGTCGGCTCTATCATGATAGCCTCGTGAACGATGGTAGGGAAGTAGATCGTCGGGGCGTGGAAGCCGCGGTCGAGCAGGCCTTTGGCCACGTCCAGCGTCTTAAGGCCTTTGTCCGTCATGTCCTTGCCCGGGGTCAGCACGCATTCGTGCATGCAGTATTCCTTGGAATAGGAAGGATAAATATCCATCAGCAGGGAGCGCACGTAGTTGGCGTTGATGATGGCGCAACGGGCGATGTCGCCGAATTCCGCCGCCGAATGCGCCAGCATATAGGCGTAGGCACGCACGAGTATGCCGGTATTGCCGAAGAAGGCCTTAACCTTGCCGATAGAGCGGTCGTCGCCGAAGTCGGAGACGTACTTGCCGCCTTCCTTCTTTACCGTCGGCACCGGCAGGAACGGGGCCAGGTGCTTGCGGCACACGATGGCGCCGGCGCCGGGGCCGCCGCCGCCGTGAGGGGTGGAGAAGGTCTTGTGGAAATTAAGGTGCATCATGTCCACGCCGAAGTCGCCGGGCTTTACCATGCCGATAAGCGCGTTCAGGTTGGCGCCGTCCATGTAAAACAGCGCGCCGGCGTCGTGCACGGCTTTTACCACGGCTTCGATGTTGCTCTCGAAGATGCCCAGGGTGTTGGGCATGGTCAGCATCAATACTGCGGTCTTGGGGCCGAGATGCTTCCTGAGCTCCTCAACGTCGAGGCGGCCGTCCGGCCCGGAGGCTATGTTGACCGTGTTGAAGCCCATCATCGACGCGGTGGCGGGGTTGGTGCCGTGCGCGGAGTCGGGGCAGATGATCTCGGTGCGGTTCTCGCCTTTGGCCTCGAAGTAGGCTTTCGCCAGCAACAGGCCGGTGAACTCGCTGTGCGCGCCGGCGGCGGGCTGCAGCGTGATGGCGTCCAGGCCGCACAGTTCCACCAGGCGGACGGACAGGTCGTGGATCAGTTCCAGCGTGCCTTGCGCGCAGGTGTCGTGCGCCAGCGGGTGCAGCGCGGCAAAGCCTTCCAATCCGGCGGCTTCCTCGTTGAAGCGCGGGTTGTACTTCATGGTGCAGGAACCGAGCGGGTAGAAGTGCGTGTCCACCGAGAAGTTCAGCCGGGAGAGCCGGGTGTAATGCCTAACCACGTCGAACTCGGAGAGCTCGGGCAGGCGCAGGGGGGACTTTCTTTTCAGCGCGGCGGGCACGTTGGCCCTGGCGCGCAGCGGGTTCTTGCACCACAGGCCGCGGCGGCCCGGGTCGGTCTTCTCTATGCTGAGGCGGTTGTCGAGCTCTGTCGCGCAGGTCATAGGGCCTCCTTTATGGCGGCTTCTAATTTTAAGATGTCGGCCTCGGTCTTGGTCTCGGTAGCGCAAACCAGCAGGGTCTCGCCGAGTTCAGGGAAGAGCGGAGCCAGCGGCAGGCCTATGTCCACGCCGCGCGCCAGCGCTTTCTCGCGCAGCGCGGCCGCGCTGCCGGGCACGGCAAGGACGAATTCGTTGAAGAAAGGCCCTTTGAACTTTAGCGAACAGCCATTTATCGCCGAGAGGCGCTCGGCAGTATAGGCTGCGGCGCCGGCGTTGGCTTCCGCCAGTTCCTTCAGGCCTTCGGGGCCGTAGAGGGCAGAGTAGACCGTGGCGGCCAGCGCGCACAGCGCTTCGTTGGAACAGATGTTGGAGGCGGCCTTGTCGCGGCGGATATGCTGCTCGCGGGCCTGCAGCGTCAGTACAAAACCGCGCTTGCCGTCCTTATCTTTGGTCAGGCCGGTTATGCGGCCCGGCATCTGGCGCACGTGTTCTTTCTTGCAGGAGAACAGGCCCAGGTAGGGCCCGCCGTAGGCTAAGGGAAGGCCGAGGCTCTGACCTTCGCCTACGGCAAAATCAGCGCCGTATTCGCCGGGGGCGGCCAGGAGGCCGAGGCTGACCGGGTCGGCCGCGGCTACCAGCAGCGCGCCGGCTTTCTTCGCAAGGTCGGCCACGCCGTCCATGTTCTCAATGAGGCCCAGGAAATTTGGGGTCTGCACGGCGAGACAAGCCGCGCCTTCGAGCAGGGCCGGCAGGGCGGCCTTGTCCAGGGCGCCGTCCAGCATCGGGACCTTCACGTAGGTGTAGTCGGGGGAATGAGCAAAATAGGTCTTGAGCGTGTCCATGTACTGCGGGTTCACGCCGGCAGCATAGACTATCTTCTTCCTGCCGGTGATGCGGACCGCGGCGCGGATGGCTTCGGCGAAGGAGCTGGCCCCGTCGTACATGGAAGCGTTGGCGCAGTCCATGGCGTACAGCGCGCTGACTGTGCTTTGGAACTCGTAAATAGCCTGCAGCGTGCCCTGACTGGCCTCGGGCTGGTAGGGCGTGTAGGCGGTCAGGAACTCGGTGCGGGAGGTAATGGCCTTGACGGCGGCCGGGGTGTAGCGCTCGTAGGCGCCGGCGCCCAGGAAACTAAGCGGGCGGCAGTTCTTGCCGGCCAGGGCGGCCATGCGGGCCGCGGCCTGCGCCTCGTCGAGGCTTTCCGCCGGGAGGTTAAATTTTGGCCATAAAAATTTGGAGGGGACCTGCTTAACCAGTTCTTCGAAGGAAGCCGCGCCTATGGCTTTCAGCATTTCTTCTTTGTCGGTTTTGGTGTGGGGAATATACATGTTTGCTCCTGGTGTTTAACGGACCGGAAAGCGTAAAGCGGAAAGAGCGTTTCGGTTACCCGGCTCTTTCCGCTTCCCGGCTTTCGCTTTACTGCTTAATGCGCGGACTGCTTTACGAATTCCTGGTAGGCGGTCCAGTCCATAAGGGTTTCGCCTTCGGCGGGATTGGAGGGCTTTATCCTGAACAGCCAGCCCTTCTCGAGGGGGGACTGGTTCAGCAGGGCGGGCTCGCCGGTGACGGCGTCGTTCACCGCGGTAACTTCGCCGGAGACCGGAGAGTAGATGTCGAAGGCTGATTTTACCGATTCGATCACCGCGCAGGGCTTCTCTTTTTCCAGCTTCTGGCCCACTTTCGGCAATTCTACGAACACCACGTCACCCATCTCGTGCTGGGCGTGGTCGGAAATTCCGACCGCGGCCTCGGCGCCGGTCTGCACCCACTCGTGGGTCTTGGTGTATTTTACTTCTTCGGGTTTAGGCATGATATTCTCCTTAATTTGTTGTAAATCTTAAACCGGTTTATTTGCCGGTGTAAAGCGTCTTGCTGAAAGCCGTACCCTTGTGAAAAGGCGTCCGGGCGATTTCGGCCTTCACGCGGCGGCCGCGGATCTCCACCTCCACCGGAGTTCCGGGGGTGAGGTTTGCGGGGGTAAGATAGCCCACGCCTATGCCCTTCTTGAGGGTGGGGGAATAAGTGGCGCTGTTCAGCTCGCCGATCTCTTTGCCGTCCATGAAAACCTTGCAGCCGGTGCGCGGTACGCCGCCGGTGAGTGTTATGCCGGTGAGGCGGCGCTTTACGCCGTTGGCCTTCTGGTCCGCCAGGATGGAGCGGCCGATGAACTCGCCCTTATCGAGGGAGACCACCCAGCCGTAGCCGGATTCGTAGGTGGTGTGGACGTCGTCCACGTCGGAACCGTAAAGCAGGTAGCCGGATTCCAGGCGCAGCGTGTCGCGGCAGCCGAGGCCGCAGGGCACTATGCCGTAGGGCTTGCCCAACTCCATCATCTGCTCCCAGAGTTGGACTATGATCTTGTGCGGGGCGGTGATCTCAAAACCGTCTTCGCCGGTATAGCCGGTGCGGCTGATATAGCAATGCTCGCCCAGCAGGTCCTTCTCCACTATGCCGAAGCGGGGGAGCTTCAAGGCTTCGGGCGCGAAGGTGTCGAACATCTTGGGGACGTTCGGGCCCTGGATGGCTATCATAGAGTAATCGTCGCTCTTGTTCTCCACCTTCACGTGCATTCTGGCGCCCTGCGCCTTGAACCACTCGTAGTCCTTGGTGGAGGTAGTGGCGTTGACTATAACCAGGTAGCGGTCGGCGGCCAGGCAGAAAGCGATAATGTCGTCCACCAGACCGGCGTTTTCATTGGTGACGTGGGAATATACGCCCTTGCCGGGGGTGGCCTTGCGCAGGTCGTTGGCGTTGGTGAACTGCAGCAGTTTGAAAGCGTCGGCGCCGGTCACAAAGACCTGGCCCATGTGGGAAACATCGAAGATGCCGGCTGAGTTGCGCACGGCTTCGTGTTCCTTCAGGATTCCGGCGAACTCTATGGGCAGTTCCCAGCCGTGAAAGTCCACCATCTTGCCGCCGTACTTCCTCATGGTCTCATTGAGCGTTGTGCGGCGAATGTCGGTTGCGGTGGACATAGTTCCTCCTGAAGATTTGGTTACGGTTAAAGGTATATAAAATTTATAACAAATATAAGGATAGGTCGGCAAATGTCTTAACGGAGGGTCCAATGTGAGTCTTCTGGTTTATGAATAAGGCGCCAGGCTTTTATCAGCCGGGAAGGGATAAGCATGGCCGCCAGGACCAGCAGGATCAGCCAGCCGATAAGCAGCAGCTTTTCGTCCCGCAGCCGGGCCTTCCCGGTTTTATCTGCTTCGGCCTGCCGGCGCAGCCGCTCGCGCAGGGATTCGGCCTCGGGGTCCACCCCTGAATATTTTTTACCTATAGAAGCCGGCACCGGGCCGGCCCCCTTTACTCTGACCGCTTTCTTCAAGGCGTAGGCCGGCAGCAGAACGGCTTCCTGATCGCGGAGCGCGCTCCCGGTGCGAGCGGTTTCCTGTTCCCGAGCTTTTTGTCCCAACGCGGAGAAGTTTCCGCCCGAGCCGGCGAAAGTTACGGCTTTCAGGCGAGGAGGTTCGGCCTTGCGTGGCGCGGCCCCGTATTCCTCAGCGGCCTTGGAGTGCTTGATCAGGGCCAGGGGATCGGTTAGCGCCGCGCTGGCGACGGCTGGGGGGCTTAGCGCGGGAGCGGCGGCCGTTCCCGCGGGGGGCGAGGGCCGCTGGGCGGGATTTATTCTCGGCGACCGCAGTGTATCGTTTAAGAGGTACAGCCCGGAAGCCGTAATGATGGCCGTGGCTAAGGCGGTGCGGAGCAGCCGCTGGGAAAGCTCATGCCGGCCGCGCAGGGTCTTTCTTGGGGGTTTTAATCGTGCTGAAGGTTCGCTCATTTATATTTTGGTATTATAGAAAAATATGAGCAGGGCATTCGTAAAAGAAGACAGCGGCGTTCCCGAGGAACCGCTCAGGCGGCAGCCCAGCGGCAGGCCCAACTATGTCACGCCTGCCGGGCTGGACTGGCTGAAGACCTCCGTTGAGCGTTTGACCGCGCTGCGAACTGAACTGCTTGGGAAAAAACAGGAAGAAGAGCCCCGCGCCCTGGAACTGCAGCAGGCTGAGATAGACCTTTCCTATTTTGAAACGCAGGTTATGCGCGCGATGCTTGTTGACAACCGGGGCCTTAAAGCCTGGGACGTCCGCTTTGGCGCGCTGGTCACTGTCAGGGACCAGGTCGGGGAGCTTAAGGACTACGCCATCGTCGGAGAGGATGAGGCCGACGCCGCCGCCGGCAAGCTTAATTGGGCCTCGCCCCTGGCCGCCGCGCTGTTGGGGAAAAAAACCGGGGAACGCGCCGTGATGGCCCGCTCAGGCGGCGACCTGACCCTGGAAATAACCTCTGTCCGCTATCCTGAAAAGTAAGCCTTACCGCGCCTTCTTGCGCTTGCCGGCCTGCAGACGCTGCAAATTTTTCCTTATATCCGCCTTTACGGATTTATCGGTGGCGTGTTTCAGTGCCAGCTGGTAATTTTCCACAGCCGAAGAGATATTTCCGTTCTTCTCGTAGCAGTAAGCCGCGCCGCGGTAGGCGTTTACGGCGTTTTTGTCATAAGTCTCTACCTTTTCAGCCTGGTAAATGGCGGCTAGATAGAATCCTTCGGCGCTGGAAATATCTTTGCCCATCAGGGCCAGCCAGCCCTGTCTTTCATATATATATACCTTACGGACGTCATCTTCGGCCAGCCCCGTCAGGGCCTTGTTATACTCCATGGAGGCGCTCGCATATTTCTTTTGGGCGGTATATTTTGCGGCCCGGGCCATAGCGTCTTTGTACGAAATCTTTTTTATATCAGCGTTGGGATTACCGTCGGGCCCTTCTCCTGAATCGCCGCCGTTTCCATTCTCCTCGCCGCCGCCTTCGTCTTCGCCCCCGCCCTCTTTATTCTCCCTATCGTTCCGGTCCCCGTTGTCTTCCTGTTCGTCATTATCTTTCTGGCCGGACCTCGCGAAATCCTGCTTTCCCACATTTATAGATTTCTGGGCCTTGGGTTTGCCATACGACGGCGAGATATAGCCTTTAACCGGCAGAAGTCCTGCCCACCCTAGCAGGCAAGCGGCTATTAAGCAGCTGAATAATAAATTATTCTTGCTCATGTTTTAGGATATGCGTCATGTTCCCTGCTGCCCGGCCGCAGATTGCCCTGAGGAGATGGACCTTATACCGAGGAACAGGAACCCCATAGCGGCTACGAAAGCCAGCAACCAGCTGTGGGGGATGGCGAAGCCGGCCAAGTCGGCGGCCGTAGTGACCAGGATCACCGGGGTTACCGCCATTACGGAGAGGCGCAGCAGTACGGAGTAAGTTGTGCGGATGTCCAGCAGGCTGGCCAGGCCCGCCCCCAGCGCGCCGTAAAGCAGCGCCTGCGCTACCCGGAAAAGGAAAGCCACGGCCAGCGCCAGCAGGGAGAACAGTAACACCCCGTAGCGGGAGATCAGCCCGAGCATATAATTTAACCTGTCCTGGTTCAGCGTAAAATTGCGGATTTCTTTCAGGCTTACGCTCCGGGTATTCTGCGAATCTTTTTTCACTATAATCTCCGTTCTCTTGATCAGCAGGAAAGCTTCCGAGCCCTCCAGCGAAGCCGTAGCGCCGGTGGTGTCTATTAGAGCCAGCGGCCTACCGGTGCCGGGGGCCCTGATAATATAAGGCTGCAAGGCGACGGAAGAGGCTTCGCCGTTGATTATTTTTATTTCCGGCACCTGTGTTATAAGCTGGGGCGCGCCTTGTTCGGCGAAGCTCAGCAGCTCGAACTGCATGCGCGCGGATTTCGGGATCAGGCAAAGCAGCAGAAGCAGGAAAAGGTAGCCGAAGCAGGTGCCGGACCAGTTAAGTCCAACGTCGCGGTAAAAATCCGGGGAATAAAAGGACATGAACGGCGCGTGGAATATGGAATATTTTTTCATTAGTAGTTCTCTCCAGGGCCGGCCGTCCCGCGGCGCGCAGTTGCAACTTTAAACCCCTACCGCTATAATACCAAAGTCGGAATACCTGTTGCTCGTTCAGGCTTATGTCCCTTAAAGACCTACCTCCCGCTTCTTTCCCTGCCCCGGATCCCCGGTTGGCCTGCGCCTGGCCGCGTCAGCTGCGGCCGGTGCACGCGCGGCAGATAACGCCCGCGGAACTCCGGGGCTGGATCCTGCATGAGGACGGGGAGGTCATCGTTGTCAATAAGCCCGGAGACGTCGTCTGCCACCCTTCCAAGGCCGGGCCGTGGTCCAGCCTGGCGGGCGCGGTGCGCGAATATTCAGGGCTTACGGTTTCACACCTGATCTATCGCCTGGACCGGGAGACCAGCGGGGTGGTGGTGTTCGCCAAGACCGCGGTCGTTGCGGGCCGCCTGCAGCTGGCCCTCAGGCTGAGGCAGGTGGGGAAGACTTACCTTGCGGTGCTCACCGGCACGCTCGCCGGGCCGGTGACGGTCGATCAACCCCTTGGCGACGATGTGAACAGCGTTGTCCTTGCCAAAGCGGCGGTGCGCCCGGACGGCAAGGCGGCAATAACTCGTTTTGTTCCTCTTTCCTGCGGCGGCGGTTTTACGCTGGCCCGCGTAACTACCGGTACCGGCCGAAAGCACCAGATCCGGGCCCACGCACAGTGGCTGGGGCACAGCCTGGTGGGGGACAAAATTTACGGCCCTGACTCCGGCTGCTTCCTGGAATTCATCGACTCTGGCTGGAGCGCCGCGCTAGAGGCCAGGTTATTACTGCCGCGCCAAGCTCTGCACTGTTGCGAGATAGATATGCGTGAAGCCGGGGCGGACCGCGTGTACCGCGCCCCCATGCCCGCCGACATGGGCGCTTTCTGCGAGGCCCGCGGCATAGCGGTTCCGGCAGGGATATAAAACAAGGGGGCGGGCCCTGTTGCCCGCCCCTTGTATGGGGTCACTACCGCGCTGCGCCGCAACCTCTAACTGCGCTGCCTTGCTACTCGCCAGCCGCCACTCCTGGACCCCTCCTGCAAATATACTATAGCTCCTGAAATGCGAAATTTCAAGGGCCCTTTGGTCAGTATTTTTAATCCAGATAATTAACCGGCGCCGCCGTGCGCGGCAGGGCTTTGGCGGGGCGCTGGTCTTTATACCCCAGCGTTACCGCGTAGCAGGGCTCATACCCGGCCGGGATCTTCAGGCGGGGGAGTTCGTCCTTCAGCGTGAAGTAATAACGCGCCAGTCCTATCCAGCAGGAGCCTATGTCCAGGCTCTCCGCGGCCAGCAGCATGTTTTCGATGGCGGCGGAACAATCCACCAGGGGCGACAGCGCGGCCTTGCGCATGGATACCACTAGCACCGAGGGCGCGTGGTAGAAAAGATGGAAGTCCTTGTTGCTGCCCATGGTCTTGACCCAGTCCTCGCCCTGGGCGGCCATCACTTCCTTGGCTTTGGCGCTGATGCGGTCCAGCAGGTCCTTATTTCTGATAACGGTGAAATGCCAGGACTGCTCGTTGTGGGCGCTGGGGGCGTAGGCTCCGGCCTCGAGTATAGCCTGCAGCTCCTCTTCCTTGACCTGCTCCGGCAGGTACTTGCGGATGCTGCGGCGGTTTTTTATGGTTTCCAGAACTTTATTCATAGCTTCTCCTTAAACTAAGTACTGAAGATGGCGTAGGCTCCCGGACCCAGCGCCGCCTTAAGGGCGCTGCCCGAGGTTTTCAGAGCGACCCCGTGACTTATCACGGCTGAGGGGGTCCGGCCCAGCAGATCTTTGCGCAGGGTCAGGGTCTTGCGCTCGGCGCTGTTGTTCAGCAGGCAGACCAGGGCCTTGTCGCCCAGGAAGCGCCTGAAAACCAGCGCTTCGCCGTCGCAGTATTCCTTCAGGAATTCAAACTTGCCGTTCTTAATAACGGGGTTGTTCCTGCGCAGCGAGGCCAGGCCGCGGTAAAGTTTCAACAGGTCCAGATTGCGGACTTTGCCCGCCCAAGGCATGCAACGGCGGGTGCCGGCGTTGAAAGCGCCCTCCAGGCCTATTTCTTCGCCGTAATAGATGTTTATCGCGCCGGGGAAAAGGAAGGAGAAAACTACGGCCAGTTTCATCAGGCTCGTGTCCCCGCCGTAGGTGTTAAGCATGCGGTCCGTGTCGTGGCTGGACATCATGTTCATCTGCACCAGCGTCGCTTCAGGCTTATACAGGCCCAGCAGGCGTTCGATGTCCGCCATGAACTTTTTCTGATCGCAAGGTCCCAGGCTGCGCCCGTCGTAGGAATGGGTGAGCTTTAGTTTTTTTCCGCCAAAATAGGAAATGCAGGCCGCGCTCAGCTGGTAGTTCATTACCGCGTCGAACTGGTCGCCTTTCAGCCAGCGCCTGGCCTCGCCCCAGATTTCGCCTATAATGTAGCAATCGGGATTCACCGCTTTGCAGACATGCCGGAACCCGCGCCAGAACGCGTCGTCGTTTATTTCGTGCGGTACGTCCAGCCGCCAGCCGTCTATCCCTTGTTCCAGCCAGTACCTTGCTACGCCCAATATGAATTTTCGCACTTCCGGGTTCTTTGTGTTGAATTTGGGGAGCGCCGGCAGGTTCCACCAGCAGGCATAGTTGGGCTTTTCATCCTTGCCCAGGTTGTAAGCCTTCAGGGGAAAACTGCGCGGATGGAACCAGTGCCGGTAGGGGGAGGCCACCCCGTTCTCGAGCAGGTGGTTGAATTGGAAGAAGCCCCGGCTGGCGTGGTTAAAGACGCCGTCAAGAATAACCTTGATGCCGCGCTTGTGCGCCGCTTTCAGGAAAGACCTGAAAGCCGGGTTGCCGCCTAGCACCGGGTCCACCGAATAGTAGTCGTAAGTGTGGTAGCGGTGGTTAGCCGCGGAGGCGAAGACGGGATTGAAATAGACCGCGGTAACGCCAAGGCCCTTAAGATAGTCAAGTTTTTCTTCTGCGCCTTTCAGGTTGCCGCCTTTGAATCCTTCCGGGGTTTCCGGCGTGCCCCACTTTTCAAAAATTCCGTCAATCCCGGCGGAAGCCGAGCGAGCGAAACGGTCGGGGAAGATCTGGTAGATTACCGCGCCTTTAACCCAGTCTAAATGGTTCACAACTGCTCCTTGTTCAGTCCGCTAAATGTTCAGGGTTATGCCTATGGGGCAATGGTCCGAGCCCTGCACTTCGGGAAGAATGAAAGAATCCTTAACCAGAGGCAGCTTCTCTTTGTTTATGAAGAAATAGTCCAGGCGCCAGCCTACGTTGCGTTCGCGGGCCTTGGTTTTGTAATCCCACCAGGTATACTGGGCCGGTTCCGGGTGGAAAGCCCTGAAGGTATCCACCCAGCCTAGGTTGGTGATTTTGTCCAACCAGGCTCTCTCTATGGGCATAAAGCCGGAGTTCTCTACATTTTCCTTGGGCCGGGCCAGGTCTATTTCCTTATGCGCGGTGTTCACATCGCCGCAGAAGACCACGGCTTTGCCGGTTTTGCGAAGTTTTTCGATATGCTTAAGGAAGGCTTCGTAAAAATCAAGTTTATATTTCAGCCGCTCCGGGCCTTGGCCGCCGTTGGGGAAGTAGATGTTCAGCAGATAGAAGGCCGGGTACTCCAGGGTGATCACGCGGCCCTCGCAGTCGAAGCGCGCTTCGCCGAAGCCGTTAGAAACGGAGAGCGGTTCATTAGTGTAGAAAGCCGCCACCCCGCTGTAGCCTTTCCTCTCGGCTCCGTTCCAGGCGCATTGGTAGCCGGTGAAAGCGGTATCCTTGGGAGACAGCTGCTCCGGCAGGGATTTTACTTCCTGCAAACTCACCACTCCCGCCCCGGACTTAAGGAGGAAATCGCTGAAGCCTTTTTTTAGCGCGGCGCGGTAACCGTTCACATTCCAGGAAAGTAACTTCATTATTTATTCAGCGCCTCGTGAATGGCCTCGGCCATAGTGGGGTGCGCGTAAATTATTTCCTTCAGATCGGCGCGCTTCAACTTCAACTTAACCGCCAGGGCCAGCACGTGGATCAGCTCGGTGGCGGGGCCGCCCACTAGCTGCGCGCCCAGCACCGTTTCGTCGGCCGCGCTGAAAACCAGCTGTACGAAGCCTTCGGTCTCGTCGGTGGCCACGGCCTTGCCGATGCCCAGGTAGAAAGCCCTTGAGGTTTTTACCGTAAGCCCTTTCGCTTCAGCCTGCGCTTTGTTCAGGCCGACCGAACCTACTTCCGGCCAGGTATAAACGCATTTGGGGACGATGTCGGCGTCGAAAGTGTGCCGGCCGCCCATAATGTTCTCGGCGGCTATTTCGCCCTGACGGCTGGCCGAATGCGCCAGGAGCGAGATGCCATTCACGTCGCCCACGGCGTAAACCTGCGGAACGGCGGTCCGCATAAATTCATCCACCTTCACCCCTCGCCGGTCCCACGCGAGGCCCAGCGCTTCAAGCCCCATCCCGGTAAGGTCGGCGGCCCGCCCCGCGCCCACCAGGATTTCTTCGGCTTCTAGTTTTGTGCCGTCATCCAGCAGCACGGTCTTCAGGCCGCCGGTGAACTCTATAGCGTTGGTCTTTTTCCCAAAATAGAATTTGATGCCGCGCTTCTCGAAGGAGGAACGCACAGTCCGCGTTACCTGGGGGTCTTCGCCGGCCAGCAGGTCCGGGAGCAGTTCCAGTACGCTCACCTGCGTGCCGATAGAATTAAAGAAGCAGGCAAACTCCAGGCCTATTACGCCCGCGCCTACGATAATGACGGACTTCGGTTTGGCGGGCAGGTCGAAGACTCTGTCGGAATCGCTCAGGCTGTCCTTGAAGTCCCGGAAAGGAGGGGGAAAGCTCGGCCTTGTGCCGGCCGCCAGGATGGCCGCGTCGAAGGCCTTTTTAACCTGCCCTTCCGGACCGGTTATTGTTATTTCGTTCGGGCCGGAGAAGGCGGCCCTACCGCGGATGACCTCTATCTTTTTTGCCTGGAAGAGCTTCTCCAGGGAGGTTCGCAGTTTTGTTATGACGTCCGCCCGGCGGGCTTTTATTTTGCCCCAGTCCAGCATGTCCGCGCTGAAATTTACCCCGGAATCTTCTTTCAAAAGTTTCTTAAGCCCCTCGAAGGCGTGCACCCGGTGCCCGGTGTCCAGGAAAGCCTTCGAGGGGATGCAGCCCCGGTTGAGGCAGGTGCCGCCGAAATCCCAGGACTCTACAATGGAAACCTCGGCGCCCAGTTCCTTAAGGCGCAGCGCCGCGGGGTAGCCCCCGGGCCCGGAACCGATTACTATTACTTTTTTAGCCATTTGCTTATTCTCCTGTTACCGGGAAAGTTTTCAAAAGGGAAGCCTCAATGCCGGCGAGCGCTTCTTTGAATTTGGCGGACAGCGTGTCCGAGAGCACCGGCTTTATCTCCGGGGCTTTTATCGGGCCGGAGGCGGCCAGCTTCAGCTTGCTGGATCCTATCAGCGCCTCCAGCGAAACGTCGGCGGTCCTGGCCGGGCCGTTGATAGTTATGCCTGAATCCAGGTCCATAAAATTGGTGCGCAGCGCGATGTCGCTGACGGAAAGAAAACTATCATTCAGCCGGAAGGCAGCGCTTAGGGAGCGCATCTCTATGTCGTCTATCTTCGGGGCGGACCTGCCCATGGCCGAGGAGAACAGGCTCAGTCCTTTTGATACGGCGTCCCTGGCCCCGTTTTCTTGGCCGGGCACCAGCAGGTTCTCCGCCTCAATGCTTGCCGAATAATTCTTGTCGGCCAGCGGCTTGCGCATGTTGAAAAGGGCCCAGTCTGCCGTGAACTTATCCAGAGTGATAGCACCGTAGGCTGTATGGTCCGCGCGGAAGTTTCCTTTAGTGGAGGACATGCCGCCGTAGTCGAAGTTGGCCTCCGTATTGAATTTTATTTCAGACGAGAGCAGCTTGCCCTTGACCGCCGTCTTAATGAGGCCGTCCGCGGATAGTCCGTAATTGCCGCCGTAAGAGGAATAGTGGCTCAGCTTGAGGTTGGCGTTCTCGAGCGCCAGCGATAGGCCGGAGGTTTCCAGGTCGGCCTCCAGCGCGGCGTCTTTCATCGTAAGTTCGCTGGCGTTCCAGGTAAGGTGCAGGCCTTTGTCTGTTTTGGGGAGCAGCGCCAGCAGGTCCGCGAAGTCCCACTCTCCGTTGCGTTCGCGCACCTTCAGCACCGGCTTTTCAAAAGCGATCAGGGCGAAGTAGACCTGGTTCTTAAGCAGGGCGGCCAGTTGCGGGCGGATAACGGTTTTCTCGGCGCAGAAGAAATTCCCTTTTGAGAAATCGGGCCGGCGGGAAACGCAGGCGTCCTTAATGATGATCCCGTTCAGGGGGGAAAAGGAAATAGCCCGGAACTTTAGCTGGCGGCCCAGCTTTTTGGAGGCCTGGCCGCTGAGCTGGTCTATAAGGTAATGGGAGAGCTTCTGATACTTGAAGTAAGCGAAGGCGCCGCTCCCGGCGAGAAAAAGCAGCAGCGCGGCTGCTGTCACCCTGAAGCGCGTGATGTTCATTACTAAATTGTAGTTTTATTTAGGTCCGGCTTCAATGAGTGCCACCCTCAAGAGCGCGGACTGCGCCTGGTCCAGGAAGACCAGCGCGTAGTTGTAATAGCCGTCGGCGTCCCGCAGCGCGGTCTTGATGCGCGCGCGCATGTCCGGGAATTCTGCCCGGCCCAGGTCGAAGGTAAGCAGGATGATCCTGCCGGCCGGCAGTTCGAAGTGGCTCAGGAAGTCCGCCCGTTCGGGGGCGAGCGAGATCAGCCTTCCCCAAAGGGGGGGCATGTCCAGCGAGGTCTTGGCCAGCGCCGGGATATAGAGTTCCGCCTTATTTTGGCTCATTTTTCCTGAAGACCAGGCCGCGCCCGCCGTCGTCGCCGGCGAACCATATTTTTCCTCCGGCTGATGCCAGCGCGGTGATGTTAAGGGTCTTTGCGGCGTATTCGGGGATTTCCGTCCTTGAAATTATGCGCTCCGGGTCGTCCAGCGACATCTTGACCAGCGCTTTCAGGCCTGGGTCTGCGGCCCACAGAAAGCGCTTGTCGCAGGTGAGGGCGGAGAGCTTCTGGCCCGGGTATTTGAAAGTCTTAAGTTCGGGCAGCGCGTCAGAGGCCATGCGCTTCACGATGGCGCCGGAGCGCGAGTCGGCCGTCCAGAAGTAAAGTCCGTCGAAACAGGCGCTGTCAGGAGCGGGTGAGAACGCCGCGGTTCTGGAAACCACTGTATAGCGCGCGTCGGGCAGGCGCTTTTCTATTACGCCGCCGGCGCCGGCCAGCCAGAGGGCTTCCGCGGAGTAGGCCA